>CAZKYA010000048.1:0-12775 GCA_964556725.1 uncultured Pirellulales bacterium
GAACGCTCAGGATAAAAAACGAGGGTACTGTGGTGAAACTTTTTTGTCTAATCCTTCCAATCTTGTTTCTAAGTCTAGTCATGGTCAGCCCGTAAGAACGCCAAAAATCGGTCTTTATCAGCTCAATCAAGGAGTAGTGTTTGAGATGCCTTACAGTTATCCTTTTGTCCAGGTATATCCTGTGGCCAGCGGTTAATAATCTCTGCCCAAATTCGGCATCCTCGGTCACACTTGCCCCCCGGTAATTCTCGTTAAAGCCCCTGTTCTCTTTAAAGACGTTCCTTCTGACGGCTGCAGCGCTGGTGTAGAAAGCACCAGTGTAGGCAGGCAGCCGGGCGTAAGTGTAATGCATCCATAGGTTCTTGTATTCGCTGCAGAAGTTACTGCACCTCACTTCTTTGTCTAAAAGCCCCACCACCCCGGAGATTTGTGGGTCTGCGAAATCCTCGACCACCAGTGAGAGCGTATCGACTTCGAGCAGGATATCGGCATCGGTGAAGAAAATAACATCTCCCCTCGCATCCTCAGCCCCACGGTTCTTGGCCCTGGCGGCACCGTGTTTCTGGCTCAACTTAACCACTCGACAAGGGAATCGCTCAGCCACAGCCAGAGAATTATCGGTGGAGCAGTCATCCACCACTATAACCTCACAAGGGGGATATTTCGATTGATATACCGCCTCAAGGCACCTGCCAAGGTTTTCTTCTTCGTTATACACCGGGATAACGACAGATATCTCTATCGGCAGATAGCTTTCACCAACCATACGAGTAAATGAGTAAATGGGTAAATGAGAATATGAGTAAATGAGCAACGCATCCACGCATATACGCATCTACGCATCAACGCTTCCGCTATTTGAAGCTTTGAATAATCACCTGCAGCGCTTCGGTCAGACTTGTCCTGGGCTCCCAGCCGATAGTCTTTTTGATTCGTTCAAGACCCGGCACCCGACGCATCATATCCTCAATCGGCCTGCCGTAAGCAATCTCATAGCGAACAAATTCCTTTTTGCTTCTGCTGCCGGTCATTTCGATAATTTTATCTGCAAGCTCTTCGATGGTAATCTCTTCAGTCGAGCCGATGTTATATGCCTTCCCTGCCGCTTCTTCACAATTCATCAAGTTGATAACCGCCTCGACAAGGTCAGCTACATAACAAAAACATCGCCTTTGCTTGCCTGTGCCGTATATCAAAATCGGCTCATTTTTTAACGCCCACTGAACAAATCGCGGCACCACCATTCCATACCGACCTGTTTGCCTCGGCCCAATCGTATTAAAGAACCTGCCGATTATTACACTCAATCCGTACTGCTGATGGAATGCAAAACCCAAAAATTCGTCTATCGCCTTACTGCATGCGTAAGACCACCGCGAAAAACTTGTGCTGCCGAGCACAATATCGTCATCTTCACAGAAGGGAACAGCTTCATTTTTGCCATAGACTTCGCTGCTTGATGCAATCAGGATTCTCCTGTTGAACTTATTGCATGCCTCCAGTACAACTTCGGTGCCGCTGATGTTTGTCTCTATCGTATGTACCGGCTTGTCAGCTATGAGCTGGACGCCTACCGCCGCAGCAAGATGATATACAACATCGCTTCGCTTTGCCAGAGTCTCCATCAGCTTGGCATCACGGATGTCACCTTCGACAAAATCAAACCTGGAGTTGGTTTTGAAGTCTTCGATATTTTTTAAGCTTCCGGTGCTGAGATTATCGATAACAACTACTTTATTACCATCCTTGAGCAGCCGCTCTGCCAGATGAGAACCAATAAATCCCGCCCCACCCGTAACTAATACTTTCATACAAGCACCTATATCCATAGCTAATAATCAGTAATCAATTTGCGGTTAGCTACATCTATGATAAGTGCTTTCATATAGGGCTCGATAGCAAATAGTCAATAATAAATTGTAAATTAGAGCAGACTCCGTCCCCGTCGGCTGCGCTAAAAAAGCAAACACAGACCCCTTGTATCCAACATTTTCTCGGATACCTTTTTTTAGTAGTCAGTCCCGCACCAAAACCACAATCCCATTTAACAGGTATAAGTAAGTAAGAACTTATCTATTTTACCACATTTTGATGCGGAATGACCGACCGTTTTTATATAGCATAAGTATCGGCTAATAAAGAACATAGCTTTAGTTAAGACACGCCTCCTGCGAACCCCTATCACCAATTTTTACATAAAAACCTATACGCCCCCAAAACCCCATAAGTTCGTTCTGCAAACTTATACTTAAAGTCAAAAAACACCTTTTTTATCGGCCGACTATCCTTAACCAACCACTACCATCATTGATAAGTCTCCTCCTATCGGCTGTTTTCCCCGGCCGATATAGGTTTGGATTCAAATGTGTGTAGAATCCTAAACGTCTCGGATTTAGCGATTCTCGCCGAAAAACCGGCTCACAGGCATGTAACCACTACCTCTTTTCCGACACAAAGTCACAAAAACACCAACATTATATAATAAAAATTTCTTTGAACTTCAATTGTTATCCCTTCGTGTTTTGGTGCCTTAGTGGCCCAAATTTAATCACTCCCCATAGTATGAGCAGTATGTCTTATCGGTTTCCCAGACAGTAATGCAGTGAAGTTTCGCTTCACTGAATTTACCGGCGAGTTTTTTCCACGCAAAAACCGCAATATTTTCAACCGTGGGATTGGTCTTGCCAAACTCAGCAACGTCGGTATTTAGATTCTTATGGTCAATCAATTTCATAAGCTCATCGTCCACTATTTTCTCAAAATCACCAACACAAAAGCTGCTACCGCCTGCTGGCTTTTTTATAGTAACCTCAACAATATAGTTATGTCCATGGCCGGTAGGGTTTGCGCAATCGCCGAAAACTTCAAAATTACGCTCATCGCTAAATTGCTCATTCCAGAGCTTATGCGTCGCAGCAAACTCAAACTTCTCGCTAAAATAAATCATCTTTGAGTCCCCTGAATCTATCTCCACTTTCCTGAAAGGATTGAGCTTCAAAGACAATTTGCTCAACCTCACCATCCCCTTTTCTTTCACCGCTGAACTCGCAGAGACCGCTGAGTTTTTAATCTTGATTTCTTTCTCTGCGAACTCAGCGTTCTCTGCGGTTAATCTTTTTTCCAATCGTCCCCATGCTGCTCTTAAAAGCTCAGCTATCTCAAAAAACCCTATATGCCTTCCTTGCCGAAAATCCTCTCTTATTCGCCTGGCAAAAATCGGCACAACAAACTTGCGAACACTTTTGTCGATATCGACTACGTTAACAACAAACCCCGTTGCCGGCTCAACCTCACCAGCTACCTCCACAAGCAATTCGAAAAATAGTGATAATCCTTCCCCGGTTGGCTTAGAGGCAAATGAATTAAAACCCTCATTGTCGCTCGGCAAAAAAGGATTAATCGAAAACCGCACACACCTCGCCGTCTTATGCATAAAAACCTTCTGCGATTCTCGATACTTGTTCCTCGATACTCGTAATTGACAATCGGATTAAATTCAACATCGAGTATCCAGAATCGAGCATCAAGTATCTCTTGTAGTTTTTACTTATGCATCAAGCTCAAAACCTCACTTCGGCTTCTCGGGTCTCTCTTAAATATACCGCGAAGCGCCGACGTTACCATTATTGACCCGGGTTTTTTTACGCCGCGAATCGTCATACAACTATGCGAAGCTTCCAGCACCACCGCAACGCCCTGGGGCTTTAAACTGCTCATTATAAAATCAGCTATCTGATACGTCAGCCGTTCCTGAGACTGCAGTCGCCGGGCAAAGCAATCAACAATACGAGCTAACTTACTAACACCAAGTACTGCCCCGGAAGGCAAATAAGCAACAGCGGCTGTGCCGATAAACGGCATCAGATGATGCTCGCAAATGCTATAAAAAGGTATGTTACGCAGCAGAACAATTTCATCATAGCTTTCAGTAAAGATACTTCGAAGATGCTCTTTAGGGTCCTCGTGCATTCCCGCCAGAAGTTCAGCGTACATATTTGCCACCCGCTCCGGCGTCCTCTTTAGCCCCTCACGCTTGATGTCCTCGCCAACCGCCAAAAGTATTTCCGTAACCGCTTTTCTAAGCCTCTCAGTATCTACATCCGTTCTGCCTTCAGCATTCATCTTCCCACCTTTTCTCATAATTCATCCAAATTTATGTCAATTCGTGGCTTACTTTCCCGCCAGATTCATAAGATAACTCGTTAGTAGCCGGACACCAAATCCACTCGAGCCCTCTGTTGTAAATTCTGTGGCCTTGTCGAACATTTCCGTTCCCGCAATATCCAGATGCGCCCATTTTGCATCACCTACGAACTGTCTCAAAAACGCTGCACCAGTGCAGGCGCCACCCCATTTGCTGCCGATATTTTTCAAATCAGCTATCTTGCTCTTCATCTCCTGTGCATACTCGTCACCGCTCGGCATAGGCCAAACCTTCTCTCCGCTATCTTCTGCTGCTCTTTGCAGTTGCTTCATCAATCTCGCATCGTTGCTCATCAGCGCAGCCATATATTTACCCAGAGCAACCCTGCATGCGCCCGTTAACGTCGCTATGTCAATAATAATATCGCACTTTTGCTTAACGGCGTAGCTAAGAGCATCGCATAGTATCATCCTGCCTTCAGCATCGGTATTCAGCACTTCAACGGTTTTGCCGCTAAAGGTGGTAATGATGTCACCGGGTCGATAGCTTGTCCCGCCCGGCATATTCTCTGCTGAAGGAATAATTCCATATACATTCAGAGGCAGCTCCAGCTCCGCCACCGCTTTCATCGTCCCTAATACTGTAATTCCGCCGGTTTTATCCAATTTCATCTCATCCATATGGTCTGCCGGCTTTATGCTAATTCCCCCGGAATCAAAAGTTATCGCCTTACCCACCAGACCAATCGTGGGCTTACCACCTGCGCCTTTACGGGATGGGCTGTATCTCAAAACAATAAATCTCGGTGGACTTTTAGACCCGGACCCAACCGCAAGCACTCCGCCCATACCATTCGCTGCTAACTGTTTCTCATCAAAAACCGTGCAGGTTAATCTTGATGTCTGGCGAGCTAATTTTTTTGCTTCTTCCGCTAATCTGGCTGGGTTTACCACGTTGGCTGGCCGATTTGCCAGAGTCCGGGCGTAACTTTGTGCTTCGCCGACAATAACTCCGCTTGTAACGCCGTTGTTCAGCTTTTTTGTCTTCGCCGAATCGGAATCAATCACCTCAACGCCAAGTGAACTCAATCGTCCATTCTCGCTATCAGTAATAAACTCATCGTAGCGATAGCTGCCGAAGTATGTCCCCTCGGCCATAGCTCTGCCCATAGCTGCCAAATCAAAACGCCCCCCAAATGCCCTATGCAGCGCCAGGCTGAGAGTTTTCGCTTTCTTTTCCACCGCCCTATTCGCTGCATTAGCCGCCGCCTTGCGAACCGTGTCAAGCGTTGCCTTTTTCTTTTCGCCCAGACCAACCAGCAGAACCCTCTTGGCAGCTACACGGTCGTTGCCGTAAACAACTGCGATGGTTCCTTCTTTACCCTTGAAATCACCTAACTTAATCACTCGCTCAATCTCACCATCGAGCTTGCCGTTTAGCTCTCTGCACAATGTATCCAGCTCTTTAACATCAGAGAATTGACCAACCGCAAGCAAATCTGTCTCGCATTTGGCAAAATCGACCTTCCGAGTTTTCAGCTCAACATCAATAATCTGTTTCATTTTTTCCTGACCTTTAACTTTTTTTCTTATTTAATTCGTGCTAATTCGTGGCTATTTTCCTTTTTTTGCCTGGAGTCGCAAATAACTTTCTATAAATCCTTCGAGCCCTCCATCGAGCACCGCATCCACATTGCCGGTCTGGAAGTCTGTTCGATGGTCCTTAACCATCTGATATGGCTGCAGGACATAGCTTCGTATCTGGTTTCCCCAGGCGATTTCTCCCTTCTCGCCGTAAAGTTTTGCAAGCTCGGCGTCGCGTTTTTGCTGTTCGAGCATATACAATCTGGCCTTGAGCACTTTCATCGCCTCGGCTCTGTTTCTGTGCTGGCTTCGTTCACTTTGGCATTGCACCACGATACCGGTCGGCTCATGTTTAATCCGCACCGCCGAGCTGGTCTTATTTACATGTTGTCCGCCGGCACCTCCAGCCCGGTAAAAATCAATCCGCAGGTCATCCTCGTTTATTTCAACGTCAATATCTTCATCAAATTCTGGAATGCAGTCCACAGCGGCAAAGCTCGTATGCCGCCGCTTGTTTGCATCGAACGGGCTAATCCGCACAAGCCGATGCACACCCACCTCACAAGAGAGTTTACCAAAAGCAAAAGGCCCGCTAACCCGCAGCGTTATCGACCGAATCCCCGCCTCTTCACCCGGTGTTATATCAAGCTCCTGAAACCTGTATTTGTTATGCTCGAAGTAACGCGTATACATTCTAAGCAGCATATTTGCCCAGTCGCAGCTTTCTGTTCCCCCGGCACCGGCATGAATGCTGAAAAAGCAATTCTTCATATCGTTGGGCCCGGATAACAGCCCGGCCAGCTCTATCTGTTCACATCTTTTAACAAGTGCGTGCAGGTCACCCTGAACCTGTTTTAACTCTTCTTTGTCAGTTGCCAATTCAAACAGTTCTTGAATGTCTTTAGCCTCGCGCTGAATTTCCTCCGCCGGCTCGATTACCGACTTAAGCGTGCTAAGTTGGGATACCACAGTCCGGGCCTTGTCAGGATTGTCCCAAAAACCCGCCTTAGCCATTGTCTCTTCGAGCTTCTGCAGTTGTAATTTTTTATTGGGCAAGTCAAAGCCAGTCCCGGATATTTTCAACCCGGGCCGCTAACTTCTCTATCGCCGTTCTTAATTCCGCCGATTCCATCTATTCTGCTTTCATATACCCACTTACTTTAATCGATTCTAAATGGATATTTATACCACACCAAATCAAGATATGCAATCAATCGTTTGTCTTTCCTGCTAAGTGCTTGACAAATTCCCCAGGCATATTGTTACGTTTTTCTGCCGACATTAGCTTAAGTTTTCCAAATAGTATTCACCAAAACAGGGAGCATAAATATCTTAGCTGATAGCTCTTTGTCACAAATGCGATTTACTCTACGGCCAAACCAATAAAATTGTAAACCTTCGAACCACCTCTCAGCCGATGCTTAAAGCAGCATTTTGGCAGCTATCTCCGCAACCTGGTCACATGCCTTTTTTTCAGACAACGGCTCTGTTAGCTTAATCAGCTCGTTGCTGATTTGAGCTAACTTGTCTTTATCCTCTAAAAGCTGCTCGATGTCTTCTACAATCGGTTCGATAGAGCTAAAATACGGCATAAATTCCGGCACTAATTCCTTACCAGCTAAAATATTGACCAAAGACAGGTATTTTGTTCTTACCAGCCACCATCCCACCAGACGCCACAGAATCCTGCTGGATTGATACATTACCACCATTGGACAGCTCACTGCTGCAACCTGCAAAGTGGCACTGCCGCTTGCTACAATCGCAAAATCAACGGCAGCAGCAGTTTTACTAACCGAGCTAATAGTATATTGACACTCAAAGCCGGCAATTTGAGCTGCTTTTAATACCTGCTGACGCTCAGCATCTACAGCCACCGTCGTGAAAGTTGCACCAGGATATTTTTGCTTTAGACGAAGTGCTATCTGCTGCATTGGCCGCCAGAGCGATTCAATCTCAGCGGCTCGCGAGCCGGGCATAAGGGCAAACTTTGCCTTTTTTGGCTGAAAATTCGAATAACTTTTTTTGTGATGGGCCAAAGGCAATTCCAGCCCATCAAATAGCGGATTTCCCACAAAAACCACATCGACGCCCCTTTGGCTAAACCAATCCTGCTCGAAAGGCAGTATGCAGCAGAGCTTATCGCAATACTTGCGAAGTTTGCGGATTCGCCAGCCGGCCCAGGCCCAGAGCTGTGGAGCGACATAAAAAAGGGTCTTAATTCCTGCTTTTTTTGCGGCTTTTGCGACGTGGAAGTTGAAGCTTGGTGAGTCGCAGACAATAACCAAATCAACCTTATTTGTTTTCAGGTAACAGGTTATGCGCTTTATGAGTTTATAATAATGGCCGACCTGCCTGAAGGCATTGTATATCATAACGGCTTTGCCGATGGTGGTTTGCAGCAGTTGACAGCCGGCCTCGGCCATTTTTGGGCCGCCCACGCCGACAAACTCGATATTGCCGTAACCTCTTTTGCGTAAAGCTGTTATCAAACCTGCACAGTGGGCGTCGGCGCTCGGCTCAGCAACACTTATAAAGATGCGGTATTTTCTGTTTTTATCCGGCATATTCATCCTTCGCAGTCCCGAAGGGATGCCTTATGGCACTACGGAGAACAGAGAAGTCAATATAGTAGCTGTATTTATGAAAACAGCAACGATAATTTCTGGACTACGGCAGGTTCCGCCCTGACGAGTTGGCTTTTAATTCTGGATGTTATATGTCAAATGTGACATGTCGAAAGGAATACCAAAAATGTGTCAAAGTCTTCGATTTTTTCAATTTCTGTTGCAGCAAAGAATAATCCCTGTTAAAATAGTGAATTATTAAAGCGAGTCAATTTTAGTTCATACTAAATTAGGGGATAAAACGATGTGTAAATACAAATACATTTCACTTAAATGGACGGCAACAGCAATTACTTTTATCGTTTGCCTTGCCTGTTTGGAGGGCTTTTCTGAGGAAGCAGACGAAGAAATGAACCTACGGATTGGGGCAATTCGCAGTCAGAAAAGAGAATTAGGTAAATGGGACGACTGGGAAAGACAGGAAGCACAACTGCTCGATTTAGCCAAGGACTATAACTCACCTGCGGAAAAAGGCAAGATATATACGGAAATCGCCCGTCTTTACTCGCAAGAAGGATACCGTTTTCGATCAGAAGACCCACGGATACCAAAAACAATTAAGTACTGTAAAGAAGCTCTAAAATATCCCCTTGATGTGACATCTGCCTGTGAAATGCATGGGAGTTTAGCCGATACAATGTTGATCAAATATTGGAATTATCCGGAAGAGGAGTTTGTCAAGATAAGGCAGGAAGCCATCACTTATTGTCTAACCGGCCTGAAACTGGCGTTAGACTGTAACGCCCCAAAAGAGTATCCGATGGCACCGGGACCGGTGAATGTGTACCACATTCATCCACAAAAAGGCCCTGTATATGAGGAGGCGGGCGGAAGCACAAGGAACAGCTCGCTGCTCATAAAAAATGGCAGTTTATGGAGAATCTATATTTCCAGCGCAAAGGACTTACACAGATATGCGTTACTCTTTATTCACATAAGCCGTACGATATAGATGAGTTTAAGCTAACCGCTGAGAAAATACTAAAAGGGCACGAGGATGCTGCTAAGGAACTGATAGCCGAAGTTGAAGCTGAAATCGCACGGATTACTGAGATGGAAGAGGAAATCAGACGTTTGGAAAAAGGTAGTGTTCCCGATCAAAACGATAAGTAGAAAAGCTTTATAAGAAAATCTGCTAAATTCAATTAACGAGCGGCCTAATCTAAGACTCGAAGATATGCAAAGCGCATGCACCTAATAACAGAAAATATCATTCAAAAAATCCACAGTCTTTAATCGAGCGAGGGTAAAGGTAATCAGAGTAAAAAGGGTGTGAAAAATCTCGTCTTGGCGAAGAATACTAAGCCGAAGCCAGTTCGGTGAGGTTTGTCTTACTGAAAATCGAACAAAGATTGCGTTTTAATCATCGTTACCTGGTCGGGATAAGCTGCGAAGGTGTGTATGTGCAGCTCGCCTTGTCGTGCCTCGAAATCAATATAGCAGAACGGCTGAAGTCCGCCCAATTCCAGCTCCGGAAATTTGACGAACAAGCCACGATTGCGGGCAAAACGTTCAAGGTCTGTATGGCTCTGCCGATACAGATTAGGGCTCATTTTCTCGACCTGAAAATCGGTCATATAACTTATGCCCTGGCTCAGGGTGCATTTATGAGTGCGTGGGCCACGGAACTGAAAACGCTCAATCAGACCCCGCGAGGGAAGCATCTGTCCGGGCGTGCTGACGACTTCACTGAGGCAGACATCGCCGACAAAAACGCTGACAACATGGGTGCAGCCGGTAACCCAGATGAGCGCCTCGTATTTCTCGGTTTTTAATTGCTTACAGGCATAGATTTGGAAAAGCTCGGGATGTAAAGGTCTTTGAAAAAGACTGAATGTCAATTCTTCAATAGTTACGTTGATTCGTGGCGATTCCATATCAAAAAACCCAAGACAAAATATAAACTCCCAACTATGCTGATATTATACAAGAATCACCGCAACTTTTCAAGTGCAATATCAGTATTGATAAGGCCGATGTCCGCACTTATAGGACGATTATTTTGCAAGCTTCGCAATGCAAAAGAGTAACAGCGACGAAGTTTTTTTGAAAAAATCCAAAAAATGAGAGCAGAACCTTGATTTTTACTGCTGAAAAAAAACCGCATTAATAATAGTGGCAATGATATCGTAGAGGGCATGAGTGCCGGCTGTAATCCCGAAACCACGAATCGCAAAAAGAACTGCAAAATAAACACCCGCAACTATGCGAAAGCCAAACTCCGTCCAGTTAAACGGAGCACTTGCCGACAACTGCCCGTTGACAAAAACTATATGATGGTGTGCACTGAACAATGCAGCCGAAACAAGGATGGATAATATAATCGAATTTTTATGACTCAGCCGCAGAACATCCTGAAACAGCAGCATCAAAAGGCATATCAAAATTAACCGAAAAATAAGTTCTTCGTAAATCCCCGCACCTATACCGGTAACAATATCGGCCAGCAAGGACCTTCCATCAACAGTGCTGCCGGCGGCATCTGCAGCTGCTGATAAGCCGACAACAGAAGCCGAAGAGCACCCTCGTATTGCTTCGCTCTGCATTTGTGCGGCACTATAGTGTTGCCGGGCAATATCACCCTGCGACTGGGCGGGGCCGCTCAAAAACAAACTCAACACAATCAACGGCACCGCAAGCAGAACGCACTCGATTGCCATCGGCCAAATATCGTTTATACCAAAATACCAGCGTTTGCGAGACACCAATTGCAGGGCTGTCAAAATCACCACGACTGCCAAAGGCGGTGCTGCCCAAGCCAACCTACTGCCTGCGCCTATATATTCAAGCAGATTCTGCAGCCATACAAACGCCACCACGCGAACCTGACTTTGGTCCAGCACATCGGTATTCATAAATATCGTCCCTATCTCATAGAAAAAAATAAATGGCAGCAGAAAAACTATAGAATAAATCGGCCTGCTCGTGCGTTCGAGATAGGAATCCTGTGTAAAGTTAAACAGCTGACTTGTGCTGTATTTGTATCTATCTTCCATTGCCCTGTCTGTTCTCTGACTTCTCACTTTTTTGGCTTCTGTCCCTAATATGGGAAAAAATTAGTTGACCGTGTTGCTTAAATTTGCCAGAGTTTACTTCAAGTAAGGCGAAATTTCAATAGTTAAAGTTTGCTTACTTTTATAAAGACATTACCACAATGATAAGCGAACAGTTAACCGAGATTTATAAGCTGCTTTTCGAGCGTTTTGGTCCGCAGCACTGGTGGCCGGGTGAGACCCAGTTTGAGATAATCGCCGGCGCCATCCTGACCCAGAATACCAACTGGGCCAATGTCGAAAAAGCCCTGACAAATCTAAAATCCGCCGACCTTTTAACACCGGAGAAACTCTATCATTTTGATATTTCGCAGCTCGCGGAGCTTATCCGACCGGCCGGCTATTACAATATAAAAGCCAAGCGACTGAAAAACTTCATAAACTGGCTATTTGAAAACTACGACGGCAAGCTGGCGAATCTTGAAAGGGTCAACACCGAGCAGTTACGGGCTGAACTACTATCCATAAAAGGCATTGGCCGAGAAACCGCTGATTCGATTTTGCTATATGCTCTCGACAGGCCTGTTTTTGTTGTCGATGCCTATACCGCCCGGGTTGCCTTTCGTCACGGGTTAATCGAGCCGGAGGCCGATTACGAGCAGTTACGAGAATTATTCCAGTCGAATCTGCCGCAGGATACCAAGCTCTTCAATGAATACCACGCATTATTGGTAAAAGTCGGCAAAGAATTCTGCAGGCCAAATGCTCAATGCCACAATGGACTTAGCCATCCCTTACGGGACTGCCCACTTGAAAAACTACCGCACACAGTCAACCTCGAATGTTTCTAATATTTACAACGAGCGGAGCCATATCATCAAACGTTGCAGTTTTGCATCTGCTACCTCTTATAGCAAATTACCCTTGTAAGTTAATTTCTATTAGCTATACTACTAAAGTGGAATTTGAAGCAATGTTGCCGATTAAATTGATTTCTTAAGATAGATGAAAGGGATAAATTATGGAACACCTTGCCTGTGCTCATGCTCATAATGGTCCGGACGTAGCTCCTATATTTGCAGCAATGCTCATTATGTTCTTGATTTTTGTACTCTTGATTATAATCGCTATAAAAATCTTAATCATCTGCAAGATTTTTTCCAAGGCCGGCTACAGTTGGGCACTTGGCCTGTTAATGCTCGTGCCAATAGCGAATATAATTATGGCCTTTTTCCTCGCTTTTGCCGACTGGCCGATTCTAAAGGAACTGCGCCAATTAAAACAGCAACAGGAAAAATCATAAGCTACTACTTGCCCTGATTCTTTATCTTGTGCCGTTGGACAGCACAGAACAAATGTAACCGCTCTTGAGAAGTTATAATTTTTGAAAAAAGTTTGAGTAGTTTTCTTCTCGTGAGCATATTACCT
>CAZKYA010000049.1:0-879 GCA_964556725.1 uncultured Pirellulales bacterium
CCAATTTGCAATCAAGTTCGTAGGATGGATAATTTATTACCTATGCAGGTGGCAAGTAGTAAATTATTTCAGTTTTACCTGCGAGTATTTCATATCGGTGCCGGCCATGGATTCGACAGGCTCACCACCAGTAGCCCGGACGTTGTCGGGGGTCATTTTAGCTTTACATGAGTGTATTTCATATCGGTACTATCCATCACACGAACATTATCCGGGGTCATTTTTATAACGACATAGTCCGGCGAGGCGGGGTCGGAGATGTAATCCTTCAAGCCCGGGACGGCGTTGAACAGCCAGAGCTTTTCAGCGTTGTCGGTGCTAATAGAACAAGGGCCTGCGATACGGACGTGCTTACCAGAAGAATCACAGAAACAATATTCGGCATAAGGGACTTTTCGAAGCTGAGCGACCTTGTCGGATGCGCTAAAAGTCGCACATAGTAACTGGTTATCCTTCCAGGCGAGGCCGCCCATCGGCCTTACGCCGACCTTTCGGCCATCGGTTGTAGCCAACATACCCCAGTGGAGCTGTTTTATGAATTGCTTTACTTGTTCGAGGTTCATATAAGCTCTCCTTTCCGCCATCCGCCTTCGCTAAAGCTTCCGTCTTCGCTAAAGCTACGCCGGACAGGACGGCGGACAAACAGGCGGATAAATCCCGTACTGCGTAGTATATTTCGGAAGAGGGAAGAAGGCAAAGGAAAAAAGATTTGAGATTGCCGCGGCCCCATGCTTTCTTGCAAGCCCCAGCGTCTCACGACGCTAGTCGGGGCTGCGGGCGAAAGCAAAACTGGGGCCTCGCAATGACAATTCTGCGTTGCCCCTTCGGCAAGCTCAGGGCAAGCGTGCCGGCGACGGCTAAACAAGGGGGAAATATATC
>CAZKYA010000049.1:979-12541 GCA_964556725.1 uncultured Pirellulales bacterium
GTCGTTCCGACGGGTATCAAGAGGGTCGCCGTGCCGGCGACGGCTAAACAAGGGGGAAATATATCGTCGTTCCGACGGGTATCAAGAGGGTCGCCGTGCCGGCGACGGCTAAACAAGGGGAAAATACATCGTTGTTCCGACGGGTATCAAGAGGCTCGCCGTGCCGGCGACCGCTAAACGAGGGACATTGCGTGGCCGTGCCGGCCACGGCTAAACGGGTAATGAGGAAATAAAATCCCAAGACTGGGGTGCAAAGCCAGCGCTGACGGGATTGGCCTGAATGTATTTAACGGCGGCCAGAAGCGCATCGGTGTCGGCAATGAATACCTTCCAGCAGCCACGAGACCAGGGTGTTTGTTTCAGTCTTAAAGCTTTCGTTGCAGCACCTTTGAATTGATTAACGAGGTACTCGATTCTATACTTTGAACGAAAAATAAGTATATGCACGTGGTCACTCATTATCGCACAGGCAACAACTTTTACGTCCAATCGTTGAACAACTTCGCTGAAAGCATCAGCAACAATTGAACGAGCTTGCTCATCAAGGAAAAAGGGCGGTCGGCTAATGCGCGGTGCTGCAGTTGCCCAGAATTTTATCAACTGTTCTTTGGATAGTATCGGATTTTGTCGGCCATATTTAATCCTGCCTAACAGCCACAACTGGTTATTATAAATTTCTTTAGAATATGAGCCACGAGGGTCGTTGGGTAACCATGTACCATATGTTGTGAATATAGCGTGATGGGCAATAATCATTATCAATTTCCTTACTGTTTAGCAGCAGCCGGAACGGTTACTTTCGGCGACATAGTATCAAGATTGTTTTCGTTATTATAAAGTATATTCGGAAAATTGGGAAAAAAGAGTAGAAGGTCGTCGTACCGACGACCGCTAAACGAGGGGAAATACGTCGCCGTTCCGGCGACGGCTAAACGACACACAACTATATGTAAACAACAAGGGCATATAAAAATAAGAAAACTAATAAATTTTTTGATGTGGATTTGTCGGCAGGGGTGATGATTTTATTGGACAGTTGAATGAGCAACATAGGTGGTTAGCTAACCTGTGCTATATATTGTAGTCGAGGCGGAGGTGATTTCGCTATATGGTGGTTTGTGTTATAGGGCATTAAGCCGGCTGGTTTGCAGTTGGCTAAAGAAAAAAAGTTTGTTCTGTCGATATTGCGCAGGTTAAAGGGGGTGTAGTTGACTTTTGAAGGATGTGCACGTATGAGTAAAAGGGAGCTAATAGACTGCATTTGTGAAATCAACAAGAGCGCCAAGCCGGAATTTCTCGCCCATTTTTCCGAAGAAGAATTGAAAGACTATCTTGAGCATCTGATGGAGCTGGATTTGGAAGAATTGGTTGTTTGCTATTAGGGGGCAGCAGGGGAGCTTGAATCTAAACAATCCCCGGATAAATCCGCCATCGGCGGATAAATTTTGGGGTTAGCAGAATCCTTACCAAATACATTGAGGCGGGGGGTATAAAATCAGTCGGGTCGTGATTTGAATAGCAGGGTTGGGCTATTTGTCTTCTTCGAGCTGGTCACCGATGACGGACCTGCTGGTATCGCTGAGGCCACGTTCTCCGGAGGAGGTACCCGACGGTTTCGGTGCTTTGTATCTGCGCGGCTTAGAAGACTCATCGCGTTCTACATTATCCTTTTTTTCGCCGGACGGTTGAAGGAGAGGAACTACCGGTGGAGGTTGTTCGGCTGGTGTGCGCACCGTTACCTCAGCGATGCTGTTCAACTTGAATTCGACCAGAGCCGGCGCATAACCATTGGGGACATAAAAAGCGAGGTCAATCCATTTGGCTTTTTCTTCTACAGCGGAGCGTTCAATTTGTATCTTTTCGTTTAGATTCATTTTTTGCAACTGGTTTTGTGCTATGAGGTATCCGATGGGGTAAATGTTTTTGGCATTTCCGGTGACGGGGTTTTCAAAGCCCTTTTCTTTACAGATTAATCTTAGCTGTGAAAGGGTAAATGTTCCTGCCTGTTTTATTTCACTTCTCTTTATTCCCACCCGGACAATTGTGATGTCATATCCGGCTCTTCGCAGTGGATTGCCATCCTGGTCTTTTATATCCTCTGGAGTTAACCACCAGGAGGGCATTTCCTTTGTGCCTGGCAGTTCAATGGCTTGTGAACTTGTGATAGTTGGTATTTCGTCAGAGACGCTGTGTCGGTTCAAAAAAAGCTGGTCCAGGAAGTCCGGATGCAGGGCGGCAAAACTTCTTTTGTTGCGGATGGCACTGAAGCTGCCATTACTTAATATGCTGAACCATCCTGTTGCAAAGCCATCGGTGTTGAGCAGGGTTTTGCTTGGTCTTTCGGCATCCGGGGTTGTTTCATCAAAGCGCTGGTAAGGATACTTGTTTGATAATGGCGCCATAGCAAGAGCTGTAAGTAAGATGCCGGATAGCAGGAGACCTAAGAAGATTCCACAGACGATGCGCCCGATACGCTCGGGCAGAAGCCCTAAATCAACCTGCTGGCGAGTCAGCAAGCTGGCGATTGTCTGTAGGATGGCAAAAGTCAGAATAAACAACATCGCAAAAGACAATGGCTGTGCCCAGGGAACAAGAGCCAGATATTTGCTGTCATCACTACGGCTGACTAAGACATCTGCCAAAGCCTCGAAGAAGCCAAAGGCAACTATGCTTGCACAGATAGTAATTATTATCGTGGCAAATGCTTTGACGAGCGAACCTTTTAGAAACTGATAGGCGGCGCATCCAGCGATTATTAACAGGACAAATATGTTGGCCATCACAGTGTCTCCGGTGTTTTTAGTCTGTGGTAAGAATCACGATTCTCCAGCGACTATTTTTGTTTCATTATTTACTTTTTGGATTTTGATAATGTTCTGATCATTTCATTTACTGCTGTTGTACCGGCAATGACTTTTCTCATAGCCTGCTGCTGCAGATGTATCATTTTAGCGTGTCTGAACTGCGAGCCGATGTCTGCCAGTGACTTTGAATGTTTTATGGCATCTCTTAACTCGTCATTTATAATGATAATTTCAAAGATAGCAGTTCTTCCGATATATCCGGTTCCTCGGCAGTTTTCGCAGGTTCTTTCTCTGCCTCGTTTGTCATACAGAACTTTGCCGGCACGGTATAGAACTTTAACCTTTTCGGCGGGGATGTTAAACTTTCTAAGCAGTTCCGCATCAGGTGCATATGCCTGCTTGCAATCATTGCAGAGATTTCTAATCAGCCGCTGGTTGCTTATGCCGAGCAGTGTCTCTGCGACGAGTCTTCTGTCACCAATTAATTTAATCCATTTACCGAGTGCCTGCAGAGCGCTGTCTGCTTTGAATGTAACATAGAGGAGTTTGTTGTCTTCAGCACTTGCAGAGGCGACCCTGGCCGAATCGGCATCCTCGCAGTCGGCGACTCCAATGATATTCGGTCCCATCCTTATTACCGCCTGCAGCTTTCTGGCGAACGTGGTTGTTCCGGTATCGCTGAGGGCGAAAACGTTTTGAGTAATGTTTAGCAGTTTGGTTGAGGGTTTTCTTTCAAGCGTGTTTATATTGTTGATGAAGGCATCATGATTTCGCAGCAGAGCATAAAAAGTGGTTGTAACTCCCGCTTTCTCAGGCCCCGTTACGATGAACAGACCTTGTTTTACCTCGCGAAGTTTGTTTAGCTGCTCGTATTGCTCGGATGTCAAGCCGATATCAGCTAACCTTGTTATGGTCTCTTTGATTATTTGTTTGAGCCGGAGCTGCTCACCGGCGGTTGAGCCGGCGGTGGTTACTTCCCAGTCCGCTCTATTTTTTCCCTCTTGTGTGGTGAAAGCTCCTTTTTGCGGTTTTCGTTTTTCGCTTGCGTCGAGGCCAGCAAGATTCTTTAGAAAACGGATGAGATATTCCATCTGTTCTCTGGCTATAGCCGGCTGTTTCATCGGTGCACCATCGACATAATAAGTTACATTATAGTTTTGCGGTGATGGGGAGAACATAATGCTGTCTGCCCTTTTCCAGGTTGCATCGGTTAAAATTTCAAAAGTAGCTTTATATCCAAAAAAGTCCGGTGTTTTTGGTTCAGGAAGGGGGACTTCATTGTTATTGGCTGTTATAAAAGTAAATCTTTTGAGTGCTTCGAGCTTCTTTTCCTTGTTGACGAGCAGCTCCTTGAAGTATTCGGCGGTCAGGACTCTGTCATAATCCATTACTCTGGTATTGCGATGCTTGACATAAGTTAGTGATGTTGCTGCAACGGCTATGAGAAATAAGAGCATTCCGATGATAAAGACAGGAATAACCATCCAGATTATTGCCGAGGCGGCGCCGGCGCCGAGGACAAGACCTGTCCAGGACACCTCCTTAGTTTCCACAGCTTTTGCGTCGCTGTATACCCAGCCGAGCAGCAACAGCCACAGGAAAAACGAGGTCAAAAAGACAACGAGTTTAATTATAGATATGTAGCCACTGTATTCTACGGCAATTAGTGCTAAATCCGGCATAAAATACCCCAGGATGAAATTCAATAAAATCTCACAAGATACCTTCGGCAGTAGTTCTAATACCCTTTAGCGCCATTTTTAATTCCTCGATATTTGGTGCGTATCTATATGCGTCCTTTGGGTCAATAGAGCCGTTTTTCACGAGCTCACAAAGGCTTTCTGTGAGGTTCAGCATACCTTCCCGTTGAGAGCTTCGTATGACACTTGGTAAATCGTTTTCTCGCCCTTCAGAAATCAGTTTTCTAACAGTGGGGTTTGCGAGAAGAATCTCGACAGCGGGTATTCTGTCAATGCCTTCCGTTAGACAAGGCAACAGTACCTGGCCGATTATAGCTCTGATTGCCAGACTTAATGTTTGCCTTACAAGGTCTCGTTCGGTATGGGGGAACAGGTCTAAAAGGCGGTGAATGGCCTGCGAGGCGTTTGCAGAATGCAATGTTCCGAAGACAAGATGTCCGGTTTCGGCAGCTCTCATCCCTGCTGTGACGGTTTTTGCATCTCGCATTTCGCCGACGAATACAACATCGGGGTCTTGTCGCATCAGATAGGTCAGGGCATCCTCGAAGCTCTGGACATCAATGCCTATTTCTCTCTGGGAAACCATTGCTTTTTGGTCCTTGAAGAGATATTCGATGGGGTCTTCGATTGTAACTATGTGACAGGAGCGAGTTTGATTTATGTGGTCTATCATCGAAGCAATGGTTGTGGTCTTTCCGCAGCCGGAAGGACCAACTACAAGAACCAGGCCCTGATTGCTGTCGGCAATCTGTTCCAGGACCTTAGGCAGGTGCAACTTTTCAAGCGGTGGGACTTCGGCACTGACCCGTCTTGCCACCAGACTAATCGCACCTCTCTGGCGAAATATGTTTATTCGAAATCGGTCTTCATCGCCGATTTCGTGGGCGAAGTCCAAAGTTCCGTGTTTCAGAAAAAACTCTTTCTGGGCGGGATTAAGAATTTCGAGGACCATCTCTTGCATTCTCACAGCGGTCATTACCTCACCGGTGGTATTTTTCAATAGTCCACAAAGGCGTAATTTCGGCGGCTGGCCGACTTTGAGATGCAGGTCATTTGCCTGAGTTTTGATAGCGGCCCTGAAATACTTGTTTATCTGTGGCTCATAGTCGAGATTTGTGTTGGCATCGATAGGCTGTTCAGCAGCCATAATTAGTACTAACTCCAGGGGTCTATAAACTTAACCTGACCAAAGTGTTTAATCGTCGGTTGCTATTCATTTTCTCTATCCTTATTATAAGGTTTTGCTGCGAATTGTCAACCTTGTTGCTTCTGAAAAAACTTCGGGGAGATTCGCTGCTGGTTCTATAAGGATGTTTGGGTGTAAGATTTGGCGGTTTTGTTGAGCGGCTATCGGGTGATAACAGATTTCCACTGCCTGACGGTCGTGGCTCTGAGTAACAAATAAAAACCTGCAATAGGTTGTGGGAATAAGGTTTTTGGGTTCCGTATCCCGCCAGATGAACCCGCCAAACAAATGGCGGCCAGGCGGCGGGCAAGCGAGTGTGGAATAACCTTGCAATAAATGCATGAGGAAACATTTTGAATGTAAACCTCACGTGAAATCCGCCAAGAATACGGCGGACAGGCGTGGGGCTGTTCTGCTTTCGCAGGGACGGCAAATCCCACGGTAAATCGGGGGCTAAGTATAGGTGGATTCCTGCTCCTTCGCCGCTTCGATTGTGCTCCCCGCTTCGCCCTAAACAGAGGGGCTTCCGACTTCGCTTGCGCTACGCCGGACAAGTCGCAGGGCAAGCAGTACAGGCCTTGCTCAGGACAAGTCTGCCTTACGTATGGCGGACAAGTTTCGCAGGAATGACATCAAGCAACAAAATGGATTTCTGCTTTTTGATTAAATCCGGTTTTCCATTTAAATATAAGAGTTGGCCAATTAAAGTCCTAAAAAATGAGCAATATCAGTTAAAAGGCACAAAAAACAAAAGTTTTTTCCACTTTTTTTATACTTCCCTGCGTAAATTATCGAAAATATAGTAAGCTGGATACCTTGCCACGGGCGGAAAAACCAGCCGAGCGAGTTAATTGGCGATATGGCGAAAAATTAAGAGAGTTAGCCATTATATATCAGTGATAATATTGTGCATAAGCTAAATTAGGCGATTAAAAGGAGAAAAAAATGCCTGTAACAACAGTAACTCAAAGATGGATAGGTATGCCGGAGATTAAAGCAAAGGCAAAGGTGCTTGGGATAAATCCGGGTACAATGAAAAAGACAGAACTCATTCATGCCATTCAGACAGCAGAGGGCTATACGGCGTGCTTCGGACGCTCAAACGGCCAATGCTCACAAACCGACTGCTGCTTTATGGCGGACTGTCTAAAAATTAGAATATAAATTTTGTATCTCTTGCTGACATTTCGCTAAAAAGGCAAGCTATGTACTTCTTACGCTGCCTTTTTAAGGTATATATTGCGCAGAGAGCACAAAAAGTAACTTGAAATTTTTCCAGATTTATTTGCGCTCATTCCCTATTCTTTGCATCCTATCAGAATTGCAATTAATAGAATTTTCACTTTGACAGGCGATTTCATTGCAGTTACTATTTAGCTTGAAATCAGAATTTAATATCATTGTTTTGATTTTTGGGAGAAAAAATGCGGGAGTTGAGGTTTTTAACTATAGCTTTTGTGCTGGGGCTGATTGTTTACGGCTGCAAAAGAGAGAAAGACCCGACAGAAGCTACTAAAAGGACTGAAATAGAAAAGGAGACGGTTATGGGTATCACAATAAAATGGTTCGGCCATGCCAGTTTCAAGATTAGCTGCGAAGACAAAGTCATATACATCGACCCGTGGAAGTTAAAGGACTCGCCAAAAGATGCCACGGTGGTGCTTGTAAGTCACAGCCATTATGACCATTACTCATCCAAGGATATTGCGAAGGTCTGGGGTCCTGATACGAAACTAATCGCTGCGGCTGATGTCATTAACCAGCACGGTAAAGGCCAGATAATTATGCCCGGGCAAACAATTGAATCAAACGGTATCAAAGTTACCGGCGTGGCTGCATACAATCCCGCCAAGCCGTACCACCCCAAGGCAAATAACTGGGTCGGCTTTATCATCGAACTTGGCTCAAAGCGGATTTACTATGCCGGCGATACGGATTTGACGAATGAGATGAAAGGCCTTCAAAACATTGATATAGCTCTTCTGCCTGTAGGCGGCACATATACGATGAACGCTGAAGAAGCAGCCGAAGCCACAAAGCATATAAAACCCAAACAAGCCATACCATACCATTGGGGTGACATTGTAGGCAGCCGAAAAGATGCTGACCAGTTTGCCAAGATGGCTCAATGCAAAGTAACGGTCTTGTCTCCCGGAGAGACAGTTAACCTTGAGTAGTGTCCAGTTACTGGTATTCCGTGGTTTTTAAATTATCAGGTGCGTTTCACCAGCATAGTAAACCTGTTTATTTGTGAAAGGGAGACGTTTAGATGGGTAATGACGAGAAAGATTTGAGAATTCTTTCTATTTTTTACTATATAGCTGGGGGATTTTCTGCGTTTTTTGCAGTTGGGCGTCTGATGATGTTTTTTATAGGAATCATCAGACATGCTGTGGGTTCTGAAAGTGTGTTAGGGCCACCTTTTATACGACACACCATAGCCTCGATGATTTTTCACGGCTTATTTTTTCCCGCGTTGGGTGGTGCAGTCGCAGCTTGTTTGATTATTGCTGGTTGGCAGATTGCTAGGAGAAAGCATTACGTGTTTTGTCTGGTTATAGGCGCGATTAGTCTTCTTATCTGGCCGTTTGGAATTATTTCGGGTGTATTTACAATTGTCATTTTGATGCGACCATCCGTCAGAGAACTATTCGAAGCTAATAAAGGCGTGACGCCAATCTGATTTCGATATCGAAGAATCTCAAACTGATGTGAAGAATGATATGGCGGTTCAAAGGAAAATACCCCTTGTTCTGTGGCCTTTTGCAGCAGTATGGAATCTATTATCCTGGGTGCTTAATATTGCCGGCCGATTATTGGCAGCCATATTGGCACTTATATTAATGGCTGTCGGAGTTGCGCTAACAATGACCGTTGTGGGTGCACCAGCAGGTATTCCGTTAATTATCCTCGGACTGTTGCTGCTTATCCGCGTTATCTTAAAATAAACGAGGACAGTTCAAACTGATTATAGGTTAGCAACAATTTTCGTTTTTTTAGGAATATCGAGAATCCTTTTACAGCGAGGGGCCTTTCAATTGATTATTGATTATTGGTTATTTAGATGAGATTCCTTCGCTACGCTCGGAATGACGGCAAAACGGGGTTCTTGATACTCGATGCGAGTAGATGACAGGACAGAAAACGGTTGGACGGTAGGACATTTCGATTGATTATTGACTACTGATTCCTTCGACTACGCTCAGGACAAGTATTGATTATTTTTTGCTAAGGGGTGTTCTCTTTTGCACCTGGGACAAATAACTTTGTCTGGTTTGTAATTCGGAGGAATCTTTAACTGTAAGCCGCAAGCACAGGTTAAAAATAGAAAGCCGTTAACCCTTCGCATAATGTCACCGACCTGGTGAAGCTGCTTTTCCATACGCTCTTTCTTTTCGGCCTCGGCGCTGGCCTGGCGCAAAGGTACCACGGCCATCCCCTCGACTTCGCTCGGGACAGGCCTGGCCGTGGTATCACGGGCTGGAAGCCCGTGATACTTGGTCAAGGCCGTAGCCGGAACGACCGTCTTTTTCTTTGTTATGTTAGTGTATGCATCTGAATAGTCCTTGAAAGATGCTCCGTGGGCCATACCGCGGAGAATCCGTATTCTTTCGGAAATCGGCGGATGCGTGCTTGTCAAATCAGAGAGCTTTATCTGGCCCTTTTTCTTAAAAGGATTAACTATATACATCGGCGCTGTCACCTTATTGACGCTGGCCAGCTGCGGCGATGGGTCGTTGGCAATCTTCTCCAGAGCACTTGCCAGACCTTCCGGATAGCGAGTCAGTCTGGCACCGCCGGCATCAGCAAGATATTCGCGTCTTCTCGAAAGAGCAAAATAAAGCAATTGTGCCATTATAGGGGCCAGTATTGCAGCAACAATCGCGATAATCAGCATAATGGCTGCTGCCTGTCCGCCACCTCTGCCGCCGGATGAATATCTTCGTTGCGAGCCAGCAGAGCTATAATACATACCTCGTAGAAATACCTGCGACAGCAGGACAATTGAGCCGAGCATTATACCGGCAAGGGTTACGAAAAGGATGTCACGGTGCAGGATATGGCTTATCTCGTGTGCGACGACGCCCTGCAGCTCATCGCGATTAAGCCGGCCTAAAAGGCCTGCCGTTACGGCAACTGAAGCAGATTCAGGACTTCGGCCGGTCGCAAAGGCGTTAGGGGCCTGGTCGTTAATAATATAAACCTTCGGCATTGCCGGCAGAGCAGCGGCGATTTTCATTTCCTCGACAATATTGAATAGCTGTGGGTGCACATCGTGGGTAACAGGTACCGCTTTACTGGAAGCCAGAAGAATCTGGTCTCCGCTGGAAAAACTTATCAAGGTAAGAATCAGCCAAATTGCCGAAGCGATAAGCAGGCCGAAAAAGCCACCCTCACGACCAAAGAAACCCAAGCCGATAATAAAGCCCAAGAGCAACAGAACCGCCGCCATCAGCACAATTAGTATGATGGAGTTTCTCTTATTGGCCCGTATCAGTTCCCACATAACATCTCGTGCTACGCAGCGAAGCTTCCGGCCTTCACAGCCGCTCTTTGCTCTGCGAAGCTACACAAAGCAAAGTCGGCGGAGTAGGTGCTTCGCAGAGTAGTATAAGTTTTTAGTTTTCGGTTCGTAGTTTTTAGTTTAAGAGTTTACTTTGTAACTCAAAATTCAAGACTAAAAACTAACCTTTGGCACTTCTCGCTCTGCAGCAGCTTCGAGTTCGAAGAAGTCGCGCTTGCTGAAATTGAACATATTCGCAACGATGTTGGAAGGAAACATCTGAGTCTTGTTATTAAAGAACAGGACCTGGTCATTGTAGCTCTGGCGGGCAAAAGATATCTTATTCTCGGTGCTTGTAAGCTCCTCCTGCAGTGCAAGGAAGTTCTGATTGGCCTTCAAATCCGGATAATTCTCAACAACCAGCATAAACTTGCTCAGCGCTTCACCGAGAGCGCCTTCGGCTTTGGAGGCTTCGGATACGGTTTTTGCTCCCATCGCCTGGCTTCGGGCCTTTGTTATTTCCTCAAAAGTCCCACGCTCATGCTTCATATAGCCCCTGGCCGTCTCAACCAGATTGGGAATCAAGTCGTGCCGGCGCTTTAGCTGGACATCAATCTGCGACCAGGCATTATCAACCTGATTGCGAAGCCGAATCAAAGCGTTATAAACGCCAATTACAAAAATAAACAGCAAACCAAGAACGACAGCGACAATAATTAGTGCTATCATAATTCCTCTCCTTTATCAAAGGTATTTTATTGTCTTGGGACTGGTATCTGTATTATCCTCTTTTTTTAAGGATAATTATCCCTATAACCGCAACGACAGCAACAATCAGTGATACTATAGACAGCGTAGAGAGAGCAACGATTGATGATACTATGGTCATCATGGTTTTTCTCCTTTCGTTAAATTGTGCTTTGTCAAATTTGCACTTTACTCATTTTTAAATGACCGGACCTCTTTTTTTCACTTATTTATAGTTCGGTTTCTAACTTTAATCTTGCCGACTGTGACCGAACATATCAGCCAATAATTTTTTAATCTTATTATCTTCGTCCAGCTCGGCTCTATCAACGATATCCTGCAATTCGTTTTTATCGAACCACAGCCCATCGCCTTTTTGGCACTTATCTATAAGCAGGGCTGGTTCAGAGGAGCCGACGATGATTTTCAACATTTTTTTGTCACAGATGGGGCATTTTCTTACTTTTTCCGGAGATTTGGCGTCGATTCCTTCGACCCTTCGGCGATGCTCCCCCCTTCGCCCCAAATAATGGGGCTTCGTAGGGCAAGCAGGGCAGGCTTTGCTCTCGTCACGGCGGAGCGTGCCGTAGCCGGGCAGGACAGGTTTGAACGAATCGAGCA
>CAZKYA010000050.1:0-11964 GCA_964556725.1 uncultured Pirellulales bacterium
CGCAGGCGCTCGAGGTAGTCCATGATAAAACTATTGTGCAGCGCAAAATAAAAAACAACTATTCGTTGCGTTCCTTGAGCGTGTTTGATATCAGGGTAGCTGCTTCCTTCTTGCTTATCTGCGGATCGAACTTCACCTTGAGGTCCTGCAAAAAGGCGATCTGCTTCTCTGTTACTGGCGTGTATTTTTCTGTTGCGGACGCCTCAGCAGCAGCAGCAGGAGCAGGCTTTTCAGATTCGACGTGCGCTGCTAATATTGCGTTCGCAGCTGCAACAGTTTCAGGAAGCCCGAGCAGCTTATAGTTCGTGTTCATGAGCGTGTAGGCTTTTACCCATTTTCCGAAGCTTTCTTCGATGTCCATGTTTTTCACCATGCGCGATCCTGGAGTCGAACCAGGAGCTCCAGGCGGTGCCCTGCGCCCATGTGGAAGCGCAGGCCTGGCGGTGTGACCGTCTCCTCAACGCGCGATCATAAAATTGGAAGATAACAAGCGCTGCAAAGGTCAGGCTCAACCCAATAGCAGCCGCCGATGCAGGCATGCGAATCTGTGCAGCCGCAGCACCGGCAAACGCTTTCTTTCAGTTCTGACATAACAATCATTCCTTGAGCAGCTTATCAAGCTCCTTCCTGCGCTCGAGCAGGCCCTCTACGACGCCCGGCTCAGCTTCAACGCCCTGCGAAAAGTTCTCGTTGGCTATAATAAGATCGCGATCGATGCCAGCCAGCTCGTCCTTGTATTTCTGGAATTCTGAGTGACGGGAAGCAGCCAGGGCTACCTGCTCTTCAAGGGCTTTTTTGTTCTTGCACCCTGGGCACTCTCCTAAAACAATGGCATAAACAGCCTTGCAATCATCACAGGTTTTTGTGAGTTCCTGCTGTCCTGAAAGCTTGCTGGCAAGGTAAAGCTTGCATGCATAGTTGACGATGAAAGACTTTTTTTTGTTCGAAAGGCGGGCTTCACGCTCAATACCTTCCAAAACGCTTATTTCAAAACTGACAGAGATATGACTTTTCATATTATTATTATGTGCAGAAAGGTATATAAAGACATTATACAAGAATAATAATAATTATTATTATTATCTTGTTTTGTTGTTGTTAGGGGCACACGCAACATATTAATAATATTTTTGAATTGTTTTGTTGTTGTTTTTCGGGTGTGCGTCGGCACCTCGGAGTGTTAGCGTCCTGGCTCGCTCGCTTCGCTCGCTCGCCACAAGGGAGCTGGAGCCACTGGAACCTGGACAGCGGGGTAGCGGTTAAGTTAACATGTCATAAGCGGGGTTTGGCCCTGGCGATCAAGTGGCATGTTCTGAGTGAGAGGACAGGGTTCCGGGCGCCTGTCTTGGCGCCTTACAAGGCGCTTATTTTACACAGTGACAGGAAAGAGCCTGCGGTACGCTCACTGGAAAAGCAGATAAGCTCGCCTCGTCAAAGTTCAAGGGTTCACCTCGGCTCGCAATTCTGCTTTTCCACCCTCGCTCGCTCCGCCATGCTCGCTCGCTCGGGTACGCTCGCTGAAACTAAACCCGCCTCGCTTCGCTCGGCGGGCGCCGCTGCGGCGGCGACGTTTTTAAAAGTACAGTTGTTTTCAAATATTATTACGAGAGGCACCTTCAGAACACTCATGAGTGTGTACATAACAAGCACCATAAGGTTGTGTTTCAAACAGATACCGACGCAATTCACAGGGCAGTCCATAGGACAATGCCCGAGGCGGTCCAACAGAAAATCTTAAATTCAAGCGAAAACATAGGAATAATATGATTTCGACTGATGATGTGTTCGAGCTGTTTGGCACGCAGTTCAGGCGCTTTCTTTATGACAACTTCTACTCAACAGAGACAATGAACGACGCAGTCACCCAGACAGGATACGTGATAAAATATTTGAGCGAGCTCGAGCTGGCAACAGGGGTGCAGGAAGCGAGCACGGCAAAGGTCTACTATAATTTTCCCGCGTTCAACCCGCATTATTCAAAACTTTTTTTCAAGCTACAGTTCTCGAGCATACAAAATATTTTTGCGTTTGTGGGGTTCAAGGAAACAACAAACACACCGACTTTTGACATGACAGAGAGCCATGCAGGATTCATGTTTTACAACGGGAGCGTTTATTCAAGCACAGGAAACAACGATCCGTTGAACCCCCTGCAGCAAAGGATTTTCATAGCAGGAATGGTGCCGACAAACAACCTGGTGTACAGGATCATAAAAAACAGGTTCGCGTACTACCCGCTTCCAATCTCAGAGCCGTATTTTGATGGAATTGAAACAGTGGTGTCCACGAGAAAATGGGGAGCAGAAACGCTGAACGGCAGCGTGGCGCCCAGGAACCAGGACCATTATTTCATGGCTCATATCGAGAACAACACAGGCGCAGACGTGCAGCTCAGGATCAAGCACGTGCTTTATGGTGAGTGGTATGCGGACTGAGAGCCAGCGAACAGAGAAGTACAGCAAGAAGGCAGGGGGCCTGGTGCTACCGGGGCAGAAAAAAAACTTTGCAGCAAAAATAAATAGGCAGGTGGAGATAGAACATATTGTTAACAGGATCGCAGGCTCAACAATCAACAGGGTTTACTACATCATCTTTGGCAAGGAAGCGAACGCATTAATAGAAAAGCACAAGGGCGGAATCGCAGACGCAGAGATGGAGATACTGCAGGACAAATGGACAGCGAGAGGATTGAGCATAGCAACGCTGGAAGCGATCGAGCGAGCAATCGGGTACACGGTGCCAATAACAGGCCTTTTCAGGCTCGATGCTTCGGCGCTGGACGGGACTGATGTTTTAGCGTGATGAAAAATGGTAATAGTACATGCAACAGTGAAGGCACCAGGGCAGACGCTTGCGGCAGTGGCAGACTGGAACGCAGCGCACACAGGAACAGCGACGCCAACTGCTCACGACATAGCAGGAGCAAGCCACACATCAACAGCAACGTCAGGAAAAATGCTGAAAGCAAACGCAAGCGGCTTGCCTATAGATGCGACAAACACAGACGCAGAAGTTTCAGACGCAGTGACGAAAAAGCACGCGCAGAACTCTGACACAGGCCTGGGAGCTATGGCAGCAGACATAAACGCAAATTCTCACCAGGTTGTGAGCCTTGCAGCTCCGGACGCAAACGGCGAAGCAATAAGGCAGACTGCAAAAATAACAGAGGCTTTGCTCGAGAGCGCAACAGACCTGAAGCACACGCAGGGAACAGACACGGCGCTGGGCTCTGGTTGCGAAGCAGCAGATCACGGCGCAGCTGCTACAGACCAGGTAGTGAATGTCTGCTACGGAACAGGAGCTCCGCCAGCTGCGAACACGACAACAGAAGGAACAATTTATTTGACGTACACGGCGTGATCGAATGACATCACCTGAAAATGCGTGGTATAAAGGAAACGACAACCCGAACGATTCAGGAAGCAACGGCTTGAACCTGGTACCAGAATCAACAGTGGCATACGCAGCAGGAAAGCTCAGCAACGCGTTTCTGTTTGACGGAACAGTTAATTCAAGATTGGCACATGCCACAAACGCGCTGTACAATTTGGGATCCGAATTCTCAGTGAGCTACTGGGTAAAGACGACAACATCGAACTACCATACTGCAGTTTCGAGGTACGTAGACGGCGTGGGGGGCTGGTATGCAAGGTCAATAAAGACATCAGGGCATTTGTTTTGGTACCATCACCCAGACATAGCTATAGAGGGGGCAGTGAACGTGGCAGACGGTAACTGGCATCTGATAATAATTCAGAGGGAAGCAGACGGAAAAACGCATTTCTATATAGACAACGTAGAAGACGGCGCAGGAACAGCAGACGCAACAACCTACACAGAAGCCTACCCTTTTTTTGTAGGAATAAGGGACGGCATTTATTGGCAGATGGGAGACGACGACCTGATAGACGACATCAGGATTTTTACAAGCAACTCTCTCACAGCAGGGGAAAGGTCAACGCTCTGGAACTCTGGAGCAGGGACGCCGAATTCTTTGGCAGCAGCAGCAACAAACATGAAGCTGAACATAGGCGACGTTTTCAAGGACGTGGCAAGCGTGAAGATCAATATAGGAGACACTTGGAAGGACGTGACAAAAGTCCAGGTAAACATAGGGGACACCTGGAAAACTGTTTTCGGGTGAGATGAAAACAAGGGTACACCGAAACGTATATAAGCCAGGCTACAGATAACTACTTTATGGTACGACCAGAAGGATACAGAACAAGCAAGTACTCTGCAAAAATGGTCGGAGACGTCATAAAGAACAGGTTTGACGCACAGCACGATTCAATGGTAGAACAGGTCACAAACAAATTCGCCGACCTGGTCGCCGCTGAAACTGCTGCAAAGTCGCTGTTGAATGGTTACGGGGTGTCAACAACTCTAGTGCCGTTCTACCTGTCTTTCGCGAGACAGTGTTATTCAATCAGCGGGAAACACGCTGACGAGATCGCACTGGACGAAATCTGCATCAGGTTCGACACCTGGGTAGCAAGAGGACTAAACCCCTTCTATCTTCAACAGATTTGCCTCGCCGTCACGACAATAGACATAGCCAGCTGCACTGCTTAAGATAAGGGAAAATTTTATTTTTTTCTTTGTTTTACTTAGCAGACAGTACCGACACAACAACACGTTTTCTGCGTTTGCAGAGCTCAGAAAAGGGCTTGCCATACTTCTGAATAGAAAAAGCATCGAGTTCTGCGTCAGAAATCATTTCAGTTCAATCCCCTGGCCGTAGACGTTGTACTTCGGAATAAAGATGTCAAGCTTGACAACTGCGCGGTCTATGGCCCACTCATAAATTCTGTCGCCGCAGACCTGCATGTGCAGGCAGGGGGTGTTCATGTCTGCGATCACACGGTAGCCTGATCTCTTGACGTCGTTTGTCCAGAGCGTGTCTATGGCCCAGTTGGGCTCTGCTTGCAGCTGCGCGTCAAAAGTTTTCTTGAAAAGTTCCATTCCTTTTTTCCATGCGTCAGTGCGCGCAGCGAGGCAATAGAAACCGACAGCATCAACATCTCGGGATCCTTTGAGTTTCGGAGACAGGGAAATTCTTTCTAATATCTGGTTTTCAGGCCTGAGAAGATGATAAGCGCCAAGCCTGGCTTTGTCTGTAAGATGCGGCGATCGCGTGGGCTCGACGCCGGAAACAATCCCTATGCCTGCATCTCTGTGCAAAATGGAAAAGAGGCGCTTGACTGCATGGGGCGGAACGAGCGTGTCGTCCTCAATCATGAAGAATTGCTTTGTTGTGATCATGTCAGTGGCATCGTAGTACATGTCGCGAATAGCAGGAAGCTTGCTGGCTTCAAATGAGACAGGCTGGCCAAACACGATGCCGCCCCACTTGCGAAAAGATTTGAAAAGGCGGACAGATGCAAAAGGCGGCCACATCTTGCGCTCGCCGTATTTCTGCTTGTGATATTGCTGGTAGCGTCGGGCCCTGTCAATCAGCATGCGGTCGAGAGAAGGATCGTTCGTGTTGTTGTATATCAGGAGATGGCATTTTGTTCTGTCAAATTCCAATCTCTCGAAATCTGCGAAGAAAGGGCTGCAACACCAGGGGCGCGAGACAGCAAGCACCATAGTCCAGCCCTTTGCCATGTTCCTGGTGCAGCGTTTTGTGATGGTGTTGTCCAGGAGAAACCTCGGCTTGAAATTCCTTTCATGAATTACGCATCTTTTGCAGGGCATAGGATCACTTTTTCGTGTACCAGGCGATGTCGCCAAACTTATGAATTTCTTTGTCAGTGAGCTCATCAACAAATTTGCAGACACCAGGCCAGCCGGGGCTGTAATCATGGAACAGGACAACGCCGCCAGGAACTACGAGAGGAGACCAGAGCTCATGATCCTGCTTCACAAATTCGTAGTCATGGTTGCCGTCTATGAACAAGAGCTTTATAGGTTTTTTTATTTCGAGGTCCCAGCGAGGACGGGCACGTTCTGACGTGCAGATGAGGGGGTTTACCCTAGCCTCAACGCCTAATTTATGAATGTTGGTGAGAAGGTAGTCAACGTTGAGCTCAACAACAGAGCCATCTTTTAAAGTGCAATCTATGAAAGGATCTATGCAGTAGATGTCTGATTTTGATGCAAGGGCCATGCAGGCAGCTGAACGTCCTTTGAATGATCCGATTTCAACGAGCACGCCTTCAATATTTTCAACAGAAAGGACAGCGCTGAACAAGCAGGCTGCGTCTGCTTTCGGCAGCCAGCCATCTATAACTCTTATCATGGGCCACACTTCCCTGAATTTTTCGCTTATGACGCAATCATTCATATGATCTACCTTTGAATCTTTCAGGCCTGGTATCAGAAGGCGGAAGCTTCCACTTATCCCAGAACTGTTGAGATTGTTTCATGAGCATAGGCTGAATGTCGTAGTCTTTTGCTGTGATGCTTCCATGATGCTTGACAAAAACAAAACCATCGAGGAGAATGTCAAAGCCAGCGAGCATGACAGTGCGCGCGTAATCGAAATCGAGCATGCCATAGCCTTCGTATCTTTCGTCGAACACGCCGACCTTTTCTATGACCTCACGCTTGATCAGCCATGCAGCTGATGGGCACGTGGGATAGTGCCTGTGAAATTTCATGTGGAATTGCTCGATCCTGTTGAATTTCTTTTCAGGGCCCTGAATGTTGCGGAGCCTTCCTATGACGTTGTCTGTGTGCGGGCAGACAATTCCAGCAGCAGGGTGATGCTCGAACACGAAAACCATGTGGTTAAGGGTGTCAGGTTCTACGATCTCGAGGTCGTTGTCGTAGATGAATATGTAAGGACGTAAGGATCTCATTATTCCAGTGTTGTAGGCATGCGCGATGCTGATGTGCTTGTCTGAGAAATGGCAAACAGTAGGGCAAGGCAGATTAAGGGACATGAGATAGCCCTGCGTGCCATCAGTTGAATTGTTGTCTACGAAAATAATCTCATCAGCTGGCGTGAGAATAGGGGCGATGGAATCAACAGCTTTCTTCGTGTATTCGAGATGGTTCCAGGTCAGGCAAATAACCGAAACCCCTACCCTTTGGGAAGCCATGCAATTACTTGCACGCAGGACTTTAAATTTATATGCAGGAAAAGACAAGAATATTCATGCTGGCACAGCCAACGTACGAGGTCATAAAGAAGGAAGACCTGACAGCAGCTTTCAGGGACGCTCTTGAGCAGGCTCTCATAGACCTGATGGCGCGAATAAACCAGCTCGTTGATATGTATTCTGCAACAGCGCCGAGCTCTCTTTGGGTTTGGGATTACACGAGCAGATGGGACTTTGATTTATATTGGTGATGTGATGGCAGCGAAAGATTTGATAATATTTTCAGTACTGACGCACGGGGACGTGAGCGGACATAGGGCAATTTCTTACATATCGGGGCCAAACAAAATAAAAATCATAGCTTACCAGATAACACCGACAAACATGATAACGCTCGACCTTCCAGATTCGGAAACAGCTTTTACGTTCGTGAACGGGAAGCAGATGAAGGAGCTCAAGGTAGGGGAAAGTTTTGTTTATAATCTGTGGCCAGGAGATGTGTTTAAAATAGTCACGGGCATGGTGTCTGTGTACCCGAAAGCAATAAGCAGGGGGCTTCTGAGCTTCACGGCAAACAACATAGACGAGGAAATTCAGTTCAAGGACTTCATGGGCATAGAGCCTGTGGGGGTTGACATGGACACATACCTCAGCAAGCTGGACGCAGCAGGCTTGACAGCATGGAAGGATTACTGGACAAAAATTTTCACGGACCTGAAAAGGACTGATGTTGTAACGTTTGTGGCAACGAAAGCGCAGGAATATATAGGGAAGCTTCCGGTGCCGGTGCCGCCTGCTCCGACGCTGAAAGTTCTTCCGAAGCCTGACATCAGGCTGCATGACGAGGGCATCACGCTTTATTATAAGCTGGACGACGCTCTTTTCAGGAAAGACGTTGCAGCAACGCTCGCAGTGCTGAGGCGCATGCTGGAAGTGGAACAGTCGCCGTTCAGCGTGTTTGGAATCATGATATCAATAACAGCGGTAGTGACTGCGATCATGGCAGCGCTGGGTTCTATAGGGTTCGCGAAGTTCATGTTCGAGGAAACGCTGCAGACAATAGACATGTCTGTGTACACTACATCGCAGGCAAAGCAGTACGACCTCGCAGAGAAGGCGCTGGCAAAGAAAAAGGAGATCCTGGACATAACGCCAACAGAAGCCATAACTGAGCTGCTTCCTGGCGTGAACCTGATCGCAGCTGTGAACAAATACACCGAGGCTGCGAAGGTAAAATATGACCTGGACGTTGAGCTCATAAAAAGGAAGCAGGGAACAACAACGCCGAACGCAAACGTGAGCATAGAAAACGCAGCTGCGGCAATAGCAGCTGGGACAGATCCAAGCAAATACCTTCCCGCATCTGTGCAAAGGCCCGAGCTGACGTTCGAGGAGCTCGAGACGAAAATAGTTGGAATTATTGACGGGGACACGTACGTTGTTTCATGGCCCTGGAATTTGACAACAAAAGTGAGGATCCTGGGAATTGACGCGCCCGAGTTCAACACAGCAGAAGGCAAGACAGCGATGAAATTCGCGACAGACCTTCTCTACGGAAAGATAGTAACGCTTTACATAGATCCGAAAGACAAATGGGACGCGTACAACAGGATCCTGGCGAAAATCATGGTTGAGGGAAAAGACGCGGCCCTGGAAATGCTGAAAAGCGGGAACGCGATATTCTACCCGAGAAAAGACAACAAGTACGTGGACGCGGCCGCGTACCAAGCAGCTCAGGTTTCGGTTGCGGTCTCAAAGGAATTTAAAATAAACATCGTGTCAGAGCCGACAAACGCAAAGCTGTACATAGACAACGTGGACGCGCACCACAGGACACCAAGCAACGAGGTAGAGCTGAAAAAGGAATTAAAATTGTTGACAGTCGGAAAGCACGTGCTGAAGGCGACAAAGGCAGGCATGACAGCAGAAAAGGAAGTCAACATAACAGACGGGGACAACGGAACAATTACGCTGACGCTGGCTGTGGCCGGGCTACCTGCTCCTGTGAAAACAAAGGAGCAGATACAGGCAGAAATAGACAAGCTGCTGAAGCAGATAGAAGACTTGAAAAAATTGATGGTGTGATGCAATTATGGCAATACGGCACAAGGCAGTAAAAGCAACGCTGGACAGGGGCTATGCTTCTGAGTGGAACGATGACCACCACGTAGATTTTACAGACGAGCTCCTGGAAGTTGACAATTTCGTGTTTATGCCTTTTGCGACAAGATGGAGCAACGCGCAGTGTTCTACAGGAACGGCAGTGCAGGCTATGGTAGCCGGCCATCTATGGATCACGCTCGACAGCGGGAACGCAAGCGACGGGCACCTGGGCACGTGCAGGCTGGCAAACGGAGACGTGACAAACAAGCTGGATCTACCGATTCTGACAATAGCAGCGTGCCTGGAAGATGATGATAAGATAGAATTCGGATTTTTCAAGAACGGGGACACGCCGTTCACGGCAAACCAGGACGGCGCGTACTTCGAGATGGACGCGAACGTGCTCTATGCTGTGACAGGAGACGGAGCAGCTGAGACCAGGACAGCAGTGACGCCAGCTGGCTTCGCTGTGCCTGAGTACCATGTTTTCAGGATAGAGTTCACGAGCACGCAGGTGAAATTCTACATAGACAGCCTGGTGACGCCAGTGGCGACGCACACAGCGAACATCACGCCTGACGACCTGACAATAAAGCTGTCAGCTCAAAGGGTAGGGGGCGTGCAGCAGATCATGAGGGCAGACGGCATCGGCTTGCAGAGGCTCAGGAAGCAATAAAAAGGGGCATAAGCTAATTCTATGTTATGGAAGCAATAGATTGCTTGAAAATTGTCGGTGTTGTCTCAATCGCGGCTATAGAAGTGGCTGCTTTGCTGACAGGAACAGACGGGCAGGTCATGGCAACATCTATGATGATCATAGCAGGAATTGTCGGCTACTCGATCGCGAAAAAGTGAGCGGGGTGAAGAGCCTATGGCAATTACACACGCAGCAGTGAAAGCATCAGGAGAGCGAGGTTACGCGTCAGAATGGAACGCAGACCATGTCGTGACAGAAGAAGATTTGCCGTTGCGTTCTGTGACGCTAATCGTTGCTGCATCTGATTCTTTGGACAAAACGCGGGCAGACTACGTGTGCGACGGGACAGCAGACCAGGCGGAAATAAACACAGCAATAACAGATCTTCCAGCAACGGGCGGGAAGATACAACTGCTCGAAGGAACGTACACGCTGTCAAACACAATAACAATTTTAAAAAATAATGTGATGCTGTCAGGTTGCGGCTGGGGGACGGTGTTGTACCTGGTTGCAGGGGCAAACACATGCTTGATAACAGTAGGGGACTACAGCGTGACATGCAGCGGCGTGGAAATCAGGGACATGGAAATAGACGGGAACAACGCAAACCAGACGAGCTGGGACAGGGGGGTTTTCTTTTACAGGAACGTGACAAAAAGCAGGATACATAACCTGCATATCAAAAACTGCAGGGACGGGATTTATTTTTATGTTGACTGCACGTACAACGAGATTTCAGACTGCGTTTTGGAGCAAACAGGGGCGTTCGCATGCACATATGGCATAGGGTTTTATTCTGGGTGCGACAACAACATCATATGCCGCAACAAAATTTTAGGGCACTTGCTTGGAATAGGAATTTATTTGTCGGACTGCAATGTGCTGTCAGGAAACATCTGCAACAACAACAAATTCATAGGAATAAGAATGTTGAATTCAGAGAGATCGTTGCTGGTGGGAAACATCTGCAACAACAACAACACATCACTGTCGGGCGGGGCTGGCATTTCAATAACAGTGTTAGGAGCGGAAAACTGCAGGTACAACACAGTGTCAGGAAACGTGTGTTGTGATGATGCAGCAACTCAAGACTATGGAATCAGCGAAACAGTAGCAGGGGCAAACTACAACATAATTTTAGGAAACTGCTGTGTGGGAAATATTGTGGCAAACATCTCAACAGTGGGAGCAAACACAATCAAGGAGCACAACCAGGAATAAGCAGGATCCTACCATATGCCGCTCTCAAAATAAAACTTCCTCTCAATTTCAATCTCAGACGGGTGCTTCGCGACGATGTTCAGGCCATAATCCAGGTCGAAAACATAGCGCAGGGTGTACCCCTGCTTTTTCATTTCCTGCTCAAACATGATTATTTTTGAAAAATACTGGGGATTGCATGAAACAACTTCCTGGAATTCCTGCTCTGTAATGTCAATCATTCAGCCCACCTGATGATGAAAGCCCTCTTTCAGTTTTTTTCTGACAGTCAGCTGCGCGGGCCTGCGTCCTGGCGCAAGGTACTGCTGCTTCATTTCTTCTGTGATGGTTTTGCCGTGACCATGCCTGGTACGCAGGAGAATATCTTTTGCATGGTCTGTGACTTCCCAGGGCATGAAATGAGCGCGCCAGTGGCACTTATGGCAAAGAAGAAGCGTGCGCTCAGGCCTGTAGCTCTCATGATGGCGCTCAAGGGGATTTGCGAAATTCCCGCAGATAGAGCATTTTCCTGATTGCATGTTGGAAGTACGCAGGCGCTCGAGGTAGTCCATGATAAAACTATTGTGCAGCGCAAAATAAAAAAGGTTCTGTTTAAATATCGGTTGGTGCAAACTCTTTGAATTACGATAAAATTACAATATTGCATAAAATGGTCCAAAACCCATCCAAAGGCTTAAAAGCTTTATTTACAATGAAATCATTATATCTTATTAAAAGTTGATGTTATATGCCAGAGTCTAAGAAGCCAGAAATAACTTTTGACAGTTCCTCTGAAAAAAAGATTCTCGACTTCTTGGATAAAGAAGTTAATTCTGAAAATATAATAGTCGAGAAATCCAATACTATGCAAAAGGTCCTGACTTTTGAAGGGAATGAGTTGCATATCGAAGATTT
>CAZKYA010000051.1:0-11874 GCA_964556725.1 uncultured Pirellulales bacterium
GAAGTCCTGACTCGCCGAGGTCTGCGCAATTTAATGCAGATAGTGCCTTAAAAACCCGATGAATCTTGATGATTAGCTGCACAGAACCAATTTTACAGAGCATGGAGAAGGGGCAGCCCGTGACCCCGTTCTTGCTTTCGCCTGCCCCCGATTCTGTCTTCGACAGAAGACTCGGGGGGGCTTGCAAGAAAGCACGGGGGTCGGAAACGTCAAACCCGTTAACAATGCGCTTTTGTAGATGAGATTGATATGTTTGGGCTTACGAAGAACCACACATATTCGATTGGTGTGGATATATCAGATGACAATCTGAAGATAGTCCAGCTTGGAAACAACGGAAATGGAATAAGTCTAATTGACGGTGGTATTGAAACCCTGCCTGAGAATGTCAAACCCGGCAGCGGTGAGTGGCAAAAATGGGCCATTGAAGCTATACGCCGATTGATAGCAAACGGCAATTTTCAGGGCAGGGACATTATAGCTGCGATACCTGCTGGTGAAGTGTTTATTGACCATATAAGAATGACCGGGATAAACGATGGCTCGCAAAACGCAAAAAAAAGTGTCTGGGGTGCCGGTGACAAACTGGCCGATACCATCTTTTCGAAGGTAAAACAGAAACTGCCCTTCGAACCCGTCAAGGAAAACACAATGATAAAGTATATTTCAACCGAAGATGATAATGTCCTTGTTATGGCAACTGAGCGAAAGATAATTGACAGGCATCTGGCGATATATGAAAACGCTGACCTGAAAATTAAGTCTATCGGTGTCTGGCCGGCGGCATTGACAAACATCTACGTCAGGTTTTTTGGCAGGCGCAAAACAGATATCGAAGCGATTGTGATGCTCACCTGTATAGAGGCAAACTGCACGAATGTAGTAATTTGTCGACATAAGAATCTGCTTTTTGCTCGTTCGATATCAATAGGGACAAAACAGCTCGATGACGAAAAGATGGTGACAAGACTGGCGCTGGAGTTGACTGCCTGCAAAAGACAATTTTGCTCAATGCACCGAAATGCTCAAATAGAGCGTCTGGTTTTTTTTTCGAGCCAGGCGGTTGACAGAGATATGTGCACGACAATAGCAAGGCAGCTGGAAATGCCGGCGCAGATAGGAGATTGTTTGGCAGCAGTGGAAATAACCGACCCCCGTCGCCTGGGGATAGATAGAAGGACTCCAGTCCCTACAGGAACCTCTCCGCAGAAGCAGCAGGTTAATTGGGCTACTGCCTTTGGCCTTAGTTTATCGTAGGGATTGAGACTTGAACGAAATAAAGAAGGTTTGAGAACCGGCAAAAGGAGGCAAGAAAAAATGCTTAATATAAATTTTGTTCCTGATGATTACATTCAAAGCAACGAATCCCGAAGAACAAACCTGATGTATCTCGCCTTGCTTGCAGTAGTAATGGCAGCACTCGGTGGTTCATTTATGACCATCAAGATTCGCCAGCGCGCCTGCATCGCAAAGGAAAGACTTGTAAATACGAAAATGTCCCAGATACAGGAGGCCATAAAACAGTTTGAAGAGCTTCAGACAAAACGAAGGGAGATGATGAAGACGGCTCTCACCACGGCAGAACTGCTTGAGCCGGTGCCGAGAAGTGTTTTGTTGGCGGCTTTGACAAATAACCTGCCTCCGGGCGTATCGCTGTTAAAACTGAATATAGCTCAGACCGAACAAAAGGGCACCAGAAGTGTCGCGGCAACCAATAAATACCAGGCAGCACAAGCTAAAAAAGCGGAAGCCCAGCCGCAGGGCTCGGCAGAAAAATTGTTAGAGACAAATATAGATATTGAAGGCATAGCTCCCAGTGACCTTCAGGTTGCGGCCTATATCGAGCAGCTAAGCAATTCGACTTTAATGAACAACGTCGCGCTGGTGGAGTCAAAAGAACACAAAATCGAAGATACAACATTTAGACATTTCAAGCTGAAGGCAATGCTCATGAAGGATGTTCATCTTACTAAGGAGGACGTTGAGAAAATCAGGACCAAAGCCGAAACTAAGACATGGAATTTTTAGCGTCAATTAACTAATCGGTTGTGACCGAATGGTCGTAAAAGATATTAAATACGAGGAAATATTATGACAAGCGGTTTTAGAAAAGCTGTGTTTTTTGTTTTGCTCTTGGGGGTAACTGTAGTCGGTTATCAATATATGATTAAACCGGCGAACAAAAATTTGGCTGAGGCAAAAGGTCGTGTCCAGGCAAAACTGGATAAATTAACCGAATTTGAAAAAACAACCGCGGCGGCAGAGAGTCTCACAAAGCAGCTTGAGGAATTGCAGGAAGCAATCAAATTTTTCGAAAGCAAACTGCCTCCCACAAGTGAAATACACAAAGTGCTTGAGCAGGTAACCGTAATTGCCCAAGAACAAGGCCTGAAGCCCAAAACAATTCGAACACTCAAGAAAGAAGATAATAGCGGATACATAGAACAGCCCTTAGAAATGCAGTTAGAGGGAAACTTCAATTCCTTCTATTCATTCCTTCTGGAGCTTGAGAAACTACCACGAATAATGAAAATCCGAAAGCTCCAGTTACAAAAGCAAGAGCAAAGCGAGGGTCAAATCGCAGCCGATTTTGTAGTGAGTATATTTTTTCAGAATAAAACCAGTTAATAGTGATTGGCTAAGCAGTTACCAATTACCAATCACAGGATTTAATGGAGCTTAGCTATGTTATCTTTTTTACGCGAGCAGGAAATCGAAGATTCGTCGGCGCAGCAAACGGCCAAACCTGCCAATCCAGGCCGAGCTGAAGAAATACAAGCTCATAGCCAAAACCAGGAATATCTTACTGTAGCTGCTAAGAGCAAAGATGTCCGGAAAAGCACGATGTTGCTTGCTGCTTTATTTGGTATAGGCCTGTTGTGCCTTTGGTTTATGATAAAAAAAAGCTCGCCTCAATCAGCATCAGCAGGGATTATCAACACGGAAGAGACGCAGATTGAAACGGCTATCACTCGGCTTACCGGTGTTAAGTCAGAAATGTTTAACAGCATGGACGAGATAGTTAAGAAGTTCTATGAGTTCTCGGACGTGCTGCAGGTGCAGGTCGGCGAACTTGTTAAAAATCCCTTTGAGCTTGAGCTGTTCCTGGCAAGTTTAAGGGGAAAAGCCAAATCCGAGGGAAAAAACTTCAATATCAATGCTGAAATGATAATAAAACAGCAAACGAAGAACCTGCAGCTCTGGAGCATTATGCAATCGGACCGGGGCAATTGCTGCATGATTGATGACCAAATCCTCTATATAGGAGATTCAATAAAAGATTTTAAGGTTCTCGAAATCGGTGACAGTTTCGTTAAGATTAAACGCAACCCCCAAGGTGACGAAGAAAATTTGGCAACCCGGTCAGAAAACACGGAGATAGTTTTGAAATTATCGCAATGATACTGACCTTTGAATTTGGCAGAAAGCAAGATTTCTTTTTCAAACGAAAAATAGGAAACGAATTGCAGGGAATACTTGAACGACAATGTTGCAGCTTTACCTGCCCTGTGAGCCGTTCGATACATGGCGTTAAGTGACCTTTAGAGCAAAGCGAACCCCATGTGCGTCATCTAAGAAAGCTAAAGATGCAAATTTGAAGGGCTTGTTATATGTTAGATATAAAAAATATATTAGAAAAGGCAATAGTCGCAGATGCAAGCGATGTGCATATCAATGTCGGGATGCCCCCGGTATTGCGAAAGAACACGGAATTGCTCGATATGGACTTCCCTGTTGTCAGTGGTGAAGATGCAAAAGAAATGGTCCTTGCTATGGTCGGGCCTGACAGATTCAAAGAGTTAAAGGAAAAAAGAGACCTTGATTTCTCGACAAGCATCGATGACGGCCATCGTTTCCGTGTTAACGCCCATTATCAGCGTGATTCAATTGCGATTGCGTTTAGAGTGATTCCAAACCAGATTCCCTCGATAGACGATTTGCACTTGCCGCCAATAACTAAGGAGCTGACAGACCTGCCGAGAGGTCTGGTTCTCGTGACCGGCCATACCGGCTCCGGCAAAAGCACATCACTCGCTGCTATGATAGGATTGATAAACACAAAATACAGGAAACGCATAATTACGCTGGAAGACCCTATCGAATATATGATAGACAACAAAAAGTGTATGATAGAGCAACGCGAAATTGGCTCTGACTGCCTGGAATTCGCATCGGGACTCAGGCACGTACTGCGACAGAACCCTGATATCATTATGGTCGGCGAAATGAGAGACCTTGAGACAACCAGTTTTACAATTACCGCCGCTGAAACAGGACACCTTGTCTTTAGTACCCTGCACACCATCAATGCTCCTCAAACTATCGACCGTATAATAGACATCTACCCTGCCAATCAGCAAAATCAGATTCGTGCTATGCTGGCAAATACGCTGCAGGCCGTCATCTCACAGACACTATTCAGACGGATAGACGAGCCGGGCATGGTTCCGTGCACGGAGATATTGTTGTGCACCTCAGCGGTGAGAAACTGTATTCGTGAAAATAGAATCTATGAAATCCCGAATATTATTGAAACTTCCCGCAGATTAGGTATGCAAAACCTTGATAACAGCATTGCTGAGATGTATTTCAAGGGTTACTTAGACAGAGAAGAGGCAATTGCACGTTCGACTAATCCCGGAAAGATGGACAAGCTGCTTGTACCTCTCAGTGAGTTTGAAGTTATCCAACTACCTGAAGAACTAAAAGTACGATAGTAAGGCATAAACATATGTTTGAAGAATCTTCGCAAAATTATGATACTGCAACTGCAGTTGCAGAAAAACAACAAAAAGCTCAAACACAAAAAGAGCAAACACAGCAACGTCCGGCTGGATGGCTGGCCGCTCGGACCCGCCGACAGCGGCAAACCGTGCTGCGCAGGATAAAGAATTTCAGATTAGAGCTTGGGCCCGGAAGAAAAAATATCCTGAACTTTACAAATCAGCTTGCGGTTATGATCCGGGCGGGGATAAGTCTTCAGGATTCGCTTGAATCAATAGCCGAGCAAAATGAAAATCAAAGATTCAAGACCATTATTACCGATTTGAAAAATCGTATCGAAGAAGGCAGCAGCTTTTCACAGGCACTTGCAGAGCATCCACAAGTATTCAGCAATCTTTATATAAATATGGTGGCTGCTGCGGAGGTTTCCGGCTCTCTCAGCCAGATGATGCAAAAATTAGCAGAGTATCTCGATAGTGAAGCTGAAACTCGCTCACAGGTTAAAGCTGCAATGGTTTATCCAATCATCATAGCAACCATGGCAGTGGCAGTGACTATTTTTCTGCTGTGGTTTGTTTTGCCCAGGTTTACAGCCATATTTGCGGGAAAGGAGCATCTGTTACCTAAGCCGACGATAATACTGATGACCACCAGCGCTTTTCTGCGGAGTTACTGGTTTCTTATTGTACCGGCTATTGGCGCCAGCTTATGGGGATTTTGGTACTTTATCAGCACTCGTTCCGGCCGGCTGTGGTGGGATAAGACCAAATTGGCATTGCCTCTCATAAGCACGCTCTGCAGAAATCTTTACATAACAAGGTCTCTGCACACAATGGGGGTATTAACAAGAGCGGGAGTGCCCATCCTCAATACAATTTCAATAACAGCCCAGATATCGGGAAACGTCCTTTATAAAGGTATGTGGCTTGGTGTCTATGAAGAAGTTCGTCAGGGCAAGAAAATTGCATCAAGTCTGAGCTGCTATGATTTGATGCCGCCCAACGTGGTGCAAATGATTAGAAGCGGCGAAGATTCAGGTTCGATGAGCGATGTGCTAAAAGATGTTTCAGACTATTATGCAAGAGAACTCAAAACCGTCATCAAAACAGTAACATCGATGATAGAACCTGCAATGATAGTGATGATGGGCTTTTTGGTCGGCTTTATCGCAATGAGTATTATTCTGCCGATATTCAGGATGTCCAGCATTGTTATGAACAAATAAATTCGTTGGCCGTTTAGCTTGGGGATTACGAACTACAGTATGCAAGATATGAAATACAAGAACGCTTTTACACTTATTGAGGTGCTGATTGCAACATTATTGGTTGGCCTTGCAGTTGCATCTCTGGTTGTAGCCAGCGGCTCATTCACAAAAGTCAATGGTGCCGGAGCAGACCTATCGACCGCTGAGTTTCTCATTGAGCAGATAAGAGAGCTTACCGCTTTATTACCGGTGGTCGACCCCCAAACAGGTACCTCTACATTCGGGCCGGAAGAAGCTACTCTAACTGGCTATGACGATTTGGATGATTTTGATGGAGCGAGCTTTTCTCCACCGATTAGGGCTGACAGGGCTACCCTGAATGATTTTGACGCATTTAGACAACAGATTACCGTTGACAACGTCAGAGCTTCAAATTTCGGGCAGGTTGTAAGTCACCATAGCAGCAGTTTCGTCAGAGTAACCGTAAAAGTTTTTCTGAACTCCAGAGAAATCAGCTCCACCAGCTGGATTCGAGCACGATACTGATAAGTTGAAGCCGATACAAAATGCGACAAACAACATACTACATACGATATACGAAATATGAGCGTGGTTTTAGTCTTGCCGAATTGCTGCTTTCCCTGGCGATAATGGCCATATTGCTTGTCGCTTTAGCTATAGCATTCAACGCCTCGGTTATAAATTACAGCGAAAATGAAGATATATTTAGAACAATCAATAATGCCAGGCAGGCATTATTTCGCATAACAAGCCAGGTTAGAACAGCGGACGCCGTTGACCCGAACTCAGCTACTAACCGATGTTCGCTTATTACTGCCAATGGAGATGATATAACTTATCGATATAATAGCGGGGATAAAAAACTTTATCTAATTGATAATTCTTCCGGCAACAGTTACACACTTTGTGACAATGTCACCGCAATGACCTTCACAAAAAATATCGCCATCGAGGGTTCGGTTACCTACGTTAAATCTGTTCAGATTTCTATAACAGTTGCAAGTGGAGATATCCAGCGGACCGTCCCCGCCGCTGCGGTTGTTAGACGAAATTTGAAGTGAAAATTTCGGCTGCTTGGTCGCAACTTCATATTGCCTCGTTCGCGCTTGCCGTTATGAACAACAAGAATTCATCATAACCTGCTTTGATAGCTAATTTTACGCTCACCAATAAAATCCTGTTTTTTTTCGGAAAAGCCCCTGTATAAATTCCTTGATTTCTTCGTCTTTTAACCATATTATAAGTAGTTATCCAGAGGGCGGTTAGCTCAGTTGGCTAGAGCGCCAGCTCGACACGCTGGAGGTCACTGGTTCAAGTCCAGTACCGCCCATTTCAAAAAACTTGTTGTCATCGCAGACAATGAGGCTTTTTTATTGTACAACATCTTCGATTTTAAGCGGTTATGTCCCAAGACCATTTGCTAAAAATTCTTTAGCCTTAGGCGAACCCTTATTCTCATTCACGGAGGGAGTTTTGGTCGGGGATAATAGTCTCCCAACGGACGTTGGGCATCTCGTTAAGCCCCTGGGTCCAGGTTTGGCCGTCCTTTTCAAACTCAACTTTGTCTCTGTGTATTTTGACGATCTCTACATCGTGTATGGTCTCTCCTTCGTGCACGGTTCGGTAACCGATTATAGCAGCTGGTTTGTCACTACTGTAGAGAATGCCGGTTACTCGTTCACCAATCGGTGCCGTAGTATAAGAGGAAGAACGGAAAAGGGCTCGACTTATCCTTTTCATTCCATTGGAGTCACTGAGCAAAGTCATTTTGAAGAACCCCGGCAATACCAGCATGATTATCACGGCAGCGGCTGCGACCAAAACTTTTCGATATTTCCTGCTAAAGCCAGACGAATCTCCTCTGTGCTTGCCGATTTGGATTTGAAATTCGTCTCGCGATGCCATCGATTCGACGGTCTGTCGCTTCAGTTGATCTTCGATTTGCCTGCGCTGCTTTATTTGCTGTAGCATCTGTTCTTTGGCTTGCTCGAGCTTAGCGATCCCATCTCGCCTGGCCCGGCTTTCTGCCGTAAGTTTTGCATTTTGCCGTCCGAGTCGCTCCTCGACCTCCAGGTGCTCACGCGACTGCCGTTGGAACTGTTTGTTCGTCTCCTCAAGCCGCATCACCTGCTCGGTCAACTTACCTTCGGCCTGCTTGTAGCAATCCACTTGTTGCAGCAGGCTTCTGTTCAACTCTTTTAGCTCGGTGCTTTGCTGTTCGAGCTGACCGGTGTGCTCTTTCAGATTGTTGGCCTCTTGCTTGTGTTGAGCGAGTTGCCGTTGGAGTTGTTCATGTGTTGCTTTTAGTTCGGCTATCTGCCGTTTAAAGTTTAGTTCGGCCTGTCGGCGATCCGATGCCTGACTTTGAAGCTGTTCTTTGGTCTGTTCTAATTCCCGGGTCTGACGCAATGTGAGTTGCTCAAACTCCTCATGCCGCTTTATTTGTCGTTTAATCTGCTCATACGCCTTTTTGAATTTGTCTGCTTGCAGCCGGAGATTTTCCTGGGCTTGCTTATGGGCGGCGATCTCAGTCTGAAGCTCCCTGTCGGCATGTGTCAACTCGGCAGTCTGTTGTTTTGGACGGGCCTCAATCTGGTCGCGTTGGGCCAAGCGTTCCGTGAGCTGCTGATTCAGAGCCTTCAACTCAGCAAGCTGCTTCTCGAGACTCTCCTGGGCCTGTTCGTACTGCGAGATTGTCTCTTTCAGTTTTTTATTGGTTGTTGTCAGTTCGGTAGTTTGTTGTTCGAGACCGTGCCCGACTTGCTCACGTTCGGTCAGTTGATTGACGAGTCGCTCATTTGCTGCTAACAGCTCGGTGTTCTGCTGCTCGAGCTCATTCTGGACCTGTCTGCCAGCCCCAATTTCACTGCGAATCTCCTCTTTAGTCTGTGTCAATTCAGCAATTTGTTGCCTCAGTTGTGCCTCAATCCTGCGGTGCTTATCGAGCTCCTGTCGAAAACGTGTATTGGCCGCCTTTATTTCCGCCGTTTGCTGCTCCGCAGCCCGGGCAATCTCGCTGCGATGTTGCAATTCATTCTCGAGCTGCTCTCGCTGTGTGCTTTGACTCTCAAGCTGGTTATTCACCTCGGTCAGCTCTGCAGCCATCTCCTCGACGCGCTGCTCGGCGTGCTTGTGCTGAGCCTTTTGGCTTTCAAGCTGCAGGCTTGCTGCCTCTAAGTCAGCGGTTTGCTGTTTGATAAGCTGCTCAAATTGACCGCAGCGCTGCCGCAGTTGCTCTTCGGTATGCCGGCGTTCATCAAGCTGGCTACGAAGCTGCTCATTGGAGCCGGTCAATTCCGTCGACTTTTTCTCAAGTTTCTGTTCAATTTGCTCTCGCTGTCTCAACTGCTCTTTAATCTGTTTGTTGTCCTTCGCCAGTTGAGCAATCTGCTGCTTGAGAACCTTCTCGGTTTCTCCGCTCTCTGTAATTTGTTGTTGGAGCCGCCCATTTGCAGCCGTCAGCTCAGAGTTCTCGAGCTTCAGACTTTCCTGGGCATGTTCGTACTGCGAGATTGTCTCTTTCAGTTTTTTATTGGCTGATATCAGTTCGGTAGTTTGTTGTTCGAGTCCGTGCCCGGCTTGCTCACGTTCGGTCAGTTGATTGCTGAGCCGGTCATTTGTTGCTGCCAGCTCGGTGGCCTGCTGCTCAAGCTGCTTGATGTGACTTTCGTACTGCTGTAATTTTTCTTCGGCTTGGCTGCGCGCGGTGATAAGCCTCTGGAGCTGCTCGTTGGTCTCGCTTAAGTCGGAACTCTGTACCTTGAGCTTCCGCTCGAGCTGCTTTCGTTCCGTCGTCGGGCTCTTCAACTGTTCGCGAGCAGCAGCCAATTCTTCGGTTTGACTCTCAAAACGCTGCTTAAGATCTTCCCGCTGAGCAACCTGCTGTTGTAGGTGTTCGTCGGCTCGGCTTAATGCAACAGTTTTCTCCTTCAGCTTGCTGCCAAGATGTTGCATTTGGTCCTCAATCTGGTCGCGTTGGGCTAAGTGTTTCGTGAGCTGCAGATTCTGGGCCTTCAACTCAGCAAGCTGCTTCTCAAGGATTTCCTGAGCCTGCTCGTGTTGAGCTGCTTGGCGGTGGAGTTGCTCGTTGGCTTCTCTTAGTTTAGCAGCCTCCTGCTTGAGTCGCTCCTCGTTTTGGCGGTGCTCAACGATTTGACCTCGTATGTCGTCTGTCAATCCGGTGGCGATTCGCCTGAGGGACTCTTCTGTCTGTGTGCCTCCGGAACTTTTAGCTTGGGCCGTTTCTTTAGCATGCTCTGTCTGAGCGTCGGTAGAGTCTGCTGCCCGTTCCGATTGGGTTTGGGTCATAGCCACTCGAATTTCGGGACTGCGCGCCTTGTCCGCAGGAGACAATCCGTTGATGTCTTGTTTCTTCGGATCGGCTCCGAGGGTAAGCAACAACACGACGACGTCCAGATGTCCCATTTGAGCAGCCCAGTGAAGGGGAGTTCTCAACAGTTTGTCCTGAACGTCGATGTTCGAACTGTACTTGGCCAAAACGGCAATAGCATCCAGATCCGGGTTGTCAGTCTTAATCGCATTGTGCAGGGCACTGAAGCCGAATTCGTCTTGTACATTGGGATTCCCCCAGGCACGAAAAATTTCCTGAGGTCCGCATGTTTTCCTCATATATTCTTCCATGGGATCTTCAAAGCACGTAACAATGTTTAGAGGTGTCTGCTTTCTGCTTTCATCAAACCTCTCCTATACTAACGCAGCCTCCTTGCCATAAAGTTAATAATATAATATTTAGGGATATATGTCAAGCAAGAAAGTCTGACAAAACCGTATTCGGGCAAAAATCCTGTAGTTAAGAGCCGACAAAAGACCGGAGAATTCTGCCACACTTTCCACCGAAAAAGCGGCGGTTTTTGACCGCCTGTACTGTTTTTTCGTTGTTTTTGCAATGAAATATGGTGCCACGCAAGTCGTTCTGCGATCTCGATTCCTGGCTAAAAAACGAATATCGCAGAAGGTTTCGGAAAAGAAGAAACTGCCAGATTTTTAGCCCGTTATCAAAGGCGGCATTCTCAATTTTTGGTCTTTTTAAGGGTCCTGCGCCCACCTTTTTGCACACCTGCTTTCTGACTTATTTTGTAAGTTTTTATTGAGTGGATACTGTATGCTCGACACGCTGGAGGTCACTGGTTCAAGTCCAGTACCGCCCATACGTGAGTCCTTGGGATTCTTTTCCCCCGTGTAAGAAGTATTATCTCCTCAGCGCTTTAAGACAATCCGGACAAAACAGGTGGCCTGAGTCTATTTTAACCAATAGCTTTGCTGAAGAGACTTTTTCGCCACAACATTCACACCTTGTATTTTTTACCGCAATACCACGAATTTCAATTGGCTTGGCTTTGGCTTTTCTTTTAGCTCTAACATCACTTCTTTCTTTTAACTTGGCTTCGATGCTGGCTCTTTTTTCTGCCTCGGCACGTGCTTTGTCTTCGGCTCTCAATCTTGCCGCAGTTTCGGCTTCGAGCTTCTCTTCCGCTTTGGCTATCGCTTTTGCTTCTAACTGCAGGTTTTTCTCCATTTCAGATAGTGCCTCGGCATACGATTTGGCCATCTCATCTGCTTGCGCCCCTGCTGCAGCTATCGCCTTTTCAGATTCCGCCTTGATTCTGTCTATCGCTTTGGCAGCTTCATCCTCAACTCCGGCTCGTTCTTTGGTTTCGGCCCTGAGCTTTTCTTCCGCCTCGGCTTTCGCTTTTGCTTCTAACTGCAGGTTTTTCTCCATTTCAGATAGTACCTCGGCATACGATTTGGTCATCTCCTCTGCTTGCGCAGCTATCGCCTTTTCAGATTCCGCCTTGATTCTGTCTATCGCCTTGGCAGCATCAGCTTCAACTCTGGCCCGCTCTTTGGCTTCGGCCCTGAGCTTTTCTTCCGCCTCGGCCCTCGCCTTTGCTTCGGCCTGT
>CAZKYA010000052.1:0-6020 GCA_964556725.1 uncultured Pirellulales bacterium
GAAAAGCAGGCCGCCGAAATCCGCCAGAATCTAAAACGGCTGAACGCCTCTTTCGCAGATTTTATCAACAACTGGGACATCCTCGGCAAACATATTCGAAACGCCTACAGTCAATACGACGAAGGCCATAAAAAACTCGACCGCTTCGGCCTGCAACTAAACCAAATACAAAGTGAAGATAAAATAGAAAATTCGGAGTGATTTTCGAAATGAGCGATATTTATGACGTTATTATTGTTGGAGCTGGGCCGGCGGGGCTGGGAGCGGCGCTTTATACTGCACGCGATAGATTGAAAACTTTGATACTTGAAAAGTTTTCCCCCGGCGGACAAATCATAACTACCGACAGAATCGAAAACTATCCCGGCATCGAGCAAATCGATGGCGCTGGTTTAATTGCCCAAATGCAAAAGCAGGTCGAGAGCTTCGGCGCAGAGATAAAGACTGGCTGCGAAGTAACAAAACTGGAAAAACTCAAGAACGGCAACATTGCAGTTTACTGCGATAAGGATAAATTCATCGCAAGGGTCGTTATCCTGGCACCGGGCAGTATCTATCGCAAGCTCGGTATCCCTGGCGAGGAGGAATTTGCCGGCTCAGGAGTCAGCTATTGCGGAACCTGCGATGCACCATTTTTTAAGGGTAAACATGTTGTCGCTATCGGCGGCGGCAATACCGCGATAGAGGAAACACTGCACCTGACAAAATACGCCGCTAAAGTAACCATCATTCACCGCAGGGATGAATTCAGAGCGTCCAGAGTACTCACCGAAGAGCTTTTAGCAAAGGCCAATCAGCCGAACTCAAATCTGGTTATCAAATACAGCGCCATCGCCACCGCCATCGAGGGAAAAGGCAAAGTCCAGTCGGTCAGGTTAAAAAATGTCAAAACAAACAAGGAAGAAGACTATCCTTGTGATGGTGTATTTATCTTTATCGGTATGGTGCCGAATACCGGCTTTTTGAAAGGTTTCGTGGAGCTTACCGACCGCGGCTTTATCAAGTGCGATTGTGCATATCTTCGAACAAAGGTGCCGGGCGTCTTCGTAGCCGGCGACTGCCGTATCGGCGCAGCTATGCAGTTAGCCACAGCAGTCGGCGACGGCGTCGTAGCGGCTATGATGCTAAAGCAGTATTTTAGAGACCCGAAATGGTGGAATGAACCGGTCAGCGACCTACTTCAGCCGGGCGGTTGGTAAAAATATAGACAAAATCCTTGCAAAATTAGTTGCAATTTCAAGCAATATCGGTGTATTATAGCGATTCAGACAAGCCCTTGTTTACGGGAAAATCTTAGTTGAAAGGATAAAGTAATGGCTGGTAACGTAATTGAGCTTACGGATGCTGCTTTCGATGAGACCGTTCACAATTCAGATGTGCCGGTGCTGGTTGATTTCTGGGCACCCTGGTGCGGGCCTTGTAAAATGATAGCTCCCATTATCGAGGAAGTTGCGAATGAATACACAGGCAAGGCCAAAATCTGCAAGCTCAATACCGATGACGCCCGTGATAGCGCGATAGAGTTCGGCATAAATGCAATACCGACCATTATCTTATTCAAAGACGGCCAGGTACAGAAAAAATGGGTCGGCTTGACCAGCAAAAAGAATATCACTGCCGCACTCAACGAACTACTCTAACAAAAATAGTAATAGTCAAAAACCTCTAAATATTTAGCCTGCCGTTTTACGGCAGGTTTGCATCTAAAATGATTTACGAAGACCTCAAGGGTAAGAAAGTCCTGGTTACAGGCGCCAGCAGTGGAATCGGTTCTGCTACTGCGGTTATGTTCAGCCAGCAGGGCTGCTTCGTCGGAGTTCACTACTTTAAGACAAAAGCCGGTGCGGAAAAAACCCTAAAGCAGGTGAAAAAAAACAGCGATGGCCTCTTGCTTCGCGCCGATGTCCGTGACGAAAAGCAGGTCAACAAAATGGTTGAGCAGTTCGCCAAACAAGCCGGCAGCATCGATATCCTTGTCAACAACGCCGGCTCACTCATTGACCGCCAGCCCTTTGAAACCGCAACCGTAGCTTATCACAACGATGTATATGCCACCAACGTCCTCAGTATCTTTTTGGTAACAAGGGCTGCTTTACCATATCTTAAAAAAAGGAAGGGTAGCATTATCAATATTGGTTCGGTGGCCGGCCATCACGGCGGAGGCGATGGCGCAGGAATTTATGCAGGAGCAAAAGCAGCGGTAGCCACCGAAACCATCGCGATGGCAAAGGAATTCGCTCCCTATGGTATCCGCGTCAACAGCGTCCTGCCCGGCTTCATCGAGACACGATTCCATAAACGGTTTAGTCCTCGGCATCGATGGGAAAAAATCGCAGAGCAAACTCCGCTCGGCAGAAATGGAACCGCTGAGGACGTGGCAAAAGCGGTCCTGTTTTTAGCCAGCGATGCCGCCGGCTTTATCACCGGCGAATACATAGCTGTCAACGGCGGCCTGTATATGAGAGCCTAAAAATTGATTATTGATTAATGACTATTGATTATTTATCATCAGCCATTAACTATTGGTTTTGAGTAAGGATTAAAACAGCATGCAGCTTTCTGCAAGGATGCAAGACAAATTATGGATAATTTCCCCGCCGGACAAGCGTTCTGAGCAGCTTGCCAGGTCCCTTAAGGTTTCACCTCTTTTGGCACAGCTTCTAATCAATCGTGAAATAACGGATGCACAAACTGGCGCCGCTTTCTTAAGGCCTAAACTGAATCAGCTCATAGACCCGCAGCAGTTACCGGGAGCTGAAGCAGCGGTTCATCGATTAAAACAAGCAATTAAAAATAAGGAAAAAATCACTCTCTATGGTGACTATGACGTGGATGGAATTACCGGTGTTGCAATACTCTGGCAGATTCTAAAATTACTCGGTGCCGATGTCGATTATTATATCCCTCATCGCATCGATGAGGGATATGGCCTCAACACCGAAGCCGTCCGGTCGCTGGCGGAATCCGGAACTAAACTCCTGATAACCGTTGACTGCGGCATCACAGCATTTAGCTCAGCCGAGCTTGCTGAGCAATTGGGGCTTGAGCTGATAATAACCGACCATCACCAGGTAGAATCTGACTTGCCGAAAGCTGTAGCCATTGTTCATCCTGCGCTGGAACAATCTTACCCTAACCAGGATTCATCTGGCTCAATGGTCGCTTTTAAGCTCGGCTGGGCAATCGCCAACGAATTCAAGGCCGGCGTTAAACTCGAACCGAAATTGCACGAGTTTATGTTAAATGCAACATCTCTGGCTGCGATGGGGACAATCGCCGACATCGTGGATTTGCGGGGCGAGAACAGAATTTTGACAAGCTATGGTCTCAATACCTTGCCGCAGTGCAACCTCTCAGGCATACAGGCCCTGATTGAATCGGCCGGGTTAGCCGGCCAGGGGCTTGACAGCTTCCATATCGGCTTTCGGCTTGCCCCGATGCTCAACGCAGCAGGCAGGATGGGACACGCAAGATTGGCCGTGGAGCTTCTAACAAGCGACAGCCCCGCTCGCTCAATGCAAATAGCCGAATATCTCAAGCAGCAAAACAACAAACGCCAGCAGTGCGAGAGAAAGGTATTCAAACAGGCCTGCGAAATGATAACGGAATATGGCCTGAACCATCCCGACCAGAAAAGCATTGTGCTGGCGGATGAAAACTGGCATGGTGGCGTGATAGGTGTCGTGGCGTCGAGAATTACAGAGAAATTCTGTCGTCCTACGATTCTGATTAACGCCGAGCCAGCCGAAGATGGTACCGCTCAGGGCTCCGGCCGGTCAATTCCCGGCTTTTGTTTGCTAAGTGCCATCAAGGCCTGCTCAAAACATTTAGTCAAGTACGGAGGCCATAAAATGGCTGCCGGCCTCAAAATAGAAACCCAAAAAATAGACCAATTCGCAACCGAATTTGAGACCTATGCAAGACAAAACCTAAATGATAATGATATAGTTGCAAAGCTATACATCGACGCGCTGGCCCGTTTGGGCGATTTTAGCAAAGAAACGGTCGGTGAGCTGCAAATGCTCGGCCCATTCGGGCAGGGTAATCCCGAACCGATTTTCGCAACCAAAGGTGTGCGCCTTGCCTCTGTGCCCAGAAGGGTCGGCTCGGGCAGCGAACATCTGCAGCTTACAATTACCGATAACGCAACCGCAGTCCGTTGTATCGGTTTTAGGTTCGGCAAATTAGAGAAGAAGCTGCTTGATAGTGAATTCTTTAATGTTGCTTATCAGCCGCAGATTAATACCTATAATGGAAACAGCAACGTCGAATTTATCCTCGCCGACATCCAGTTTGAATAGATGTGTGACCACAATTAGGCATCGATTCATTTACTCATTATTACCTTGTCGATTTTGAACTGTCCCAAAGTAGTAACTAAGTTAAAGAAGTCCTCCGGGTCGCCGTTGCCGACAGCTAAAGCAATATGTCCCGGGCCAAATCCTCCCCTTCCTGCACTTTGAAAAGCCGCATCCAAGCCGACCCATTTATCACCGACATACGCCTGTGTCCACGCATGCCCGCCGAAGCCCTGAAGTCCGGTCCAATCATCCACATACGCAACCCCGGAAACCACCTTAGAGGGAATTCCGACAGCCCGGCACATCGCTACCGTCAACACAGCGAACTCCGAGCAGTCACCTTGCTTGCTGGCTGCTACCTCTGCCGCCGATGCGTAGCCAACCGACAGATTCTTACACTCTACATATTTGGCGACAAAAGCTTCGATATTCCTGACCGCCTCGGCTGCATCTTTGGTGCTGCCAATCGCCTGATGGGCAAGGTCGATTATCTCTTTACGGTCGCTCTGCACAAATCTTGTGGGCTTTGTCGCCTCCAGTATCGTCGAATCAGTGCCTTTATAGGGAAATTTTGCTCCTGTTGGTGCTTTAACCGGCTCAACCGTCACAATTACTTTGCCGCCTTCGAGCTGCTGCACTTTTTGACTGTCTCCGGATGGTATCTTCAGATTGCCCGTCCCCTGGTTAGGTTCGACAGGCTCTCTATTAATTGGACTTAAATGATAGGTTATCGATTTTGCTGATTGAACATTATCAAGCGGCTCAGGACTGGCCAAAAACATCTTACCGAGTATTTCAAAAACATCGTTCTCGCCGAGAGCAAACTCCTTGGCGCAGGCGACCAGCTCAATTTGCATCCCTGCCATAGGCATAATGACCTTTTGAGTGAGAAGGTCATCATCAACATAGTTGATGCTGATAATCTCACCGGCCTCCGGTATATTATAGGTGGCTGTAACCTCCGTTAAAGCTACAACACGGCCCAACAGGTCAACATTTTGTTTTGGCCCGATACGTACCTGGGCATCAATGGCCTTTAACATCCCCGGACTGAACACCTTGGCGGTGTATTCTGTGCCCTCCTTGAGACCTTTTTTCAATGTCAGCAAGCGCAAGCCCTCTGCCATAACCGCCCCAATTGGCCATTCAATCTCATTCTTCTGCTCTGTTCCCATTGAGTCAATTGTCAGACTTGCCTTCCCTTGTTTATCAACTGTGCCGGTTACTTTCATTGTCATCGCACCGAGTTGCTGTTCGGCCTCAAAACCTAACGGCTCACCGCCAGTCGTCTCGATACTGGTTTCGGTCGCATTCATAGTTACCGGAACATCGGCTCGGCTTACTGTAACGCTGACTCTTTCGGTTGTAGTTACTTTTCCTTCAGATACGAGCCGGCTCTGTATTGCGAAACCTACCTTTTTGCCTTCCATAAACACAGCGAAATAATCCACTTCGTTAGATTCAGACACCTGTGCCTGCGCTATTACAGGTGCTGGCATCAAAAGGCCAGTCAATAACAAAACTAAATAAATACCAAGAATATACCTGTTTCTCATAACTAATCCCTTTCATCTGGTTCCCAAAAGTGGGTTCTTTTTTTAATTTATTAAAACTTGCCCGCCATGCGCGTGGCGGGCTTGTTCTCGTAAGGGCGGAGAACCTACAATCATCTAATTATAAACGCAAAGCCCTGAATTTTCATCGCAATTTTCATTCTTT
>CAZKYA010000052.1:6120-11818 GCA_964556725.1 uncultured Pirellulales bacterium
TCTGTGAAAGCATCGTATGGTTTTTAATGAATTGCTAAATCTTGTTTCTTCAAATAAATCGCCCCATATTTGCCTTGATTCACGTCTCGTCAGGACCGGCGATATCTTTGTAGCCGTAAGAGGCACAGTTTATGACGGCCACGATTTCATTAACCAGGCCATTACCAATGGCGCTAAATACATCGTTTGTGAAAGGCAGTGTCGTCGCGAGGATTCGGAAATAATAGTCGTTGATGATTCATCGCAGGCAGCAGCGACTCTGGCACAGGTAAGCAGCGGCAACCCGGCTTCAAAATTGATGAACCTGGCCGTTACCGGCACAAATGGAAAAACCACCGTCGCTTACCTTGTCCGCTCGATAATTCAGACCGCCGGTGAAAAGTGCGGCCTTATCGGCACAATTATTTATGACACCGGCCTGGCCAGTTCGCAGGCAACCCTAACAACGCCTGATTGTCTGTATATTGCTGATGCGCAATCGCAAATGGTCAAGGCCGGCGCAAAGTATATGGTCATCGAGGCCAGCAGCCATGCACTTTCTCAAAACCGTCTGGCAGCTATCAACTTCAAGGCCGCTGCATTTACCAGCCTCGGCGGTGACCATCTGGACTATCATAAAACCAGAGAAGATTATCTGGCCGCCAAAACAAATCTCTTTAAGACACTCTCTGCTGATGCCACGGCCGTATTAAATAAACAATCGCCTGAATCCAAACACATCGCCAGCCGAACCAAAGCCAACATCCTTTGGTACGCAATCGACGATAAAGCAGATATCACAGCCGATATTAAATCAATGAATATCGATGGAACTATTTTTGTATTGGAATACGCAGGCCAAAGACAAATGGTAAAAACCTCTTTGTTGGGCAGGCATAATATAAGTAATCACTTAGCGGCAACAGGATTATGCCTCGTAGCCGGTTTCGATTTGGAAACGATAGCAGCCGGACTATCGGCTCTGCAAACAATACCTGGCCGACTGGAAAAAATCGATTTCGATGGTGATTTTACTGTTATTGTTGATTATGCTCACACAGACGACGCCTTGAAAAACGTCCTTTCAACACTAAAACCCCTATGCAAAGGCAAATTAAGGGTCGTTTTCGGCTGTGGCGGAGATAGAGACCGAACCAAGCGGCCTCGCATGGCCAAAGTCGCTGAACAATCAGCCGACCTCATCATCGTCACTTCCGACAACCCACGAACCGAAAGACCTGAAGATATAATAAACGAAATCACTGCCGGCTTTGAAAATCCGGACTCACAAGCAATCACAATTGAACCAGATAGAAAAAAAGCCATCGAACTGGCAATCAAAAACGCCGAAAAAGATGATATTGTACTCATAGCCGGCAAAGGTCACGAAACCTACCAGATAATCGGAAGGCAAAAAATCAATTTCGACGACAAGATAGTTGCTCGAGAGTATCTTCAAAAACGAAAAAATGAAAAAATTTCTGATATCAGACTTGGCCGAAATAATAAAAGCTCATCCAGTCTCGCCTGAGCACGCAACATGGAATTTCTCCGGCGTAAGTATCGACTCGCGAACTACAAGGGTTGGTGACTGCTTCTTTGCAATCCCCGGCGAAAACTTCGATGGCCACGACTTTGTGGTTGATGCCTTTGCTAAAGGTGCTGTCTGCGCAGTTGTCGGCAAAGATATCGCAAGCGACAAACTTGCCGGCAAAATGATATTCAAGGTCAACGATACCGTCAAAGCCCTCGGTGATTTCGCACGAGAATATCGACAGCTTTGTGGTTTTAATGTAATTGCGATAACCGGCTCAGTAGGCAAAACAACCGTTAGGCAAATCGTCTATAACGTGTTAAGCCGGAACTATCGTGTTTTTCAGTCGCCGAAGAATTTCAATAACCAGATAGGCCTGCCATTGACATTGCTTGGCGCCGACCCGGAACATCAAATTGTCGTTGCCGAACTGGGCACCAACCACCCCGGCGAGATAGCGTATCTAACTCGCATCGCCCAGCCGAATATCGCCGTTGTAACGAACATTCAGCCGGCTCATCTGGAGGGATTCGGTAATTTGCAGGCGATAACAAATGAAAAATTATCTATAGCGGAAGGACTGCCGGAAGATGGTATCTTGATAATCAACGCTGATATCGTGCCCCGGCCAGCGGGACCTCCGGCCCGGACTATAACTTTCGGAAAATCTGGCGACTCTGACTTCCGAGCGCAAAACGTAACCTTTAATGGTTTTGGCAGTCGCTTTACTATCGACTCTGGCCCTTGCGTCTCCCCCATTCTTGCTTTCGCAAGAAAGCATGGGGGGCAGCAGGGCACAAAGATTTATTTGCCGCTGGCTGGCCCCGGCAATGTCGAAAACGCACTTGCCGCCTGGGCCGTCTGCAGCCAGTTTGGTTTGACAATCGATGATTTTGCGCGAGGCCTAAAGACACTAAAGGCCCTTCCTATGCGGGCTGAAGTTCTACAAATCGGGCAACTAATGGTATTAAACGATTGCTATAACGCCAATCCTGCCTCGATGAAAAATGCGCTGGACGTATTAGCACGCCTTGACCCCACCCAAAAACGCAGATGCGTGTTTATCTGTGGCGAAATGGCTGAACTCGGTGAGCAGAGTGAGCAACTGCATGCTGAACTGGGAACTATGATAGCCAAGGCCAAGGTGCAGCTCTTAATAGCAGTCGGCAAACTGGCAAAAATCACCGCTGAAACCGCTGAAAAAACCGCTACATACAATTTGCAGGTAAAATGTTTTGAAGATACCCTTTCCGCCTGTAATAATCTGCACCAATTCATAAAAGATAACGATATAATATTAGTCAAAGGTTCTCGGATAGCCAAGCTGGAAATGGCTGTTGAGAAACTAAAAGAACTTTTTTCGTGAAGCTAAAAAAGAAAGGGGATCAGAATATTAGGAAATCAGGATACAGAGTGCCAAGATGTCAGGATATCAGAGAAAAATCACCTGATATACTGGTAACCTGATGCCCACTACCTGATAACCTGATACTCTGGTAACCTGAACGAGATACAAGATGATATACCACCTGCTATGGCACTTACATGCCGGTGAGCGATTCGGCTTTTATGCCTATCAATATGTGTTGTTTCGCTCGATTGCAGCGATTTTAACCAGCGTGCTGATTGCTCTTCTGGTAGGTCCCAAAATTATTCGCTGGCTGATGCGCAAAAAAATCGGCGATAGGCCCGAATTCTATCATGCTGCCCTTAACGAATTGACCAAGGAAAAGGCAAACACACCCACGATGGGAGGCCTTATCATCATTCTTGCCTCTCTTTTGGCAACCCTGTTATGGGCCAAGTTAAATAATCCTTTTATTAGAAAAGCATTTTTTCTGATTGTCTGGTTCGCTGCTATGGGTGCTGTGGATGACTGGCTAAAGCTCACCAGTATTATTCGACGCCGAAGCAGAAGCGGCCTTCTTGCCTGGGAAAAACTCGTCTTTCAAATCGGCGGAGCCGTTTTAATCGCCTCATTTTTATTTGCTGATTTTGTCAACATCCCTGACGCCAAGTTATTCTGGCTGCCATTTTATAAACATGGCCTGCCTCTGGCCAACTGGATGTTTATTCTGATAGCGATTTTTTATATATCAGCTACCAGCAACGCCGTTAACCTGGCCGATGGTATGGATGGATTGGCTGCCGGCTGTGTCGGAATAGTTTCTTTTGTGCTGATAGTGCTTTGCTACGTCGCATCCGAGACAATGACGCGAACCTCCACCGTAACCTGGTCAAGTTATCTTCTGCTGCCGCACATACCTCAGGCCGGCGAGTTAAGTATATTCTTTTCGGCAATTTTGGGGGCAGTGCTCGGCTTTTTGTGGTTCAACTGTCATCCCGCTCAGACTTTTATGGGTGATGTCGGCTCGCTCCCTTTGGGGGCCGCTATGGGCTATGGCGCACTGGTTACAAGAAATGAAATCTTGCTTTTTATTATAGGTGGCGTGTTTGTTATGGAATTAGCCAGCGTGGTATTGCAGGTCATCTATTTCAAATATACTGGCGGAAAACGGCTTTTTAGATGTTCCCCCATCCATCATCATTTTCACCTGAAGGGCTGGAGTGAGCCGCAGGTAGTAGTGCGTTTCTGGCTCTTGGCCGCCGCCTTCGCAGCCCTGGCCCTCGCCACACTAAAAATCCGCTAAGCAAAAGTACACAGAAGCACACTTTGATAAATTGAAGCAAATTGCTGGCTATATTCACACATCATAGTGGTCTTCAAGGTGGATTTGGACATTTTTTCGGTATCCCTTTGAATCGTCGGGAGTCATCTTGTTTAATTTCCTCTGTGCCAGGAAGATTTTGAAGGCGGTGATTGCACAGCCCAGCCCAACAAAGAAAAATATCGCAGCAGCGAGAAATGCAAAAATCTCAGGCAAGGCCAGAATAACTACGCCGAAACCTATCAGCGCCAATCCTACGACGAATATTCCCGACGCAACCTTTCTGGATGCCTGAGAGACTGCATTTGTGTAAAATCGAAAACTCATATTCCTAAAAGATAGTGAGGGCTTCGACTGAGCTCGGCCGAATGTCCTAAAATTTAGAGTGCCTAAAGTGCCTAAAATTATGGATTATTTTTTTCACTTTAGACACTTTAGCTCACTTTTGTCACTTTAGTTCACTTTAATACATCCCGCCTCCGGGCGGCATCGCAGGGGCCTTTTCTTTCTTCTCAGGAATCTCGCTGACTATAGCATCAGTGGTTAATAGCAGCGAAGCAATTGAGGCTCCATTCTGCAGAGCAATCCTTTCAACCTTCGTCGGCACAATCACGCCGAACTCCACCATATCGCCGTACTCTTTGCGCAAAACATCGTAGCCGAAATTCTTCCGTTTACTCTCCATAACCTTCTGGGCAACGATTGAGCCGTCCAGCCCTGCGTTCTCGGCGATTTGCTTAATCGGCGCCACCACCGCTCTTCGCACAATATCAACGCCTATCTTCTCGTCGCCGTTGGCCTTGATTTTATCCAGTGCTGGCAGCACCCTGAGCATCGCTACGCCGCCTCCAGGCAGAATACCTTCCTCTACCGCCGCTCGGCAGGCATGCAGCGCGTCCTCGACACGTGCTTTCTTTTCCTTCACCTCCGTCTCGGTTGCTGCCCCAACATTGATTTGAGCAACGCCGCCGGCCAATTTTGCCAGCCGCTCCTGCAGCTTTTCAATGTCGTAGTCGCTGGTGGATTTATCAATCTCTGCCTTTATCTGCTCGATTCTGCCCTTGATGGCTTCGGTGCTGCCGCCGCCTTCGATAATCGTGGTAGCGTCCTTGTCGATAGTAACACGTTTGGCCCTTCCAAGCTGTGTCAGTTCGATATTTTCCAGCTGAAGCCCCAGGTCCTCAAAGATGGCCTCGCCGCCGGTCAGGGTAGCTATATCACTAAGCATGGCCTTTCGCCTGTCGCCGAAGCCGGGCGCTTTGACAGCCGCACACTGCAGCACGCCACGCAGCTTGTTCACAACCAGCGTCGCTAACGCCTCACCTTCGACCTCTTCAGCTATAAGCAACAACGGCTTTCCCTGTTTGGCGACTTTCTCTAACAGCGGAACAAGCGTTTTAACCGAGCTTATCTTCTTCTCGTGCACCAGAATATACGGCTTTTCCAGGACAACTGTCATATTTTCCAGATTGTTTATAAAATGCGGACTAAGATAGCCCTTATCGAACTGCATACC
>CAZKYA010000053.1:0-11550 GCA_964556725.1 uncultured Pirellulales bacterium
GAGCATGAGTTTACCAAGAAAATCAAAGAGATCTTAAAAAAGAATTCCGGTAAACTTTCTGATAGGTTGTTCTCTGAAAGCCAGATTATTCAATATCTTAACATAAAGACAAAATCTGCAAACAAAGGTTCGAAATCACGAGGTAGTTTTGCAAATCTGTATGCCATATATGTGTTGGTTGAGGACTATATCACAAAGAATTTTCATAAAACTGGTAACTATGCGGAGTATAAAGGTGCGATTTTTACAAAGCTTTTCAAGAGACAGCGTGAATTACCATTTGGGAAGAAGCTTCAAAACCATGCTTTGAACCACAGGATGAATGAAGAATTCAAAAAGTATTTTCCCACCTGTGATTATATCCCGATTCTTAGGAGTCCTGAAACAAATAGATATTGGTTTAATGAGAATCTACTAAAGGTCAAAGTTAATGGAAAAGGCTATAATCTGGCGAAGACAATAATTCAGATTATTGACACTTACATTGAAGTCAAAAAAAACGCTTTTGAAAAATTCATACAATTTTGTGAGAGTGCTCAGAAGTTAGAAGAAAAAGAACTGATTAATTTTATAACCGGTTTATTAGAACCAACAATAGATGCTAGAATCTTTGAAATAGTAAGTTATGGCATATTGAAATATTATTACCACAACCAGAATATTTATTGGGGGTTTGAGATTGACAAAATTCAAGAGGAAAGTTTGAAGCTTTTCAAAACTGGGCGTACAAATGCGAACGATGGGGGAATTGATTTTGTAATGAAACCGTTAGGACGCTTTTTCCAAGTTACTGAAACTGTAGATGTAAACAAATATTTTCTCGATATTGATAAAATCGAAAAATACCCAATAACATTCGTGGTAAAGTCTTTTGAGTCGGTCACATCGCTGAAAAGTAAAATACAGGAGCAAGCTCAAAAGCAATATTCAATTAAAGCGATTGTTTCACGATACATGAAGTGTATCGAGGAAATAATTAATATACCTATTCTTTTAGATAGATTTAAAGAGGCCATTAATCAAAAACATTTGGAGAATATCTTAGCTGAGATCATTAAACAAAGCAGGGTAGAGTTTAGCTATGAAGATGATTTTGACATAAGTGATTATGAAGATATCAACATGTCGGACTAATAAAATGGAACTAATGCGCATAACACGATATAAAAGGTTCATGCTTTTCATCACTCAAAACTCACTTTGCTGAACTTTTTCTAATACTGGAAGCGTTGTATGAATGAAGAATCTAATATTTCGATAGAATTTGCAGGGGTGAAGCTAGCAAATCCGGTGTTTACGGCGTCGGGGACGTGCGGATATGCGGATGAATTGGCTGACTTTATGGATGTAAATCAGCTCGGCGGTTTTATTACAAAGAGTATCATGGTAAAACCAAAAAAGGGACATTCCACACCTCGCATTGTTGAGACCGATTCAGGAATGCTTAACGCAATCGGATTGGCGAATGTCGGACTGGATAAATTTATCGAGGAGAAATTACCTGTTATCGAAAAACTCACCGTGCCGGTTTTTGTTAATGTGGCTGGCGAGACAATTGATGAATACGTGGCTGTGGTGCAGCGGCTGGCAACAGAGCAAAAGATAGCCGGGTTTGAATTGAATATTAGCTGTCCTAATGTCCAGCGTGGTGGAATAACCTTCGGAACGGAACCGGAGCAGGTGGCAGAGATTACAACAGCGGTAAAAAAGGCAGCGGGTAATAAGATATTGATGGTGAAGCTGACGCCAGCCGTTACGGATATAAGCGTAATTGCCCGAGCGGCAGTTGAGGCAGGCGCCAATGCGCTTAGTTTGATAAACACCTTTACTGCGATGGTTATCGATATAGAAACACGCAGGCCGATTCTTGCAAACAAAACGGGAGGCCTATCCGGCCCGGCAATAAAACCGATTGCGGTTTATCTGGTTAATAAGGTTTACAATGAGGTTGCAAAGCAGAGTGGAATACCAATTTTAGGGATTGGAGGAATAAGAAATGCCTCGGATGCTATCGAATTTATTATCGCAGGAGCATCAGCGGTGGCGGTTGGGACGGCGAATTTTATCGAGCCGAGATGCGCAATAAAAATTATAGAAGGTATAAAAAAATACTGCATTTGCCATAAAATAGCAAATATCAAAGAACTGGTCGGCTCGCTTGAAACAAAACAAGGTTTTACAAATTGAATTTTACAGCTAAAATCTTGACTGTCGTCAGACAAGTAAGGAAGAACATTAAAAATGAAAATGAAAAGCTCATCTATTGACGTTATGCTCGTGGTTCTTCTGTGCATACTTTTGACGTTAAATACAGCCACAGCAAGCGACGCACAGACCCCAACCGTGTTGAAAGCAGATGCATTCAAGCACTACATAGACACATTCAACGATAACGACGAGGAAATATACATTCAGCATATCCCCAATGAGAAGGCGTGGGAGTTTCTCAAAGCAAATATGCCGCTGTTTGAGTGTCCCGACAAGGACTTCGAGCGGACATATTACTTCCGATGGTGGACCTCTCGAAAACACATAAAACTCACAGAGGACGGCTTTGTAATAACCGAGTTTCTGCCAAATGTAAAGTGGGCAGGCAAACACAACACCATAAGCTGCTCTGCAGGCCACCACTTTTACGAAGGTCGCTGGCTGCGCAACCCGAAGTACCTGAATGATTATTCTATCTTCTGGCTCCGCAAAGGCGGCAGCGTCCGCAGCTATAGCTTCTGGATTGCCGATGCAATGTGGGCCAGATATCTCGTGACAGGAGATAAAAACATCATTATCGAGCTACTTCCAGACCTAATCGACAACTACAAGGAATGGGAAAAGAGCCGGCTCGAACCGGATGGCCTGTTCTGGCAAATCGATACCCGTGACGGGATGGAAGAATCCATTGGCGGAACCGGCAAACGAGCTACGATTAACTCTTATATGTATGGCGATGCCATTGCAATTGCAAAAATCGCTTCGCTCTGCAACCGTAAGGATATCGAGGACGAGTATAAAGCAAAAGCTGAGAATATCAAAAAGCTCGTCCAGACCAAGCTATGGGACGAAAAGGCGCAGTTTTTCAAGACGCTGCCTCGCGATAGTAACAGTCTGGTCGATGTTCGCGAACTGCTCAGCTACACACCGTGGTATTTCAATATGCCGGATGCCGGTTACGAATCTGCCTGGAAACAGTTGATGGACCCGAATGGTTTTTATGCGCCTTTCGGCCCGACGACCGCAGAGCAGCGTCACCCGCGGTTTATTATCGCCTATAAAGGCGACCAATGCCAGTGGAACGGACCAAGCTGGCCCTTCGCCACTACGCAAACCCTCGTAGCGCTGGCCAACCTGCTGAACAATTACTCCCAGAATGTTATCAGCAAGGCCGATTACTTTGAGACATTAAAAATCTACACGAAAAGTCACCAGCTTAAGCGAGATGATGGGCAGATTGTCCCCTGGATAGACGAGAACTTAAACCCCTACACCGGAGAGTGGCTTGCCAGGTCGCGATTGAAGGTATGGACCAACGAAACATGGGACCCCAAAAAAGGCGGCAAAGAACGCGGTAAGGATTACAACCACTCCTGCTACTGTGATTTGATTATCTCGGGGCTTGTAGGGCTTCGGCCGCGGGCAGATGACATCGTCGAGGTGAATCCACTACTTCCAGCAGAGACCTGGGAGTGGTTTTGTCTCGATAATGTGCCGTATCACGGCCAGATAATCACAATCCTGTGGGACAAGACAGGCCAAAAATATGGAAGAGGAAAGGGACTGCAGGTTTTTGTAAATGGTAAACAGATAGCACAATCCGACAGTTTAGGGCGCATCACAGGCCAACTGCCGCCGGGCAAGAAGAACTGTGCCGTTGATGCACTTTTGTGCGGGATTTAGTTATATTTATTATCGATTACAGAAATAGATTTTAATAAAGGAGAACCAGACTGAAATGGCTAAAGATATGGAACAACTATACGCCGAACGGCTCAAGCGCTACGTTACAGCAATGCGAAACGACAAACCCGATATGATTCCGATTCGTCCATTCGTTGCCGAATTCGTTGCCAAGTACGCCGGGTATACCTGCCAGGATGTGACGCACGATTACGAAAAGGCATTTGCAGCAGCACGCAAATGCGCAGCAGATTTCGACTGGGATGCTGTAGTGGTCAATATGGTCTGGGTATGGACCGGGCTGACAGAGGCCATCGGGATGAAATATTATGGAGTTCCCGGTATCCACATCCCGGCTGATACCGGCTTTCAATACCGTGAGCCGCCTGAGGAGCAGGCGTTTATGAAGCCGGACGAATACGACCAGCTCACCGAGGACCCGACAGGGTATCTTTTCAACGTGTGGCTTCCACGTGTATCGGCTGACGTGGCGGCGATGGGGGAACCGACATCATACCGCAACAACTTGTCCTTTCTAAAGGGTGGGATGGCGATGTTGAGCTATTTTAACGCATGTGGTCCGCAGGTTGAGCGTCTGCGCAGAGAATCAGGTACCGTTTCGGCCATATCAGGGATTCTGAAGGCACCGTTTGATATCATCGCTGACAAGCTGCGCGGATATCTGGGGCTCGTTACTGATGTGATGGAACGGCCGGATAAGGTGCTCGCTGCGTGTGAGGCCCTGATGCCGCATTTAACCCACGTAGCGCTTAGCGGCGCAGACCCGGACAAGAACGTGCCCATAGGATTCTGGATGCATCGTGGATGCGTGCCCTTCATCTCGCAGAAGCATTTCGATAAGTTTTACTGGCCAACACTTAAACCGATAATTGAGGAAATCTGGGCGAATGGACATCAGGTCTTGTTCTACGCCGAGGGAAATTGGAATGCTCATTTGAAGTCCTTTGCAGAGCTTCCGGACCAGGCAATCGTTTATCACGTTGACCAAGCAGATATTTTCGAGGTACATAAGGTACTTGGAAAAAAGTTCTGCATCAGTGGCGGCATACCGAATTATCTGCTGTCTGTCGGAACGCCTGATGAGGTGCGCGAGTGCTGCAAGAAGGTTATAGACGGTGTGGCACGTGACGGCGGCTACATTATGGATGCCAGTGCTATTGTCCAGAATGACGCCAAGATTGAAAATATCAAGGCAATGACTGATTTTACACGTGAATATGGAACTTACTAAATTTACTATTTATTATTTACTATTGAATATTTTCGGGAGATGGCTGTATGGCAAAAGCAAAAAAGATAAAGAAAAAACCGGGTGTTTGCATACCCTGGGAAGAGAAGTTAAAAGAACTGCCTGAGATTTCCGGAGATAAAGAACTCGTCCGGAAAGTATGGGAAGACGTTGATTCTCTGGGATATATGTATATCTGGCAGTGTCTTCTTTCATTTTGATTTTTCAAATAAAGAGTTTAACGCCATACTTTATGAACAAAGCAAAGCATATAACACGTCGTGCATTTTTGCAAAAGGCCGCGGGCGTTACTGGCGGTATGGTAGCATTTGCTCCATATTTTGTTCGGTCATCAGCTCTGGGCAAAGCTGGTGGTGTCGCTGCAAGTGAGCGGATAACAATTGGCCTAATCGGGGTTGGTGACCATGGCATAAAAGTCAACCTGAAGAACTTTCTCGGAAATGCAGATGCACAGGTTCTTGCTGTTTGTGATGTGGATACAAGCCGTCGCAATACAGCCCGCGATATGGTAAACGAAAAGTATGGTAACACAGATTGTGCAACCTACAACGATTTTCGGGAAATCATTGAGCGTGAAGACATCGACGCTGTTATGATTTCCACACCTGACCACTGGCACGTTCCGATTTCGATAGCCGCAGCCAAAGCGGGCAAAGATATAGAGTGCGAAAAACCAACATTGACCGTCCGGGAAGGCCGCATTCTCTGTGAAACGATGAAACGTTACAGCCGCATCTTTCAATGGTCAACGGAAGACAGGTCGGTGGAGGTGTACCACCGAATGTGTGAACTGGTTCGCAACGGGCGAATCGGGAAGGTCCACACCATAAATGTGGGACTGCCCAACGGCCCACACGTGCCCGGCGACCCGACGCCAATGCCGGTGCCTGATGGTTTCGATTACGATTTGTGGCTGGGCCCTGCCCCGTGGGCACCATATACCACGGACCGCTGTCATTACAACTTTCGCTGGATTCTCGATTACTCGGGTGGGCAGTTGGCCGACTGGGGAGCCCACCTTCTGGACGTTGCACAATGGGGAAATGACACCGAACATACAGGGCCGGTGGAGGTCGAGGGGAAAGGCAATTTCCGGCAGGATGGACTATACAACACCGCGAAAGAGTTCAGAATTGAATACAAATATGCAGATGGCGTTAAGTTAATAGTGACCTCCGGAACACCGAGCATACGATTTGAAGGGTCTGAGGGATGGGTCGGCAATTACGGCTGGAGAGGAAAGCTGCAAGCGGAACCTGCATCAGTCCTGGATTCCGTCATTGGGCCGAATGAGATTCACCTTTATACATGCCTTGCCGGCGAGCAGCGTAATTTTCTCGATTGCGTGAAATCACGCAATCAGTGCTACTTTCCTCCTGAGGCAGGCCAACGATGTTTTACGATAGCCCATACTGGCAATATCTCAATGCTGTTGGGCAGGAAACTTATATGGGACCCGGAAAAAGAGCAGTTCATCAATGATGAACAGGCAAACAAAATGCTGTCACGTCCAATGCGGAGTCCCTGGCATTTGTGACACTTACTACTTACCAAAGAAGGAGAGATTGTGAAAGTTCAAGGCAGGATGAAATGTACAATTTTGCTTGTTGGGATTTTCAGCATACTTTCTACGGGCATCGCTGGTGCCAATGACATCCACAACTGTCAAAATGAAAGAGTCTATTTGATAGGCAATGATTTTTCCACCTGGCAAGGAAATACAGGAAAATGGGAAATCGTCGGGGATGTCTTTATAAATCCTGAGAATGAGAAATTGCTGAGCAGTAAGCCAGGCACCGGAGCAGTTGTAAATGGAGCAACTGGAAAGACCTCACATCTTTTCAGTAAGGCAGAATTCGGCGATGTCAGGGCCCATATCGAGTTTATGGTTCCCAAAGGTTCCAACTCCGGCATATATTTTATGGGGCTATATGAGATTCAGATACTCGACAGCTGGGGCGTGAAAGAGCCGAAGTACTCTGACTGCAGCGGCATCTATCAGCGATGGGATGATAACAGACACCCCGAGGGCTACGAAGGCCATGCTCCGCGGGTCAATGCCTCTTTACCGCCTGGACAATGGCAAACGTTTGACATCATTTTCCGGGCTCCACGTTTTGATAATGAGGGCCGGAAGATTTCCAAAGCCAAGTTTGAGAAGGTGGTCCACAACGGCACTGTAGTCCATGAAGATGTGGAACTTACCGGGCCGACGCGGTCCAGCGCTTATCCAGACGAAAAGGCAGTTGGGCCATTTATGTTTCAAGGTGACCATGGGCCTGTTGCATACCGTAATATCTGGATAGAGCCAGCGGGAGCAAATCCTTTCTTTGCGATGGACACTAGCACAAAAGACGCCAAACACAAAAAACCAAAAGAACAAGTCGAGATGCTAAAAGAACTGGGATACGACGGCATCGGTTACACGGGATGCAAAGGACTGGCTGAAATGCTCGAAGAACTGGATAAGAACAGCTTGAGACTTTTTACAGTCTATCTGGACGTAAACATTGATGCCAGCCAGAAGAAATATGACACAAGATTGGAAGAGGCAATCAAGATATTAAAAGGGCGAAATACGATACTCTGGCTCTGTATAAAAAGCGAAAAGTTCAAGCCGTCTTCGCCGGAAGGCGACGCGAGCGCGGTGGAAATTATCCGGGAGATTGCAGATAAGGCAGCTAAATCCGGGCTGCGTGTGGCATTGTACCCGCATTACGGATTTTGGCTTGAGCGAGTGGAAGATGCGGTTCGGGTAGTAAAAGAAGTGGACCGGGACAACGCAGGAGTAACCTTTAATCTTTGCCACTGGCTGAAGGTCGACGACGAGAAAAATATGGAATCACTGATGAGATTGGCAATGCCTTACCTGTTCGTGGTGACGATTAACGGTGCGGATAGCAAAGCAGAAGACTGGAAAGGCCTGATTCAGACATTGGACTGTGGCTCCTTCGACGTTCGGCAGTTCTTAAAGACACTGAATGATGTCGGTTACACTGGTCCGATAGGACTGCAGGGATACGGCATAGCCGGTGACGTGCACGAAAACCTGAAGCGGTCAATGAATGCATGGCGTCAGCTTTCCAATCTGCGAACTCCGCAACAAAAGGAGCCAAAAGATGGAAATTCTTAAGTTATTGCGCGATTATTTTCCGATGGCGGTTTTTACGGGCAAGTGCCTGGTTTTCATAAGCGAGGACTGGCGTGTTGAGCTTACCGAGCATAAAGACAGTGACTTTAGCAAGGCAGAGGGCCAGCCATCTGTTATAAGGGTTAGAATATTCAAAAAGGCACTCGACGGCGAGTTTCTCTGCGGCCATTACGAAGATTTCCAACTTGAGTTTTTAGGTGAGCTTGCTGAACAGATTGAAAAGTATGTACAACTGGCAGTTGGGGTAAATCTCAGGGAAATCGTTGAATAACATTCTGGATACCGGAGGATGCTTGCTATCGGGCTACGGCTGGCTTCGCCCAGACGAGTTCGTTTCAATTTAACTTTCTATGGCGAATTTGTCAGTACAACAAGTTGATGGGGGTATTGTCTTTGCGGTAAAGGTTGTTCCCGGCAGCAGCAGGACGGCGGTTTGCGGCCTGCTTGACGGAAAGATTAAGATTAAAGTTTCAGCAGCAGCGGAGAAGGGAAAAGCCAATAAGTGCCTGCTTGAGTTTCTGGCTAAACAACTCGGTGTAAAGAAAAATGCTATTCGTATAATTTCCGGGCAAACAAGCCCGGTCAAAAATATGCAGGTTCAGGGGCTCAGCCCTGAGACACTTTTGAAGAAGCTGAACTTAAACAAAACAGGGCCTAAGTAAATGAACGATAAATCAATATCAGCAATCCAAGATGCGGTGGAGGAGACCTCACTTAGATATATGCTGAAGCTGGCAACACCGGCAGTAGTGACGACCATATCGTTTACCGTTATGCAGTTCGTTGACAGGTTTATGGTTTCACGCCTTGGGACGGAGGCATTGGCGGCTATTTTGCCGGCTGGTTTTGTCAGTTTTGTGCCCGGCGCTTTCGCAATGGGGGTGATGGCGAGCTTAAACACACTCGTAAGTCAAAGCTTGGGTAGAGGTGACAAAAGGGACTGCTCGAATTATTACTGGCAGGTGATGTATATGGGTCTTGTGTATTCGGTGGTAGTAGTTGCAATTATGTGGCCGGCGGCACCGTGGATATTCAAAATAATGGGCCAGCCGCCAGCTGTTTGTGCTATGGAAGTAATATATCTAAGAATTATGCTTTATACCCAAATCATAGCGGTTATTAACTGGGCAAGCAGTCAATTCTTTATGGGTATTCATAGGCCCATTATTACTATGTATTCATCGTTGTGCGGGCAGGTGGTCAATATCGTATGTAACTATTTATTGATTTTTGGCAATTTTGGTTTTCCACGGATGGAGATAGCAGGTGCCGGCTGGGGGACATTTATCGGGATATCTGTCGGGTCTGTCATAAATATGGCTGTGTTTTTAAGTGGTAATATAAACGCAACTTTTAGGTCCAGACGGACGTTAAATATCAATTTTGGCAAGATGTATGATTTATTGAAAGTAGGACTTCCTGCGGGATTTGAACTGGTGACAAACGTTGCCTTCTGGGGAGTGATTCTGTTCAGTTTAGTTGGCAGATTCGGCAAAGAGGCATTAGCGGCGACAAGCGCCGTTCTTTCTTACACAAATGTCTCGGTTATGCCGATAGTAGGGATAGGGACGGCGTTGACGGCGGCAGTTGGTAAAACAATCGGCGAGGGCAGAAAAAATCTGGCAACGAAACAAACAAGTGTTTGTTTGAGGATTGCGCTGGTTTATATGGGGGCGGTTGGGATTTGTTTTCTTATATTTAGAAAACCGTTGATGCGATTTTGGACCTCCGATGCCAGGGTGATTGAAATCGGGGTCAAGATTTTGATTTGCGCAGCTATATATCAGGTTTTCCACGCAGCACGAACTATTTACAGCGGCTCTTTGCGTGGTGCTGGTGATACAGTTTGGCTGGCAACAGTATCGACGTTGGGAGCGGTGATAATATTAGGAGCCGGCGGCGTGCTTATAGTTAAATTTTTCCCTTCTCTTGGCTCCGTAGGGCCCTGGATTGCCGCTGCAATTAGTATTATCGCAGCCGGGCTGGCAAATCGCTGGAGATTCAAGAGCAACAGGTGGATGCAGATAGATTTATTTAAGCGCCGCCCTGCTGGTGTGCCGGTAGAGGTTTAGCCAGCAGTTGCCTCGTATCCCGCGTCATGTAAGCTGAATCACAAATCGAGCTTTTGCAGACGGATATTGCGAATTGCGGCGGTTGTGCGCCAGGAGGCGATGCCCAGCGGCTGGGATAAGTCAACTTCGGACCGGATGTCGATTTTTCGGCCGGTTGTTACCACATTTACAAGCTCTTTGTCGTCGAGCCAGGCCTCAATTTTATTAGGAGTAACTCGCAGACGGACACGATACCATCGGCCATTCTCAAACGAGATGATTCGCGTGGTTTCATTTTCAGAGGCGTCATAGTAATCAATATTTGACAGGCCGCAGACCTCGCCGCCCCAGCCGCCGAGGATGAGCGAGCAGGAATTACTATCGACGGGAAAGGTCAGTCCGCAGAAGAAATCGCTGCCCGAAACTCGCATCGCTTCAAGGGTGATTTCGTAATTCATTCGTTCAAGCGGACCGGTCCAGGTAACGCCGGTCAAGTCGTTGCCCATCTCGAGGAAGATGCTGCCATCTTTTACATAGACATTACCCTGGCCGCCAAAATCAGTTATTTTCCATTGCCCCAACGCCCTGCCATTGAAAAGACTATTCTGTTGCGTAGTGTGACAACCCGCCAGCACAAGGATGCAAAGCAGCAGAAACAATGTATATAGCGCAGCCGACAGCACACGACGTAATGAGGTATTTGCAATTATAGTGCGATTCGAGTTCATTATATTTATACCTGCATTAAAAATTCCGTTGAATAAAGTAATAATACAACTTATTTTATGCAATGGCTTTTTGCTCAAAGTTACCGATTTTTTACTGTTATACCGTCGAAAATACAAAACAAAAAGAAACTATCTGACGATAAGATTCGCAGATATAGACATCTACTATAGGACAGTGTTTTGTGCGCAGGAACAAACAGCTAAACATTATTGAAGAACCAATGAAAAAGATTTTTCTGATAGTGATTTGTGTTTTGACTCTCTCATCTGCGGCCCCGGCAGGCCAGTACAAGCCCTTGGCCAATGATGGTAAACTTGGTTTATATGCAAGGTCTATCGAGCAAGTGCTGCGCCTGGAAGAAGATGAGGTTGACCTGGCCACCGCTGCTTTAATTATCTCGGAGAACTGGAGCGACCTGGTGCATGGCCGAAGACATCTGTTAACATTGGATGATATGG
>CAZKYA010000054.1:0-11369 GCA_964556725.1 uncultured Pirellulales bacterium
AGGGCTTCGCAGGGCAAGCAAGACAGGTCTGCTCACCACAGGTTGAGAAGAAAACGCTTGCTACTCTGCGAAGTCCCTAAGGGACGTAGCACAAGAAAATAGGCTCGATGTATCCGAAATTCAAAAAATGTAAATAAATTTCTGGTAAGGCTTGTGTTTGACAAAACTCTTTTTGTTCTGAGAGTTACTGGCTAACTTATTCACCTCTTGCACAACGTCCTCAAACGGTCAGCTTGAGTGGTTCAACTTGAAGAATTGGTCGCCCAAAACCTTTTTGCTGTTCCAGTTTTATTTTTTTGGCTGGTTTGGCTCAACGGCCTTGGTTTGAGTAGCCGGTTTGGTCGGTGTTGATTTCTTACAGCCGTTAAATGCAACTATACCAACGACTAATATGCTCACCAATATGATAATGGTCCCAACTTTACGTTTCATTTTCGGTTTCTCCTTAATAAATGAACTCATGATTTATATAGTTATCGGCATCCTTGGTCTTATAACATTAGAAAGAAACGCAGTTAAGCCAGCCCGTAGATTCTCACAGAGCAGCTCTCATAGCCACTTTACGCTCGTAGAATGGCCGAACAGCTCCTTACCCCTACCAAATACCCTCTGAGCGTTTTCTTTTACAAACTGCCTTGTGGTGCAGGACTTTTCGGCAAGATTCGACTGTTAATCAGTGCTGATGGATATAGACTTTTATGTCCTGCTCATCTTTGTATTTGTCGGTGAAGTCCGCTTCACTTTTACCCAGAAGTCGCAGGAAAAGCAATACGAAAAGTCTGCACTTAAATAGACCCGTCCCGTTAGAAGTATCGTGGCACGATGTGCCACTTCTAACGGGACTCGATATATCCTAAATTCGATTGAACTGAAAATAAATTTTTCATTCTGTTATGCTTCACACGACTACCGCCTTTACTGCTCGGCCTGGGTGCCCCGATTATTTCGGGATTGAGAAGAAAGCGATGATTACCCAAACGACAATATTTAGCCCTTTTTTTTCTTTGACTTGCCATATAAAAGGCGTATAATAAAGAAACTCGCGAAACAGAAGCTCAAGAACAAAGACAACAGGAGAAAGAGGAGAAGTCAAATTGAGAAGCTTGGCTACGGTGATGCTGAGAAGAAAACGTTCTACCTATAGGAGTAACGATGGGAAAAACATTAAAGACTTCGGCTGATGGAAGGAAATGCAAGTTTCCGCACTGCAAGTGTATCTTGAGTATCTATAACCATGAGGATTATTGTCATGTACATCGGGATCAGGTGTCTCAGGAGCAAAAACTTAAGATTTTAACTCATCCTGATGCACAAACCGATACTATTATGTAGTACCTGTTTACCCCGTGGGATATAGCTTCTATTATCCTACCGTGGCTATCAGAGAGACTAAACTGCCCCCCTTCCACCCACTACATTTAAGCCGCCGCAGGTCCCGCTCCGGCTTCGGCCTACGCCGAGCCCCACTGAAATTACGCCTCTGCACGAAAAAGGGAAAAGTTTTTGAAGAGCGGACAAGGCAAGTTCAAACAGCTTCGTGGTTATTTTGGCTAAACCGCCATTCCGGATATGGAGGTCTCAAAGACCATATCGCCATCGACAACCCCCTGAATGCTTGCGATGTATTTTCTGCCCTTTTTGAATTTTGTGATATGGCCGAGCAAATATAATCGTTTACCCGGCTCGACGGTAGAACGGAACTTTGCTGACTCTATACTGATAAAGCCGATAAAACCCGGCTCTTCATAAATCTGCTTTACGAAAAAGCTCAGCAGTTGTGCTGCCGCCTCGACCATTATCACTCCGGGCATCAACGGCCGAGACGGAATATGCCCGCGAATCCAGAATTCGTCCTGCGTAATGTCCTTATAGCCCAGAATGAGATACTTTTGCTTGTCAAACCAGAGGATGCCATCGAGCTGATGCATCTCAAACCGCTGTGGATTTACCTTGCCAATATCTTCCTTGTCGAAGATTGGCTTGCCCGAAAGGTCTATATGCGATAAATCAAACAATAAAGGTGGCGGCATTATTGACCTCAGTGTAGAAATAATCTGCGCATATCAGATATGCTAATACCCGACGGGTCTCGGCAAAGCAATCAGCCGGTCCAGCCGAACCAAATGCCCACAACATCCAGCGTCTTCAAATACCTGCGGGGCTTTACTCGGTCGACCTGACTTCAAGAATGCGGTTGCGAACGCTTTGAGCAGCCTGCTTGATTTTCTGCATTTGCTTGCGAACTCGCGTCCCTGCTGCCCTATTCCCGCCTTCGGCTTTGCTGATGTCAGCTTCAATTTCAGCAACCAACACTTTAAGGCCTTCATACTCTTGCATCAAAGTAAACCTCCACTTTGTGAGTTAAAATTGCTGTTTATAGCTCAAAAACGCTAAAAACTTAACTGCCCACAGTTACTTTGTCAAAGAAAAATGATTTTTTTTGTAAAAAAACAGTATTTTTTTGCCACATAAGGCACGAAGATACAAATATTCGGCTGTATTTATTCTTCTAAGTCCCTTATTTAGCGTGGCTTATAATTTTTGCAGCTATTTTTTTGATTTTGCCTATCAGGGCATCAGTTTTTTAGTCAATTCTGCGATTCTCTGTCCTCTGCGCTGACATTGCTGCCGAACTCTCTGGTCTGGTTTACCGATTGAAACCGGACCATAGTGGTCGCCCTGCGGGTCGCCCTGGACTACCATACCGGAAATGAGCATCGCCTCGATTATGCCCATAATAGTGGTTTCATTGCCGCCACCGATATTTGCCGCACTTGAAAATGCTGCTCCTACCTTTCCATCGAGCTGGCCGTGATAACTCACCGACTCATCGAATAAATCTTTAATCGGTCCTGCCATATGGCCGTAGTATGTTGGCGAGCCGACAACTATTGCATCATAGCCGAGCAAATCCTCGGCTTTTACTTTTTCAACGGACTTACATTCTGTTTTCAATCCTGATTCATTCATCGCTTTGGCGATAATCTCAGCCATTTGTTTTGTATTACCGCTTCTCGAATAATAAATCACTATCCCTTTTGCCATTTTCATTCCTTTCTATTTTGCTTTTCTTTATCGGAATCCTTTGCACTTATCAGCGAAGGTACACAAGCTTTTCCGGCAGAGGGACGTTGTTGCCGAAGTTATCCTCACCGTAACCGGCCTCTGCCAGCAGTTTGATGTCAGCCAGCACTCGCTTATCGCCGATAAACGTTGCGGTCAACTCGGTGTTGACGTCTATTTTGCCCAAAGCCAACAGCCGGGCCATTTCATCCGTAATCTCCTGCACTAACGTTCCTTCCCTTACGGACGGCTCTTCCGGCAATTGCAGGGGCTGCTCATACAGAATCAGTTTACCTTGCTCGGCCAACATCAGAACAACATTCCGCACGATAGAATTGATATCGTCATCGCCTTTTCCATCCGGCACAAGTTTAAGACGGACGACTTCTTCAGCCAGCCATCGCCGTTTCTGTGCGTTTATCTTTTCGTTGGCCCTGAACAGCTCCAATGCCGAGCCAGCATTATAAACATCCTCACCAAACTGCATCTTAACCTCGCTTCCGTAGTGCAGGACAAGCTTGGAAATAAGGGTGGCCGGCCGGACATGAAAACCTCGATACGGAGGAACGGCCACCTCTATCTGACCCACCTCGGCATAGCGTTTGAGCATTGTTTGGCACAATCGCTCCGCACAGCCGATATAGAGCCCGATGTGGGTGATGGAATATTTCATCAGGACCGACAGTAGAGTCTCTGGCTTTACCAGAATCTCCTGACGGTCCGGCGAATCACACGGCAGCTTGCTCACATGCCTTTCGTAATAGTGAGCAAACAATGTGGCCGTTTTCAGCAGATGAAAAACAACGCTTATGTGCCCTCTGAGAACCGGCAGGTCCTTATCTATGTCTGCGGCTTCGGTGCCTGAGACGTAAGTATCATACAGCGACTGGAGGTTATGGAATCGAAGCTCAAGACTTCGCAGCTTTTCTTCGCTGACCGAATCCGATGTATAGGATGTGTACTCTTGCGGTTTGGCCTTAGCGGCAGAGCGAACACCCTTGCTCTCAGCGGCCAGGTTCAAGAAAGCAGTGGCCAGTAAGGTTACTGTTTCTGAGACCCTTTCGATCTTGCGTGTGCCGCAGTCGCGCGGCAATCGGCCGGGTGGGAGTTTTTCGCTGTAAGATTTCTCACTAATATTTTTCGGCGGAACCGAAAGGCCAAGCTGACCGGCGCGGGCAAGTATCTGTTTTGACACGTTTTGAAGAACACCACCGGTAAACTTAAACGCCTCATTCGTGGCCTTAACAAAATCCTGTTCTATGGGCAAAAGCCGGTATGCAGGCAGTGCGTGACGAATGTGAAGCAGCTCGTAACTGACGTCGGAAAAAAGTTTAATCGCAGCTGTCAGCGACCTGAACGAACACCACTGGCAGTTATTGCGTGCATCGTAGGCATCAAGAAGCTCCTCAAGCTGCACGGACTGCGAAAAGAATTCGCCAAGGAACGGACGTGTGAGGATTTTGTTGCGGCAGCGCGACTTTGACAGAAAGCTCGCAAGGCCCATCAACGCCCGGGCACGGTTTGCTATTAGCTGCTGAAAATCTTGAGCATCAACCCTTATCGGGGCCATAGACCTGCACCTATTTTATGAAAAAGCGCCGCCAATTTGTTTCTCATTTTAATTTTCTCTTTATTTCTCTGTGTCCTTTTGCGGATGATTTAGTCGTTGGTCTTTGACCTTGAGTTTTCGGTCGTGGGTCTTTCCGGATTTTTCAGCGGGATTATTTCCTCGCTAAAATCTTTGGGAATCTCAAACTCAAAGACTTTTTCATCCAGCTTTTTATTAATCATCGGCTTTATAAATTTTATTTCGTAAATGTCCTCTTCGGTAGAGACAGCTACTACTTTTGCCGGCAAATATAATTCCTTATCAATCCAAAAATCGATAGAAGTGTAGTCGTCTTTATAAGCCGAATCCGACTTAACTTTCAAATGCAACTGAATAAATTCCGAAGGTTCGGTCTGGCTTTGCTCGACTAATTGAACCTCAAATTGTTTTTTCAGCTCTTCTATTTTGGTAAAGCCGATTATCGGTAAATTTCTGCTGGCCAAATCAAAGGCGTCCATCGGCTTATTCGGCTCTGCCAATTGATGACGTTTTGCCGACCTGATTTGGTAATCGATATAAGTAAGCCAGATACCATCGAAGATAAAGTGCTCGATATATTTCTGCTGGTTTTCATCATCCTGTTTGAGCGTTTGAAAATTTATCCGTAGCCGGGATTTTTTATCGTCTTTTGAATAATACAACACGCCTTTTCTGAGACTCTCTGATTCCAGCAACGGCTGGCTGAAGTTGTACTCAATCTGTGCCTGGTATGATTGAAGCTCCTTCGTTTTTGTGCTTAGCTTCTCGAGAATTTTTTCAACTTCATTTGTATCTGTCGCAGGGACTGTGCTTTTCGTGCAGCAATCAGCCCGACAAGACCCCATTATGAGTAAAAGAATGATGAAAGATTTAGTCATTATCTTCTTATCCATTATCTATACTGTTTTTTCATAAGTTATTCATTATTTTTTTCTTTGATAATTTGAGTTACCTGGTCGATTTTTTCTATACAAAAATCTGCATGCTCGGCAAATTCGACGGATTGTTTGTGATTGGCCAGGAGCACTGCAACTGCACCTGCAGCTTTTGCGCAGAGTAAATCGAAAAGATAGTCTCCTACCAGCAGCGTTTCGTGCGGCTTGACGCCAAACTGCTGACATAACTTCAACACGCCGAAGGCGTCCGGCTTGACCGGGCCATCGTCTCTATCGACGACAGCATCGAGTTGCAAGCCATGTTTGTCGGCAATAGCAAACGCATTGTTACGTTTGTTCCGTGTCAATATCCCGATGTAAATACCATTTTTGCGAAGCGATTCAAGGGTCTCTTTTGCACCGGTGTTGAGCTTTGATTCTGTCACTGCCCTTTGTTCGTGATAATGCAGTATCTTTTCCGCCTCTCGGCGTTTTTGTTGCGACATCTTCTGCATCGACTCCAGGACAGGCCCGGAATTTTTCTCCAGCCCCATTTCTTTGCGAATGGCGTCAAAGTCAAAATAGGGCTGGGTGATGGTGCCATCCAAATCAAATATCACAGCTTTAATCGACATCTTTTGTGTCTCGTCGCTCGTGCCTCGTGTCTCGTTCGCGGCGCTGGTTACGCTTTAGACTTCTTACGGAGCAATTCAATAAAGTAACGTCCGGCCTGACTAATAATCTTATCTTTGCGAATGATTATACCCGTAGGCCTGACAAAATTTTCATTTGAAAATGGAATCGCCTTTAGCGTTTCGCTGCCGAGTTCCTGAAGCAATGCCGTCTGCGGTAAAATGCTGATGCCTGAGTTTATCTCCACCGCTCGTTTGACGGTTTCGATGTTATCGAATTCCATCACCGGACGTACCGTGACATTATAGCGTTCTAAAATACCATCTATCCAAAGGCGTGTGGGGACATTTTTTTCAAAGGCAATAAATCTTTCAAACTGCAATTTGTGGATATCGACCTGCGATTCGTGCGATAAATGATGCATCGGGCTGCAGACCAATACAAGCGGCTCCGCCTCAAAGTCATATACATCCAGCCGTTTGTCTCTTTTCGGGACAGCCACAAGACCAATATCTATATCGCCGGCTAACACCAGCTCATAAATCTTCTCAGCACTGAAGTACTCAATATGGACATTGACGTTTGGATAGCTGACCATAAACTTTTTAACATAATCCGGCAGCGTATGCATACCAATGCTGAAGATTGCAGCTATGTTTATTCTACTGCCGACGGAGGATTTTAGAGCACTTAGCTCGCTCTTTAATTGTTCGTATCTATCGAGCATATCCTTGGATGCCTGATAAAGTAAGCGACCTGCCTTGGTCAGTTCGATGGGTCTTTTCTTTCGATTGATTAACTGGCACTTGTGCGCAAGCTCGATTTGTGCGAGCTGCTGGGAGACCGCTGATTGACTTAGAAGATGTTTCTCAGCCGTTTTTGAAAAGCTCCGTAAATCAGCTAAATCACAGAATATCTTTAGTGTTTCTATGTGCATTATAAGCTGCTTTAATAAACTATATTATTATTAAAACTTTGTGCTACACAAGCCAATTATGTTATTGTAATGTTTTACATTATATAACGTAATTATCTGGTTTTGTTATTAGTTTACCTTATTGTAGTTGTTGTAGAAAGTAGAAACTTTAACTTTTTATTTTTTATGGAGGTTTTTAAAGTGGCAGTAAACACTATCATTCAGGCAGTTTATGAACAGGTCCTCAAACGCAATCCAGGCGAGCCGGAGTTCCACCAGGCGGTAGAGGAGGTTCTATTTTCTTTAGGGCCGGTTCTGGAAAAACACTCTGAGTATGTTGATGCCAAGATACTTGACAGGATTGTCGAGCCGGAAAGGCAGATTATGTTCCGTGTACCCTGGCAGGACGATAAGGGCAACATTCACGTCAACCGCGGATTTCGGTTCGAGTTTAACAGCGCAATTGGTCCATATAAAGGTGGACTGAGATTCCATCCTACCGTCAACGCCAGTATCCTGAAATTCCTCGGATTCGAGCAGGTATTCAAGAACGCCTTAACAACTCTGCCGATGGGCGGTGGTAAAGGCGGGTCGGACTTTGACCCCAAAGGAAAGAGTGACAATGAAGTTATGCGTTTTTGCCAGAGCTTTATGACCGAGCTTTTTCGCCATATTGGCCCCGACACTGACGTTCCTGCAGGTGATATCGGCGTCGGTGGTCGTGAAATCGGCTTTATGTACGGTCAATACAAGCGTCTCCGCAATGAGTTTACCGGTGTTTTCACCGGTAAAGGACTCGATTGGGGCGGCTCACTCATCCGTCCGGAAGCAACCGGATACGGGTGTGTGTACTTCGCTGAAGAAATGCTAAAGAGCCGCGGCGATAACTTTGAGGGTAAGGTCTGCACCGTCTCCGGCTCCGGAAACGTAGCGCAGTACACCATTGAAAAACTCAACCAGCTCGGTGCTAAGGCGGTTAGTCTATCTGACTCCAATGGCACAATCTACGACCCCAAAGGAATTGATGATAAGAAGCTTGCTTTTGTGCTTGAACTGAAGAATGTGCGTCGTGGACGCATAAAAGAATATGCAGATAAGTTCAGGGTTGAATATAAACCGGACATCCGGCCGTGGGGTATTAAATGCGACTGTGCTTTCCCCAGTGCCACTCAGAACGAGATAGACGGCAACGATGCCAAGACGTTACTGAAAAACGGTTGCTATCTTGTCGCGGAAGGAGCCAATATGCCGAGCACACCAGAGGCAATTGAGCAGTTTCTGGCAAAGAAGATACTATACGGTCCCGGCAAGGCCGCCAACGCCGGTGGTGTTGCCACTTCGGGCCTTGAAATGTCCCAGAATGCGATGCGTATATCCTGGACTCATGAAGAGGTGGATGAGAAACTTCACAACATTATGATTGCCATTCATAAGCAGTGTTTCGAGGCCGCCGAAGAATATGGCCAGCCGAGCAACCTCGTGATGGGTGCGAACATCGCAGGATTTGTCAAGGTCGCCAATGCGATGCTCGACCAGGGCCTTGTATAAAAAAGCTGACCAATAGATTTTGAAAGGGCGCTTGCCAGGGTAAGTGCCCTTTTTTATTGACTCATCTTAAAAGTACCTTTACAATTTACCCCTATGGAAAAAGATGCAGATATCAATAAAGCTGTTCGCCAGCACCTCGAAATGGAAGAGTTCTTCACGGGCGGTTTTGCGGTCAAGGGTAAAGCTGCACAGTCTGAACCGCCGGAACAGGAAGATAATATGGCTGCAGCCGAGAAAGCCGCCGAGCTTGAGAAAATAGCTGATGAAGTCTGCCGATGCCGCAAATGTGGCTTAGGGTCGGTTCGGACTAATACGGTCCCAGGTGAGGGTAACGCAAACGCCCGGATAATGTTTATTGGAGAAGCACCTGGAGCTGATGAAGATGCACAAGGGCGACCTTTCGTCGGAAGAGCCGGCCAGCTATTGGACAGGGTAATTGAAGCGTGCGGGCTAAAACGCAGCGAAGTTTTTATAGGCAATATTTTGAAATGCCGGCCGCCGGAAAACCGCGACCCGGCGGCCGAGGAGATAATAAGCTGTCTGCCCTATCTTCAAAGACAGATTGAGATAATAAATCCCGAAATTATTGTAGCTCTGGGTGCTCACGCTGCCAGGACCTTGTTAAATACCACCAAGTCGATAGGTCAATTACGCGGTCAATTCTACGAATACTACGCCGGTCTCGGCAGGCCGCCTATAAAGCTAATGGCCACATATCATACTGCCTACCTGTTGCGAAATTACACGCCGGAAAATCGGCAAAGGGTCTGGGAGGATATGAAAAAAGTCCTCGCCGAACTCGGCTTGCCAATACCAGAACATAGCAAGAAGTGAGCCCGGCTCAATCTTAAAATACAGCTTTTAAAGGCCGAATTCGGTTGGCTGAACAACTACAAACAAAGCTGATAAGGAATTTTTGTGGAGAAAATCGCATTTCCCACCCAAAATTGCCCTTTCTGCGAAAAAATGAAAATTATTGAGATTTTTTCGGACTTTTTTAAAAATTTTTCTTGACATGGGAACAACCCACAGTATATTACACAATTGGTACTTAAACACGAGAAGGGTGTTTTCCCCCCCAAATGCTCGAGCACTCGTAATTGTGAAGTTTAGAGGAGGTGCGCGAGTACAATAAAGTTAAGATGGAGTTTTTGGAGGGAATAAGGATGATGAATAAATTGATTACTGTATGTGTTGTAATCCTGCTGACAGGGTCGATGGCGTTTGGAAGCGCAACCGAGGTGTTGTATACATTCTCACAGCCGGTCCAAACCCCACCACCTAATTTTTACATTAATGAATACGGCGTCCCAATTCTGCATGTCGATTCTTACAATTGGTACGACCTGATTTATGAACACCAGGGTGTATGGCAGCTGTCAGGTGAGATAGATGTGTGGATTCCCAACCAGCCGATAATCGATGGGTACAAAGACATCACGCTTGAGTTGGTCTGGAGGCCGAATGAGATGTCCTATCAGTGGCCTTGGCTACCGGATGAACCAGTAGTGGCTGTTACGCCCTACGACATGATGGTATCTGTCCGTATGGATGAGGCCTTGAATTATGGCTGGACGCGGTCCGTGTTTGATATCACTATATGGCCTAACCCAATTGAGGAGTGGTTTGCCATTAAGGGCGACATCTTGATTGACGAGTTGGTGATTAAAACCAATTGTGTCCCTGAGCCGGCGACAATGACACTGCTGGGTCTGGGTGGATTAGCTTTGATGAGAAAACGCAGGGTTTAAGTTAAAGCAAGTAGCTTTGACGGCACATTAAAGGGCTGTGAATCCTTTCACAGCCCTTTTTATTATATCACCATTTGTAACGAAAGTTTTTAGTGACCGGCAGTAATGAACGCAGATAATATCTTTTTGCAGATAAGAAACAACAGCAAATATCAGCGGAACGCTTTACGTGCCTTATTTCAATAGGAAAGTTTCAAGGAATATCGCTCTCTACACTATTACTTCGTATAGAGGCAAAAGCTGTGATTTTTGGCCAAAAACAAGGAAACCGGCCGCAGACAATCGGCCCACAGCCAATTGTTTGGCAATATAAATTGTAGATTTTGCTCTGCATTATTATTTGGAATGCTTGATAAATTGAGACCAAGATGATATAGTGCCCAGCCGGAGCACAATTTTACTTCACTACTTAACGGCCGCTTAACGGAAAGGGTTAGATAGTAGTTTCGATTGTGTGAAATATGAGTGCTGAAAAGACATTTGAGCGTAAAGAGCAATCAGGTCCCGAAATGATTCAACAAACGCCCCCATCCTCAAATGAGAAATTCGTACCTACCTGTAGTATATGCGGAGAAAAACATTGGCCTCACCATCCTTTAGTTCCCTGTGTTAATAAGAAAAAAGCCAAGGCCAAGGCCAAAGCTGAAGCCAGGGCAAAAGCTAAAGCTGAGAAAAAAGCACGGGCTGAAGCAAAAGCAAAAGCAAGAGCCGAAGCTAAGGCCAAAGCAGATGCCGAGGCCGAGGCAAAAGATAAGGTGAAAGCTGAAAAAAGGGCCTATGAGGAGGCGATAAGAGTAGCTAATGAAAAGCTAAAGGCCGAAGCAAAAACAAGAGCCAGAGCAGAGGAACAGCTTAAAGCAGAAACTGCTACAAGATTGAGGGCCGAAGAAAAGCTAAATGCTGAATCCAGGGCGAGGGCTCAGGCAGAGGAAAAAGCAAAGGCCGAAGCTGCAGCGAGAACCAAAGCTGAGGAGAAAGTGAGGTCCTACGCCGAA
>CAZKYA010000055.1:0-11242 GCA_964556725.1 uncultured Pirellulales bacterium
ATACAAAAAAATACATATCGATTTGCTTCAAAATTGAATGCTTCTTTGCCGTCATAATCAACATCGATGTTCTCTATCTTGTAGGCAAATACATAGACGGCCTTATGACTCGACCCAAAAACCTTCTGCCATTCGCTTAATCCATCGACATCTTCAGTTGTCACCCAGCATTCTAAACCCGTCAACTTAGCAAGAGACGTCCCATTGAATCTTCTGCCCTTGACCTCAGCGATTATGATTTGACTGTTGGGTGGGTATAATAAAAAATCAAAGCTTTTAATCTTCGAGTTCCCGAAGACCGCTTTTTTGTGCTCATCTACTTTGATATACTGGATGTGGTTATCTCTCAGCCAATTCTCGAACGCCCGCTCATAATGATTGGCAGTATAATCCTTCATCTGGAATCAGGATTTAATCCGCCTATGGCGGATTAAGCTCTGCAAAAAACTTATCTAAATCAATCTGTTGCTGCTCACCGCTCGCCATATCTTTTATGACAAGCTGGTTCTTTTCAATCTCTGAGCCAATGATTATACATTTTTTGGCATTTTGCTCTGAGGCCTGTTTAAGCTGCTTGCTTAATCCAACCTCTTTATAGCTGAAATTAGCTGAAAATTTCGCACCCCGCAACTTCGCTGTTATCTCAATGGCCTTTTGAATATATTGCTGCTCTGTGAAAGCAACGAAGTAGTCTGGCCGCAGTGTTGACAATTGTTTTTTCAGCAGTCCCTTTTCTTCAAGCAATATCCCTAAAACACAATCACCGATTCCAAAGCCCGTCGCTGGTATATCCGGCCCGCCAAATAGTTTTAACAGATTATCATATCGCCCGCCGCCGCCGATAGCGCGAAGCTCACTTTGCTTATCGTAAATCTCATATACAATACCAGTATAATAAGCCAGACCTCTCACTATGCTGATGTCAAACACGCAATAGTCACTTACTCCCATAACGCTGAGAAGTTCGAACAAACGGCTCAATTCACCAACCGCTCCTTCCGCTGCCTTGCCCAGCTCAAAACAATTTTTAACCTGTTCGATGGATTCAACTGCCAAAAGCTCGATTATTTTATTTCGCTTATCTTTATTTGGGATTCTCTCTGTAAGCATCTCTTCAAAGGTATCATCAGGCAGCTTGCTGCGCTTATCAAGTACTACATAAAGAGTATCGAGCTGACTTTCTTTAATCCCAATCAACCTAAGCAATTCTGCAAGCATCTTCCTGCTGGATATCTTCACAACTATATCATCAGGTGTCAGCCCCACTTCTTTCAGATAATCCAGGGCACAGAATATCGTCTCTGCATCTGCAAGCACATCTTCCACGCCGATGATGTCAATATTCCACTGGAAGAATTCGCGAAGTCGGCCTTTCTGGGGCCGTTCTGCCCGGAACAATCTCGGCACTGAAAACCATTTTATTGGCCTTGCCAGAGAATTGATTTTCTGGTTTACCATTCGAGCCAGTGTCGGCGTAATTTCAGGCCGAAGTGCCAGCTTCCTGCCGCCTCTGTCCTCGAATGAAAAAAGCTGCTCGACAATTTCGTCACCGCTTTTTATCTGAAACATCTTCAGATACTCGAACATCGGCCCATCGTATTCCTCAAAGCCGTTGCGGACAGACACTCTCTTCCAGCCGTCGATTATCCAGTTCCTGACGGCCATATCCTCCGGATAAAAATCCCTTGTCCCTTTTACTGCCTGTATATTCATTTCTTTCTCTTCTCATTTTGCCACATAAGGTACGAAGTTTTACATCAGAAATCGCGTTTTGATAATCAGTCATTGCGAGCGACCTGTCCTCCATAGCAGTAGCTCTGCTACTGCGGAGGGTGGAAGCGAAGCAATCTCAAACTCCATCGACAAATAACTAATTAACCAATTAACTAATTCTCTCTTCTCTTTGTGCCTTTGTGGCTGATTCCTTACGCCAAACGCCATAACTATAAGCTATTTAATATTTGCCGTCAAGAAATGCAAAATCGCATTTGTTGTTTTTCTGAAAATAATCCTTTTAAGCTATATGTCTGTTTTTTTTGATTTTTATATAACAAAATGTTAGTGTACTCGTCTATGATAAGGAATCTTATATCTCTGGTTAATGATGTTCTTTGGAGAATTTTCAAATGAGAAAAACATTTTTAGTTGTACTATTCCCTGGGATTAGCTTTATTTGTAGGATGTAGAATCATCTTGACTTTGAATTAGCTATCTTTGAACCCATAGCCCAACAAAACATAAAAGTTAGTATTTGGAGAAAACAAAAAGGGCAGATATTCACGAACCTGAAGTTAACGATTGAAAATTAGCCCTAAGATTTTGCCGATAGCACCTCAGAATTAGCGTTTGCAATTGTTTCAACAATGGTTATAATTTTAGAAATTGTGGCAAAAAAGATTAAATCTATGAACAATTAGTGGGGCTGAATTGTGCTCGAATATAGAATAAAATTTGTAATATTAGTGCTTATGACCGTGCCGCTCTGGCAAAACGAGGTGTTCTCAGCCGATACCTGGCGCCTCCAGCAAGGCAAAGACCTCGAGTCAATATCCCCCCAAGACCAGGACAGGTTTATGTGGGAAGTGGCCGAAATAAAAAAGCTCGTCAATTCAGGCCAGGCAGAGGCAGCTCGCCAGGCATTTGATAAGCTTAAAAAAGACCATCCGGACATCGCAGGACCCGACCTCGACGCATTTATCGAGGCCGAAATCCTCTTTTGCGAAGGAAAATTCACCAGGGCTGTCAGGGCCTACGATAAGCTTCTGGTTGAATTCCCGGATAGTCAGCTTACCGAGGCCGCTCTGAGCAGGCAGTTCGAAATAGCTACAGCTTTCCTGGCTGGACGGAAAGTACAGGCCCTGCGATTCTTCAGAATGAAGGGATATGCTACGGGCGAAAAAATTATGGAAAGAATTACTGACCAGGCCAGCGACTCATCAATTGGTATCAACGCCTCTGTAGCGGTGGCTAAAAATTATGAAAAAAGAAGAAAGTTCAACGAAGCATATCTTAAATGGCAGGATATATCGATGCAATGGGAATCAGGACAAACTGCAAGGGATGCTCTACTTGCTATGGCCAGATGCAAGCATTCTGTTTACAACAGCCATCCCGAGAATAGAAGGCCGATGTATGATGCCTCAAGTCTTAATAGTGCAAAAACCTATTATGAAAGATTCAAATCACAGTATCCTGAAGATGCCGGAAAAATCGGTGCTAACGAAATACTAAAAGAAATAAATGAGCAGCAGGCCCGCAAACAATATACAATCGGACAATATTATGAAAGAACAGGCAATAGACAGGCAGCTAATCTTTATTATGATATGGTAATAAGACAGTGGCCGGGCACCCAGGCCGCAGAAACGGCAAAGCAAATGCAAAGCCCCGCCTCGGTTAATAAAGAGATAAAGAAATGAAAGTAAAATGTCTCAAAAATACGCTCATCCGCAAAAAACAATGGCTGATTATACCCTTATGCACTTTTGCTCTTATGCTTTGCATTCTGAGTTTCTGCGGTTGTGCTGGTATGAGGGGCTATTCCAACGAACCGCTGTTCCCTCAGGACATCAGTAGCGTCTGTCTTGAAATGTTTGATAACCAGAGCTTTCGGCGTGGTGTGGAATACGAACTATCCGATGCCCTGGCCAAACGTATCGAAGCAGATACACCTTATAAGATAATCTCAAACAAAGACCGCTCTGACACTGTAATGAGTGGTCAAATAGTATCTATTGGCGAATCGGCGCTAACCACCGAGCGAGAGATAGGCAGGGCTTTGGAAAAAGAGGTCCAGCTAAAGGCGGTGGTTAGCTGGAAAAATCTAAAAACAGGAGAGATGCTGATAGACAACCAGTTCGTCACCGCTGAAGCCACCTACTCTGAATACCAAATGCAGGGCTTTGGCTACGCCTCAACACTTGCAGCAAACAATTTGGCAAGAAAAATCGTAGAACTAATGGAGAAAAAATGGTAAAGCCAGCGATATTTGACCTGCTCTATTGTGGAAATCTTATGACAAATATCCAATACCCGATAGAAAATTGACGATAATATTAAATTATGAGCAACCATCAAAACAGAAAGTCAACCCGACCACGTTCCGGCCCACAGCAAAGAGAGGGGAAAAAGCCCTCCTTGCCGAGCTATAGACGCGGGCCTTTTAGCTGGTTGATAATTGCGATTATCATTTTCACCGCAATGATGATGCTGCAAAAATTGCAGAAGGTTGACACCATCACTTGGGACGAGTTCAAAAATTGCCTTGATAACGGACAAATTAAAAGTGTTGAGATTGGCGAGACAGAAATTACAGGCAGGTTCAATAAAAAAGGTATCGAAGAACGAGGACCAAAAGCCTCGGCTTCATTCACGGTGGATTACAAACAGGAATGGGTCGGGGAGCAATTCCTCGATAAGTTGGAGAAAAGCGGCATAGAAGTCAAATTCGCAAAACAGCATCTCTGGCTTATCATGTTGATGCAGTGGGTTCTACCTTTGGTTATACTGGGAGCTATCTTTTACTTTCTGTTTGTTCGCAATCTTCGCAGTGGGGCCGGCGGCATGCTGATGTCATTTGGTCGCAGCAGACACAGGTTGCACGGAAAGGACCGCGTCAAAGTAACATTTGAGGATGTTGCAGGTGTCGATGAAGCAAAGGAAGAGGTTGCTGAGATAATCGAGTTTTTGAAAAACCCGAAGAAATTCCAACGACTGGGTGGCCGTATCCCTCGCGGTGTTTTACTTGTCGGCCCACCCGGATGTGGCAAGACCCTCCTTGCAAAAGCAATTGCAGGCCAGGCCGACGTGCCCTTCTTTAACATATCCGGCAGTGATTTCGTCGAGATGTTTGTGGGTGTTGGTGCATCACGTGTGCGCGATTTGTTTAAGCAAGCCAAAGAAAATTCACCCTGTATCATATTTCTTGACGAGGTGGATGCAATCGGCCGAAAGCGTGGCCCGGGATTTGTCAGTGGTGGACACGATGAACGGGAGCAAACCCTCAATGCAATCTTGGTCGAGATGGATGGCTTTGATACCAACGACCAGGTGATTGTCATCGCTGCGACAAACCGTGCCGACATCTTAGACCATGCCTTGACCAGACCGGGACGATTTGACAGGCAGATTTTCGTTCCCCTGCCGGACTTGAAAGGTCGAATTGAAATCATACAAGTTCACGCTAAAAATGTAAAATTGGGGCCCGATATTAATCTGGAACGCTTGGCGCGTGGCACACCGATGTTTAGCGGCGCAGACCTCGCTGCCATTATTAATGAAGCTGCCCTCGGCGCTACTATGGCCAATAAAGACTATGTCGAAATGGCTGACCTGGAAGAAGCCAGGGACAAAGTCCGATGGGGAAAAGCAAAGAAAAGCAGGGTTATCGACCAGAAGGAAAAAGAAATCACCGCTTATCACGAAGCCGGCCACACCCTCGTGCAGTCGCTGCTGAAGGACGCAGACCCGCTTCACAAGGTAAGTATCATCCCTCGTGGGCCAATGGGCGGCGCAACTTTCGCCCTGCCGGAAAAAGATAGAACCATATTTACCAAAAGATATTGTATGGCACTTCTGCAGGTATGTTTCGGCGGAAGGATTGCAGAAGAAATATTCTGTGACGATATATCCAGCGGTGCACAGTCGGATATCCAGCAGGCCACCACCATCGCAAAGCAGATGGTTTTAACCTGGGGTATGAGCAGTGACCTCGGTCTTATCAATTATGGGCCGGACTTCAGCATCAAAGATATGGGGTATATTCTGCCAGGCGAGAAAGAATATTCGGAAAAAACAGCAGAAACAATCGATAAGGAAGTAAAAAAGATTACCAACGAGGCCTATAATAAAGCAAAAGAGCTAATTCAAGCTAATAAAGACAAGCTTGAGCAAATAGCAAAGGCGCTGCTGAAATACGAAACTCTTGATGCTAACGATGTTAATTTGATTCTGGAAGGTGGCCAGCTTGACAAGCCCACCGTCGCCGATTTGTTAGCTGCCGAGAAAGCAAAAAACGATAAGAAAGTAAAAAATAAAAAGTAAAAAATTGGAAGTTGCTGTCCCTTTTCCTTTTATCATTTTCCTTTTCTAAAACTTTTTTAATAATTTTGCCTATGCCCAGAAAAACCGTAGCCAAAAAAGATAAGTTCAGCGTAGATAAAGCTCAAGCTGCTGAACGTGTAACGAAAATCTGGCCGATATTAAACAATACCTATCCCGATGCAAAAACAGCCCTCAAATTTACAAATCCGCTCCAGCTTCTTATCGCAACGATTCTCTCGGCGCAGTGCACGGATGTTCGTGTCAATATTGTGTCGAATGATTTATTCAAAAAATACAAGTCGGTTGACGACTGGGCAAAGGCCGACATAAAGGAGATTGAGTCGGATATAAAAAGCACCGGCTTTTACCACAATAAAGCAGTCAGCATTAAGGGTGCCTGTTCAGCAATAAAGAATCAATACAACGGCAAAGTCCCCAGTACGATGGAAGAACTTTTAAAGCTTCCGGGTGTAGGCAGAAAAACCGCAAATGTCATATTGGCAAATGCTTTTGGTGTTCCGGGGATTGTCTGTGACACGCACGTTATCCGCCTGTCTCGCCGCCTCTGGCTTTCTGAAAATCACGACCCGGTTAAGCTCGAATTTGATTTAGCCGAAATAGTTCCAAAGAAAAACTGGACGTTATTTAGTGATTTGCTGATTTTTCATGGCCGAAATGTTTGTAAAGCTCGCAGGCCGGATTGCAACAATTGCCGAATTTCAAGCTATTGTCCTGCTGCAAATAAACCGGATTTATGGTAAAACACATATTACGACATACGATATACTAAATACGAGATACGAAATATGATGGATATTTTTGACAGACCCGTAAAAGACCTCTGGCGGATATTCAGAATAATGGCTGAATTCGTTGAGGGTTTTGATGAGCTTGCTTCTGTCGGCCCTGCTGTATCGTTTTTTGGCTCATCAAGAGCCAAACCAGGACAGCGTTTTTATAAACTCGCAGAGCAAACCGCTTATCTAATTGCAAAAGCTGGTTTTGCAGTAATAACCGGCGGAGGCGACGGTATTATGGAAGCCGCAAATAAGGGCGCCGCTGACGCGGGCGGAAAAAGTATTGGCCTTAATATTGAACTGCCTTTGGAACAAATCCCCAATGAATATCAAAATTTCTCATTGCATTTTAGATATTTTTTCTGCCGCAAGGTAATGTTCCTGAAATACGCCCACGGCTTTATCGTCTTCCCGGGCGGCTATGGAACTATGGACGAATTTACCGAGGCACTCGTGCTTATTCAGACATTAAGGCAGGCATATTTCCCTGTAATCTTGATGGGCAGCGAATACTGGCAGGGACTTATCAAATGGATGCAGGAAAAGATGCTGAAAGAATACAAGCATATCGCGCCGGAAGACTTAAACGTCTTTACGCTTTTGGATGACCCTAACGATGCAGTTAAGGTCATCGTAGATTTCAAGAAATCCAAAGGCCGTGTCGGCATAGAACTCCCCCCAGGTATGAGAAAAACTTAACTACTGCTGTACTTCATCATTCAAAATTCGCTAATTCACTAATTAACTAATCAACTATTCACCAATCCTGCTTTTTCCAAATGTCCCAGCAGATATTTTTTCCCCGGCCCGCCCAGATGCTCCCACGGCAGAACTTCATTAGTATCGAATTGCCTTTGTGCAAGCTCGTCCACATCTAACCCAAATTTCTCAAATGCCGCCTGCCAGATTGAATAGTCAAAACACTCATCCCACAAATCGAACCTTGCACCCCCCTGCCACGCTGCTTCTATAACATCGCACAAACGTCTGTCACCTCGCCCTATCGTCGACTCCAATGTGCTTCGGTTTATATCGTGGAACTTAAAATGCAAAAATTTAGCGCGAAGTCTTTTTTTCTCTTCGAGTATTAGTTTCCTCGCATTCTCGAAATACGCCTTTGGTTTCTGCCCCAGCCAGCCGAACGGCGTATGTGGCTTTGGAACAAACCAGCTAACGGTAATATTGATTTGGCCGGTTTTCCCATCAACCTCTTTTCGCAGTTTCGCCAATTGATATGAAAGCTCCACAATCTTTTTTACATCTTCTTCAGCTTCGCCGGGCAGGCCCACCATAAAGTACAACTTTAACTTCTGCCATCCGCACTTGTATGCCTCTTCCACCGCAGCAAATAAATCTTCATCTTTCAGGGGCTTGTTGATAACCTCCCTTATCTTTTCGCTTGCAGCTTCCACGGCAATTGTTAGGCCGCTTTTCCTTACAGAGGTCAGCAACTTCGGAAGTATTTGTAGCTGTCTGTCAACACGCAAACTCGGAAGCGACAGACCAACATGTTTGTCACTAAAATACTCCTGCAAACCGGCAACTAATTCTTCGAGATTCGGATAATCGGCACTTGATAAGCTCAATAAGCTGACCGTGTCGAACCCCGTCGAGTGGTAGCAGCCCTTTGCAATATCTATAATTTTTTCGACGCTGCGATACCGGACAGGCCTTCTGCAAAAGCTCGCCTGACAAAACCTGCATCGGCCCGGACAGCCACGCATAATCTCAACGCTGACCCGCTCGTGGACCGCCTGCACAAACGGAACTATCGGTTTAAGCGGTACCGAAATACTATCAAAATCTTCAACAACCGCATTTCGTAACTCGTTTCCTGCGTAGAGCCCCGGAACATAGGCCCATTCAAATGTTTTGGCAATCTTCGACAGAATCTCTTTTTTTGCCGCTCCTTTTCCCTTCATATCCTTAATTAGTTGTATTAGCTCAACTATCGCCTCTTCGCCCTCACCTAATAAAAATAGGTCAATGAACTCAGCCATTGGCTCGCAGCAATTTGCCATACTACCGCCTGCAATGACTATCGGCTCTTCTTCACCTCGGTTAATGCTTCGGATATTGATTCCGCCAAGGTCAAGCATACCGAGCACATTGCTGTAACAAAGCTCACTGGTTATGCTAAAGCCGACTATATCAAAACCTGACAAAGCCACCCTCGACTCAAGACTAAACAGAGGAATATTTTTCTCTCGCAGTATTTTTTCAGCATCTATCCAGGGTGCAAAAACCCGCTCTGCCGCCACATCCTCGATTTTGTTGAGAATGTCATATATAATCGCCAAGCCCGTATAGCTCATCGCCACCTCGTATGCATCTGGAAAACACAGCGCCACCGTCAAATTGCATCGGTTTAAATCTTTTTTAACCTGGTTTATCTCACCACCGATATATCTGCCGGGTCCACGAGCAAATGGCAGAAACTCCTGCTCAACCCGCTCAGCCAATATTGTCACCTTTCTTTCGCTCATAACCGCATTATAAATTGATTATTGTTTATTTTCTATTATTATTGTATTACTTGTCGATGGGCTTTGTATGAGCAAAGAAACTAAATATATTGTAATTGCGGTTATTATTGTTATCTTTCTTTTGCTTCTGCACTTTTATGTCGGGCCAAAATACCCTGTTCAGCTCGATAGTGGCTATCGTCCGGTTATGGGCACTTTCGCACGTGTCGTCTTCGTAGTAGAAAAATCAAACACAGCAAAAAAAAGCATCGAAGCCGCCTTTGCAGAAATCAACAAAGTTGACGACCTGATGAGCGACTATAAAGATGATTCTGAGATTAGTCTTGTAAACAGAGATGCTTTTAATCAGCCGGTTAAGGTCAGCAAATCAACATTCGAGGTCCTGCAAAAAAGCATTGAATTCAGCCGGCTTTCTGACGGTGCTTTTGATATTACAGTTGGCCCATTGGTTGACCTATGGCACAGAGCTGCCGAAGCAAATGCTGTCCCTACCGAAACCGAGCTTCAACAAGCTCGTTCAAAGGTCGGCTATGAAAAACTTATCCTCGATGCAAACGAAATGACCGTAAAATTTGCAGTTGCAGGTATGAGAATTGATTTAGGCGGCATAGCAAAGGGCTATGCAGTCGATAAAGCAGTCCAGGCAATACAAAATTGTGGCGCAATCGGCGCAATGGTCAGCATCGGCGGTGACATCCGATGCTTTGGCACACCTTCTGGCGGTAAAAATTCCTGGCTCATCGGCCTGCAGAACCCAAATGAAAATTTCGAATCTCGAATACCGAATTTCGAATTTCCTGTTGGAACAGGTGCACCTCTGCTGGTCTTGAAATTAAAAGATTCTTCCGTCTCTACAAGTGGGCATTACTGGCGGTTCGCGCAAATTCAAGGCAAAAAGTATAGCCACATAATCGACACAAAAAGTGGATACAGCAGCGATAAACTCGCAAGTGTTACCATTATTGCCAAAGATGCAACTGCCACTGATGCCCTGGCAACAGCGGTGACTATATTAGGTGCTGAAAAAGGCCTTGCTCTTATTGAAAAAATCCCCCAAACCGAAGCAGTCTTAATTACATCGCAGAACGAAATAATCAAAACCCCCAACGCAGAAAAATTCATAAAGTAAGAACCGTTTAGCCCTTTAGTCTTGTCCTCGAATGCCATTCCCGATGATATTCTATTCTTTCCCCATTCTATCGAAGTTTGTCCTTTTCGTATATCTCGTATAACTTGCTTTTAAAACTCTTGGCATTATTTCCATAAATCTTCTTGAATGCATCACGATTTTTACTTATCATCCCCTTAGTATAGTAGAACATCAAACTCAATTTCAAACCTCTTAATAATTTATTATCCCATTTTTTGGAAACAAGTTGTCCATTAGCACTATTAAGAGCACGGAAGCGCATCGGATATGCTAATGCTCCCAATTTATTTATTTCCTTAATCCTATAGTAAAAATATTCCGGTGTATCGTTATTGTCCTCAAAGTTATATAAAACGTAAACTCTTATATCCTTAAATCCATATTTTTGAGCTAACTTTATGCTTTTCTGAATCTGACCATCCTCTGAGCAGTTATCAAATGCGAGTCTTAAAGGTTCGATGTTTATTTGCTTGAGCAGATTTACTTTGTTTTCATCGAGCAATCTACAGTCTAATCCTTGATTAAAATCAATTTGTGTTATCCCAATCTTGCGAAATTTTATCAGTCTTTCAATATCTTTTTCAAAGTTCGGAGATGCAAGCCAGTTATTATCCCAGAAAATTATCTGTCTTTTAGTAATATCAATGTCTTGCGGCCAATTCTCTTTTACCTTAAATTTAGGCTCGTGCTTTTTGACAGCGCAAAAAGGGCAATTCCTTGGACAACCTCGTGTCGTAAAACTGATTGAGAAAGGTAAGCCAGGATAC
>CAZKYA010000056.1:0-11146 GCA_964556725.1 uncultured Pirellulales bacterium
GGCGCTGGCTGCGGGCGATTTGGGTATTGCAATGGGAGCTGCCGGCAGTGATGTCGCTATAAACTCTGCGTCGATTGCGCTTATGAGCGATGATTTGAAGCGTGTGCCTTTCCTTGTTCGACTTTCGCGAAAAACCAGAGGTGTTGTCAATCAAAATCTCTGTTTCGGAGTTATGTTTATCATTCTTGGAGTTGCAGCAGCCGCGGCAGCGTGGCTGCCAATAGTTTACGCTGCGGTTTTGCATTTTGCCGGCTCGCTGATAGTTATTTTTAATAGTGCTCGGCTTGTCCGCTACGGTGAAGAACTTGGCCACGAACCACAAATTGTATAAATACCAAGATTCAAAATGCAAGATTGCAGTGAAAAATGCAAAAGACTTCTTTGGCTTTTAGTTTAAGTTTGATTTCTAATTTTTGGTTTTTAATCTGTTTATGGAATACGCTATTGAAACTTTTTCTTTGACCAAGATTTTTTCTGACTGGTGGGGTCGGGATAGGGTCTGTGCTGTTGACGACCTGAATTTGCGGGTTCGCTACAATGAGGTTTTTGGCCTTTTAGGCCCCAATGGCTCCGGCAAGACAACCACGCTGAAGATGCTGTTGGGCTTACTTTATCCGACAAAGGGAAAGGCCGTCGTTCTTGGTGGTGACGGTGCCGACCCAAAAATCAGTGCCAGAATCGGTTTTTTGCCGGAAGAATCCTACCTCTACAGGTATTTGAACGCCCGCGAAACCCTCGATTTCTACGGCAGATTATTTGGCTTGCCTGCTAAGGTGCGGAAAATGCGTATCGAAGTTCTGCTTGATATGGTCGGGCTAAAGGCGGTGGCAAACAGAGCCGTCGGGACGTTTTCAAAGGGTATGGCACGCAGAATCGGACTGGCGCAGGCGCTGATAAACGACCCCGACTTACTTGTATTGGATGAGCCGACAACCGGTCTTGACCCCATCGGAACGAGGCAGATAAAAGATTTGATTTTAGAGTTGGCAAAACGCGGCAAAACAGTGCTGCTTTGTAGTCATTTGCTTGCCGATGTTGAGGATGTCTGTGACAGAATTGCGATTCTCTACGGCGGCAAAATCCAGGCAGAAGGGCAGGTCAGGGAGCTCCTGCAGCAAACAGATAAGAGGCAAATTACTACCGGCTTCATTAGCGATACTGCTGTTGAGAAAATAAAGCAGATAGTGCAGCAGGAGCAGGCGGATTGTGTTGTTAGCTCTCCAATGGATAAACTTGAAACATTTTTTATTAAAACCGTTGTGGCAGCTGAACAGCAGGCCCAGCCCACAAGCGGTGCAGTCAGTACTGCACATATTGGCGGCTTTCTCGCGCCAGAAATCACTGCGGAAAGGATACTTGATAAACTTGTCTCGGCTCGACTGAGCTCGCCGAAGTCTGCGCCGGTGTCGCAACGGCCATTTGCACCAGAGCCACCTGTGACGAAGAAAGTAGTTTCCGTTGAGACTGCTGAACCCAATGAACAGTTGCTGAGCAGACTGACCGAGCCGGCCAAACCGGCTGAGCCCAAACCAGTCGTTGGAAATGGAAAAGTAGAGACCGAACCGGTCGAACCCGAAGCCACGAAGTCCGAGCAAACCAAAAAAAGCATTTTAGACCAGCTCACAGGTAGCTCAAAAGCTCAAGACGCCAGTAGTGAGCGAGCCGACTCGTCAGGGCGAAGGCCCTGCCGTAGTCCCGATAAATCCCAGGCAGGAGACGAAGGCGATGCATAGTATCTGGGCTATCGCCACGAATACAATAAAGCAGGCCTTGCGGATGAAATTTGCTGCTATCTTTATAGTCCTGCTGCTTGTTCTGCTTCCGGTGATGGGTGCTACGATTACAGGTGACGGCACCTTGAAAGGCCGGCTGCAGACCTTTGTAAGCTACGGCCTTTCACTCACCGGTTTTTTACTCTGTCTGCTCACGATAATAATCCCGATTTATTCATTAACGAGCGACATCGAGCAAAGACAAATATATACTGTTATCACCAAGCCCATTCGTCGTTTTCAATTGCTTTTTGGCAAACTGCTTGGCGTGGTATTACTGGATGTGGTCTTGCTTATGCTTTTTTCAGCTATAATATGGGGGATTGCTCTTTACATGCCTAAATTTTACAAGGCGACTGAAGTCGAGGTTATCCAGGCTGAGAATGAGTTCTATACCGCACGTGCGAGCTTAAAGGTACCCGAAGTTGATGTCAGCAAAGAAGTTGATGAAACCTACAACAAACTTAAGGAAATGGGCCAATTGCCTGAAGGACTCTCGCCTAAAAAATTCAAGGCCCATCTTACCAGTATAAAAAAACTTGAAAAACGAGCTGCAGGAGTTGGGCACGAGTTGCTCTGGGAATTCGATGATGTTAAACCTGTTGACCCGAATGAGAGTTTTTTTATAAGATTCAAATACAATGTCTCCGTAAATCCTCCGGATTTACAAGTCTATGGCAGATGGGTCGTGGGTGACTATCAACATATCAGATATGGCGTGGAAAGCAAGACTCCAATTTATGACCGTATCCACAAGCATTCAGTCCAAACTTTTCACGAAATAGAGGTTCCCGCTAATGTAGTCCCTAAAGATGGCCATCTGGCTGTCGCATTTTTAAATGTCCCCTTAAACAATACGGTGGTAATCTTTCCGCTGGAGGACGGCCTGGAGGTGCTTTACAAAGCCGATACTTTCACCGGTAATTTTCTAAGGGCTGTTCTTTTGATATTGTTTCGTTTAATTTTTCTCGCTTGTTTGGGCATATTAGCCGCGAGTTTCCTCTCGTTCCCTGTGGCAGTATTGCTTTGTCTTGTGATTTTCTTTACTGCAAGTTTCAGCAGTTTCTGTTTGGAATCCTTTGACTTTCTTAGCGAAAACTTAGGGAATGTGTATCGTTATACTGTCAGGCCTGTAATCTTGCTCCTGCCACAGTTTGATAAATTTAATCCTACAAAGTTCCTGGTGCCTGGACGATTATTAAGCTGGTTTTTGTTAGCCAGGGCTGCCTTTTCAGTGATTTGTATAAGAGCAGTTTTATTGCTGCTGTTTGCCGTACTGATTTTCAGTTTTAGAGAGATTGCAAAAATTATAATTTAGTTCGCGGTTTTTAGTTCATAGTTAGTAGTCTGTGAACTATCAACTCTTGACTGTCGTCAGACAAGTGTTAACCTTTAACTTTCTTTATGCGTTTGCGTGACATAATAATTTGGTCTGTTTGCATTGTTCTTGCGGTTGGCTTGCTTATCGGCGCCGGCATACAGCTCGATTTCATAAATCGCCAGCGTCAGGACATGGATTTGATAATCGAAAGGCCCGAAAACGTTCCTCCTTCACTGGCATTTGCAACCGTTGCGACCGGAGCTTTTCGTGGCCTGGTAGTAGATGTCTTATGGATGCGGGCGGATAAACTAAAAGAACAGGGCCAATTCTTTGATGCAAAACAACTTGCAGATTGGATAACTACCTTGCAGCCTCGTTTCGCATCTGTCTGGCAGTTCCAGGCCTGGAATATGGCTTATAACATATCTGTTGCCATACCTGCAACCCAGCCGGACCAGCGATGGCGCTGGGTCAAAAACGGCTATGAATTGCTCCGTGATAAGGGTATCCCGCTAAACCCCAAAAGCATCCAGCTCTATCGTGAACTTGCCGGGATATTTCAGCATAAGATAGGCAGCGTATCAGATGATGCACACGAATATTACAAGCTGCAACTGGCTATGGCGATGGAACCATTGCTTGGTTCGGCAGATAACCAGTATTTCGATGCTCTTTCAAAAGCACCAGCAAAGTGGGAGGAGATTGCTGCGGACCCGAATGTAAAAGAGCTAATTATGTTTCTTAAATCAGCCGACAAAGCATTCTCTAATTCTGATTACGATTCATTTGTGAGTAATTACCTATCTTTAAGACAAAACGCAGGTAGGTTCGACCCGAATGCTGGTAAGACAATAGATGATTTTAGAGGCACGCAAGCACTTGCGAAGTTTGATATTTTTGCCAAGGCCTACCACCTGCGCAATACCTGGAAACTTGACCCGCTTTTGATGGTCAAGCTGAATAAGATGTATGGCCCCATCGGCTGGGACGACCCAAATACGCATTTGCCTTTGGATTGGCGACACCCCGATAGTCACGCAATATACTGGGCCGTCAGGGGTTTGCAGGTGATCGCCGAAGACGAGTCCAGGCAAATCGAGGTGGATGAGGTTAACACCGACCGCGTTGTTGGTCATAGTTTGCAGAATCTCTTCCGCTACGGAAAAATATTCATCTATGATGTGCCGGTTCAGGCAGCTCAGGATTCTTCTTTGCAGCAGTCGCAGATGTATGTTAAGGAAATTTTTTTGAGACCGGATTTGAGGATGTTTGAGCCGTATAACAACGCAATGCTGTCAATACTCGATAAATACGAAAAGGCCGGCGACAGGGCAGGCACAGAAACGTTTGGAACAGGCCATCGAAATATGCTCATAAATGCTGTGCTTTCCTTCTATCAGGCAGGCCACAGGGACCAGGCACAAAAAATTTATAATCAATTAAGAAATCTGTATCCTCTGCCTGAATTTGAAGTTCCTCTTGTTAATTATGTTAGAAAGCGTTTACGTGACGAGCTCGAGGATATCGGCTTAGATAATGCAAGGGAAATTATACTAATGATGCTGAGGGAGAGCTATTTCAGGTATGCAATGCGAGACGACGATGAGGCAGCCGGCTTAGAAAATATGGCAATAGAAGTTCACAAACATTACCAATCAGAATTTGGTGATGGAAATCGGATTGACCTGCCTGAGTTTTCGTTGTTAAGGTATTTTGCACTTCTGGACTTCTTTAATGACCAGCAATATCCGCCGAACTTAAGAGGCAATTTGCTCGGACGGATAAAGATAGAAAGGCCTGAACTTGCTGAGCAACTAAAGCAGCAGGAGGAAAAAATTCTAAAAGAATTAGAACAAACAAAATGAACACGCACCTTCTGGGCTTAATCTATGCACAGTAAACTTTTCGGACAGCTGACCCCTTCACAAAAACAGGCTGTCCTTCATGTTGAAGGACCTTTGCTCGTTCTTGCCGGCCCTGGTAGCGGAAAAACCCGCGTCATTACATATCGGATTGCAGCCCTTATTGATTCAGGCGTTCAGCCGCACAATATTTGCGCAATAACTTTCACCAACAAGGCCGCTGACGAGATGCGCAAAAGAGCAATTGCCCTTGGAGCTTCCGCCGGTCGGGGCTCCGGCTGGGCCTTTGCCCAGACGAGTGCGCATATCAGCACGTTTCATTCCTTGTGCGTTAGAATCCTGCGCCAGTATGCTGATAAGGCAGAGATAAACCCCAACTTTAGTATCTATGATGAAACCGACCAGGCCAGATGTATCAAACAAGCCGTCAAGGATTGTGAACTTGATACCATAAACTTCCCACCGGCTCGAATGCTCGACGCAATCTCCACCCGATTGAAAAATAATCTGATAGATGTTGACAACTTCAAAGCCATTGCAGACGATTTTTTTACCCAGGCGCTTTGTAGAATATACGACCGCTATCAAAGTATCTTAGCCCAACAGAATGCGCTGGACTTTGATGACTTGTTGATGAAAACCGCTTTTTTGCTGCAGAGTTGTCCGGATGTTTGCGGCGAGCTGTCAAATCGTTTCAAGTTCCTGCTCATTGACGAGTATCAGGATACCAATCGTGCTCAGTATGTAATAGCCAAAGCTCTGGTTTCACAACACAACAACATCTGCGCAACGGGCGACCCGGACCAGTCGATTTACCGCTGGCGTGGTGCTGACATTCGCAACATAATAAACTTTGAGAGAGACTGGCCAAATGCTGTGGTTGTAAAGCTTGAGGAAAACTTTCGCAGCACACCCAATATCCTTACTGTTGCAGATAATTTGATAGTCCACAACCAGAATCGGAAAGAAAAGAAACTTGTCCCCACAAAGCAAGCCGCTAAAGATGCTGTTATAAGTGTCTTTGAGGATGAAGCCGAAGAAGCACGAGCTGTCGCTCAACAGGTCAAAGAGCTAACTGGTGAGGGTGTATCTCTGCGTGATATAGCCGTATTCTACCGTGTCAATGCCCAAAGCCGTTTGCTTGAAGAAGCATTTATTCAAAATAAAATTCCTTATCAAATTGTCAGAGGCCTGGAATTCTACAACAGAAAGGAAATCCGCGACATATTGGCTTATTTGAAGGTTCTGGTCAATCCTAATGACGAAGTTGCGCTTTTGCGCATCATCAATACGCCTGCACGCGGTATTGGAAAAACCACAATCGATAGAGTCCGTGCTTATGCCGGCTTGAATAACAGAAGTTTTTTCGATGCTTTGAAGGAAGCAGAGAGCATCGATTCTCTTTCCCAGGCCGCGAAAGCGAAAATTGCCGGCTTTGTCAATATGCTCGAAGGGTTCAAAAAAGATATTACAGGTGAGGTTGCGCCGCTTGCTGAGTGTGTCTTTATTGAATCCGGTTTGGAAAAGTCACTTCGAGAATCAGGCCCCGAGGGACAAAATGCCATCGATAATGTAAAAGAGTTAATAAACGCCGCCGCTCTATATGATAAACAAACAGAACAACCAACGCTTGTCGATTATCTTCAGCAGATAGCGCTATTTAGCGACGTCGATGCGTATGATACCTCCAGCGATAGAGTTGCTTTGATGACATTACACACTGCGAAAGGGCTTGAATTTGAGAATGTTTTTATTGTTGGTGTTGAACAGGGCTTATTGCCTCACGAAAGAAGTAATGCAGGCGAAGATGACGAGGAGATCGAAGAGGAACGACGGCTGTTTTTTGTCGGCATAACACGCGCCAAGACCGGCCTATACATAAATTATGCCCGATACCGAACGATACGAGGCCAATTGCTGCGAACTATACCTTCACAATTTCTTTTTGAACTTGGGATTGATTTCGATGAGTCCACCCAAAAAGAGCAATGCTATGACTATGATTACAATGAAAACACCCCGCAGTTCGGTACGGGAGACCTGGTTCGGCATAAGTCTTTCGGCCTCGGCAGGGTCACAGAGTTTATTGATATGGGCGAAAACAGCGTCGTAGTGGTCAAATTCAACTCTGGACAAACAAAATCTCTATTGCTAAAATACGCCAACCTTTCAAAAGTAAATGTTTAGCGTGCCTATCCTCCGTAAAGGTTCTACTTCGGAGAATGGACGATTTTATCGCAGGTTCTGATTTGTATTTGGCAAGAGTCTTGATAAAAAGGTGAACAGATACTAAGGAAACATACAAGTGTCAGACTCCGAAATTAAGTTCTACTATAAAAATGTTACAGCAGAGGTTGTTGGGGAGGAACATGGCATAACCACCAAGCAGATACAAACTCTGGCCAAACAAACCTCGCCTTTGATTATTCAGCTTAATAAAGAAAGAAAAGCCGGCAAAACTCCGTATAGAGATTTGCCTTTTAACGAGGATGCCACCAGCAAAATCAAGAATCTTGTTGCCGAAGTGAAACATAAGTGTGAAAACCTTGTTGTGCTCGGTATAGGCGGTTCAGCCCTTGGCAATATCGCTTTGCAGACAGCACTAAGTCCGTATATGTGCAACATCGATGTCAACCAGCGGCGGGGGCCTCGTGTATTTATCTTCGACAATATTGACCCGGTACAATTCGGCTCATTTTTAGACTGGATTGAAGACAAGCTCGATAAAACAATCTTCAATGTAATCAGTAAGTCCGGCCGAACTATAGAAACAGCAGCTCAGTTTTTGATTATACGTAAACTGCTCCTTGATAAACTCGGCCCCGAAGGCCTGCAAAAACAGGTCATTGTAACTACTGACGTAGAGAAAGGGACACTGCGTAGTATAGCTGACGAGGCGGGTCTTAAAAGTCTTATTGTTCCCGATGGTGTTGGCGGAAGATTTAGCGTCTTAAGCGATGTCGGTCTATTCAGTGCCGCAATAAGCGGCATTGATATCGATTCGCTTTTGGCCGGCGCCCGTAATATGGATGGAAGGGTAAGTTGCGAAGATTTCTATAAAAATCCCGCAGCTATCAATGCAGCTATAAACTGGCACTACTACAATCGAGGCAAAAAGATTTCCGTAATAATGCCATATAGTTTCCATCTTAAGGATTTAGCCGATTGGTATCGTCAGCTCTGGGCGGAAAGTCTCGGTAAGGCGGAAAACCTCAAAGGCGGCAAGGTCTATGTCGGCCCAACGCCTGTAAAAGCACTCGGGACGACCGACCAGCACAGCCAGGTGCAGTTGTATCGTGAAGGGCCTAATGATAAGCTGTTTACTTTCCTGCAGGTCGAAAATTTCGATAGGGACCTTAAAATAGGTCCTGCCCCTGATTGTGCACCTGAGCTTGATTATTTAGCCGATAAAGATTTGAGCGTGCTGTTCAATAGCGAAAAGAGAGCAACCGAGTACGCGCTTTTGGAGAGCAAACGTCCCTGCCTTACGGTTGTCTTTCCTGAAATAGATGCTTATACGGTTGGCCAGTTTATTTATTTATTCGAGGTAACAACCTCTTTTACGGGTGCATTGTTTGGCATCAATCCTTATGACCAGCCCGCGGTTGAATTAGGCAAGGATGCCACCTTCGCTCTTATGGGCAAATCCGGTGAATATAAGGACGGCCTTACCTATGAAAAGTGGGCAGAGCAAATCCGCTCTCAAACTAAAATTGACGGAAAGTATCTGGTTTAATATACTTTGTTATGCTTGATTAATCAGCAGATTAGAGGGTCTGACAATGGACTATGCAGTGATAATGGCAGGGGGCACCGGAAAAAGGCTTTGGCCACTCAGCCGACAAAAACGCCCCAAACAAGTCTTAAAACTCCTTGATGGCCAAACGCTTCTTCGCTGTTGTTTTGAGCGCCTTTTGCCAATATTTGATAACAGAAACATAATTACCCTCACTAACGCCGGCTATGCAGACCTCGTTCGTGAGAATCTGCCGGAGCTGCCATACGATAACGTCATTGCTGAGCCGGCTGTTCGTGACACCGCAGGTGCCATTGGATTAGCCGCAACAGTTCTGAATAAATACGACCCCGACGCAACGATGGCAGTCGTTACCGCAGACCAGCTAATCGAGCCACCTGAGGTTTTGCAGCAGGCCCTTAAAGATGCTCTGGTTTTTGTCAACAATAATCCGGATAATATGATAACTTTCGGCATCAAGCCGACCTTCCCAAGCACTCAGCTTGGTTATATTAAATTTGCGACCGCCCAAAAGTGCCCTGATTGTGAGAACACAATATACTCCGTGGAGGCCTTCAAGGAAAAACCCGATGAGAAAAAAGCAAAAAAATATCTCGCCACCGGCGAATACCTGTGGAATTCCGGGATGTTCGTCTGGAAGACCAGGGTTATTTTGGACAATTTAGCAAAGTTCCTGCCGCAGGCATCCGAACTTTTCCAACAAATCAAAGCTGCCTGGGGCGGGCCGGGTCAGCAGCAAACACTGAAAGAGCAATTTGTTAAATTACCGAAAATCAGTATAGACTTTGCTGTTATGGAAAAGGCCAAAGATGTTTTTGCGATAAAGTTGGATTGTCGCTGGCTTGATATGGGCTCTTTTGCGGCACTTGCAGATATTATCAGTTCTGATAAGGACAACAACATTGTCGTAGCCGGCACAAGTGAACTGCTTGACTGCAAAAATTCCATCTTTGTGACCGAAGACACAGGCCATCTAATCGCTGCGATTGGTCTGGAAAATATGGTCATAGCTCATAGCCCCGATGCCACACTGGTATGTCACATCAGCCAGACCGATAAAATAAAGGAACTGCTTGAGCTAATAAACCAGCACGGCGGTGAAAAATTTTTATAACAGGATGGTACACAATACCTGTAGGCAAGGCAGAAATGAGGTATCTGGCAATAGATTATGGTATAAAATACACGGGATTGGCAATTTGCGATTCAACGGAAACCATTGTTTCACCTCTTACTGTTATTCAGGGGCAAAAAGAACTGCCAAAGAAGATTGCAAATATAGTTAAAACGGAAAATGTTGAGGCAGTTGTGCTGGGGCTGCCTTTGAATATGGATGGCTCAGAAGGTGCTCAAGCAAAACTTGTCTTGAAGTTCGCTGAGCAGTTAAAAGAACACCTTGATATTCCTATCCACTGCCAGGATGAACGTTTGAGCAGCTTCGGTGCCGAAGACAAGTTGGCTTGCGCTGAATTTAGCAGGGGCAAAAAAAGAAAAAAGCGTATTGATGCCGTCGCAGCCGCAGAGATTTTAGAGACTTTTCTGGAACAAAAAAGAACCTGATAGCTCTGCGAGAACAAATACCGCATAAGCAATCAGCGACTATAGATGTTCTTGATTAATTGCAAAGAGTTCATTAAAATAAAAACATATTAGTCAAGGATATGACAGTGAGTAAAGCCGATAGTAACGAAAAAATTCATTCTAAGACAAAACAAACCGTAGACCGGTTACTAAGCGCTAAGGACATAATACCCGGGGCATCAAAAGGCAATTCAGAAAAAAACTCATTGTCTGCCAGAAACATATCAGCCGAACTCACTGACGCTGAGCAAAAAATCATCGACGTCCCGAAATTTGACCTGGCCGAAGAGATTCTGGCCGAGCAGCGAAAAATCACTTCCATAAAAAGGAAAGCTCCCGGCAAAAAATTCGAGACCCCACGCCACGAACGCGGGCTTGAGTCAATCGGCTTTGCTATTGAACAATCAAAGCTGATTATATTTGAGCAGGAACAAATCATTGCTGAGATAGTAGCAAGGGATATTGAAAAGTCGTACAGAAGCAGCACTTTTGGTGCCCAATACTGAGATAACAGGGATAAAAACAGGGGCGTAGAATAAAATCACTTCCAATGTTATAAGTCAGCGACTAAAGCCGTCGAATTATCCGGGTAATTGGCCGTGTTCAAATCCCGCATCTTGATATCCAGTGTGGCTACGGAAGGCCTGACCATCTCATTGCGACTTGTCTTAATTTGCTCGGGATATTGTTCTGACGAGCTTTGTGTGGTGCTCGCAAAAATATAGTTTGCTGTTTTTATCTTCTTGCAATATCGGCTTGTAAAATATAGATTATTAGAAGATTATTCGGAGAGGTGGCCGAGTGGCTGAAGGCAACGGTTTGCTAAACCGTCCAGCGGGTATAAACCCGCTGC
>CAZKYA010000057.1:0-10957 GCA_964556725.1 uncultured Pirellulales bacterium
CACCCCAATTTTCTCTGCCCTGTCTTTTCACCGCCTCCTGGCTTTCAACTCGCTGCCCCGAAGGTAAATGATAATACGCCATTGTATATTTTAGCTGGGCACCTCCGCCAGGATAGAGCGTTATTCCCTGCACACTGCCTTTTCCGTGAGTCCTTTCGCCTACCAAAATTGCCCGTTTATACTGTGGGTCTGCCAATGCACCACCAACAATCTCAGAAGCACTGGCTGAGCCGAAATTTAGCAGTATAACCAGCGGGTAATCCGGATGCGTATTTCCCTCGTGCGCTGTTTCAAAGACTAATCCTCTGCCAAACCCACGCTCTGTTCTGACTATCGGACCTTCTTTGATGAATTTGTCCACCACTGCAACAGCACTATCTAAAAGCCCGCCTGTATTGAATCGCAAATCCAGAATCAATCCCTTTAATCCTTCCAGCTCAAGCTCACCTAATATTTCTTCTAAATCCGAAGAAGTTCTTTCGGTAAAACTAGTGACGCGGACATACCCAATCTTGTTCTGGTCACCGATCATATATAGCCATTTGCCCCCTTCGGTCCTTTGCCAGCCGCGAATTGTTGGAACAGTTATCCTGGCTCTGGCTATAGTAATATCTTTGGTTTTTTCCTCGCCGTCACGTTTTATCGTCAACGTTACCTTCGTCCCCTTGGGGCCTGTAATCTTGTCAACCGCGCAGGTAAGAGTCATATCCTTCGTTTCAACACCATCTACCCTTTCTACCACATCACCCGCATCGAGGCCTGAGTTGTATGCCGGCGTGTCAGGCAGCAGGCTTACTACCGTCAACAGCCCTTTTTGTTTCGTAATCTCTATGCCGATACCCGTAAACTCGTTGGTCATCGTCTTTTCAAAATTTTGCACCTGTCTGGGCCAAATCATAACCGTATAAGGGTCGAGCACGGACATCGCCGCATCCGCAAACTGTGCAACCAGCACCGGCTCCGGCAATTCCACAGTTGTAGAATTTAGCGCCAGCACCTTCTCAAAAACATCTATAAACTTTTCCTTATCGAACCCTGTAGGCGATTGGTCAACTTCATCCCAAAGAATCGCTGACAGAGCAGCCAACCAGGCTGAAAGTTTTCTACTATCCGGCGGCGAAAAAGACTCCTTTGAAGCACCATCTGAAGACACCACAGCCAAGTCTTTCGACAACTGCGAAGAAGATAATCTTAAAACCTGACCGAGCAACTGACATCGCTTGATAGCTTTGATTGCCATTTGCCGATAGTCAATAAGGTCCACATAATTAACTTTCAGGTAATCAATCGCTCGAATAAACATATCTTTCTCGATGCCCAGGAAGCGCTCCGCGGAAGTCTCACATGGGCTATCCTGAAAAGATGCTACGATATTTGCTTTCTCCACAAGCTGGTCGGTATAATCTGCATACGCCCTATTGTTTGGTTCAATGGCCTGCAGCCAGCTATAACAAGTTATGTATGCATCAAGCCATTTGCCCTCTGACTCATATTGTGCCGCCTTGTCTATTGCTTTCTGAATAGTTTCCTTTACAAACGAGTTAGACAGAAGCTGCTGCTTTTGCTGCCTGTCTGCGAACTCGCTGGCCTTGGCAATGATTAAGAGCACCTCTGAAATGTCATTCATATCGCTCAAAGTGCTCACATTATTTACATCGTCCCGCTCCGGCTTGGCGCTTCGCCGAGACGAGTTTACATCGCCAGTTTCTATTTTGGTTCGTAACTTTTCCAGCTCAGCTAATTGTTCCCGGTATGCAGCTTCGCAGGATGACCTTCTACTTTTTTCTATTGCTTCATATTCGGAAATAATATCTGCGAGCTGTGCAATGGCTATACTTTCGGATTTTTCGCTTTCTCCGAGAAGCTCTCGAGCAGATGCAAACTCACCTTTATATATTGCGGTGCAAATCCGCTCGATTTGCGGAGTCGAGTCGCCGGCAACCCCCCGCTCCTGTCTTCCGACAGGAAGACGCGGGGGCTCGTTCGGTTCTGCCGCCAGCGCTAAAGACGAGAAACCAAAAGCGCAAAACAATAGCACCAAACTCAAAATTAGGTCCGTTCTCCGTAGTAAAACTACGAAGGATGAATAAGTTTTGAATCTTGAATTACGACTGGCCATTTTTCGCTTTACGCTTTTTACTTTCTTCACGCACACTCACCTGCTTTTCCGGCGCAACCTAAGACATGCAGCTTGTGTTTGACCATATCCCTGATAGCATCTCTAGCTGGGCCGAGATATTTGCGCGGGTCGAATTCACCGGGATTCTCAGCAAAAACCTGCCTGATTTTAGCTGTAAGCGCCAGCCGCAGGTCTGTGTCTATATTGACCTTGCAGACTGCCATCTTTGCCGCCTTGCTTACAGACTCTTCCGGCACACCCATCGCATTCGGCATATTGCCGCCATACTTGTTGATAAGGTCAATGAACTCCCTTAACACACTACTTGAGCCGTGCATAACCAGCGGAAATCCGGGCAATCTGTCGGCAATCTCCTGTATCACGTCGAAAGCCAACTTTGGTTCGCTCTTGAACTTATAAGCGCCGTGACTGGTTCCACAAGCCACCGCTAATGAATCACAGCCGCTCTTTTCAACAAATTCTACTGCCTGGTTCGGGTCAGCCAAATGCTTCCTGGCATCATCAACTCCAACAACATCCTCCTCAATTCCACCTAACTGGCCCAATTCAGCTTCAACGACAACATCCCTGGGGTGTGCATACTTGACCACCTTCTTAGTGACTGCGATGTTCTCCTTAAATGGAAGATGTGAGGCGTCTATCATTACCGAAGTAAAACCGTCGTCCACAAATTGCTTGCAGGTCTCGAAGTTATCGCCGTGGTCGAGGTTTGTTGCGATAGGGATATCCGGATTCTCCTTAACCGCCACATCGATAATTGCGTTCAAGTAGCTTATTTTCGCATATTTACGTGCGCCTCTGGAAACCTGCAGGATGAGCGGGGCTTTTTCTTCAGCTACGGCATCTATAATGCCCTGGGTAATCTCCATATTGTTGACATTGAACGCACCAATCGCATAACCATTTTTATACGCCATCTCAAACATCTTTCTCGTATTAACCAACGCCATAGCACTCTCCTTAAATTTATCCGCCTACGGCGGATTTACCTTAAACCAAAAAACTGTTTGGTCACCTATGCCCGCGCTACCACAGGTGCAGGCGAACATCTTATACAATAACCAATTGTTAATAGCCGGTCGAACCGGCAAAACCCGTATATCTCCTCGGTCCAATCGCCATTTCCGGCACACCTTCTGGCCATATACTAAATACAATTGCGTGGCTGTCCAGCGACTCATCCGCACTATACGTCAGGGCCCAATACATCCTGTGATACCGCCTTATAAGCGTTATATCACTTAGTATATTAGCACCATAGTCGAAATCATACTGCTGTGAGAAAACTATCGTATATCGCGGGTCGAGCATGTAAGTAGCCGCAAAAGTAAAGGCGTTTGAGCCTTCTTCGTCCAAAACCTGGACACGCCTTAAATATCTACTGCCTATATAATAACTCAAATTGGGCCAGCGCAGGCGCGAAAAACCAACATTAAATTGCTGCACTACCCCGCTTTGCATATCAAAATACATATCAGACAATACCGCTGTGGTATCACTCATCCGCCAGACATAATCTGCACTGAAGTAATTGCGTCTGGGCCCAAACATCTCAAACCTCTGAAGCGGCGCCATAAGGTCACCATTAAAGATACCAGGCGCAGAAAGCACACGTAGCGGCACAATTGGTTTATTCCAGATAAATCTATCTGCACCGCTGGTGGCTGCACTTTCAGAGTCATTTACCCATGTAAAGGCCGTATCCAGGCACATCCAGTCAACAGTCCGTGTTTTATCACCGGTGCCCCTTTTCGTCTGCAACCGCTGAGAAATACCTACGTTCAGTATATCACGCTGTTCGACAACAGATTCGCTTTCGATATAACCAACAGCCGTCAAGTAAGGACTGACAATATGCCTGAGCTGGTTCAAATCCCAAAGCCGCGATTTGACATCAGGATAAACCCTCCAGTAGGGTCGCGATGATACCCGCACCCCAGCTTCGCCAATCCAGACATTATCTTCACCAAATTGTCCTGTGGGAGTACCATCCACAAGCGACCTTGTAAAACCGCTTCGGTCGTCATAGCCGAAAGTCCCAGCCACAAACGGAACAACCTTAAAAGCATTCATCCGGACCGGCATATCAAGCTCGGTTCTGTGTGATGCAAATGAGAACGCTCCTTCATCAATCATTATCGAATGCTCATCGCCTATTCTCTGTCGCAGCCGGCTGACCTGAGTGTCGCTGTACAAAGTGAACCTATCACCAAAAAGGGACTGACCCGTCCAGTGAAACTCTGCACTGGGCAACTCCTCCAGTTGGTCGGCAAAATCGTTTATCCGCGCCTTACCCAGCAAGGAAAGACCCCAGTTATCCTCAATACGCTTCAAATGAACAATCGTTTCCTGCTCTTTATCTACGTTAAATTCGCCGCGGTAATATTCTTCCAGAAAATTCTCATCAGAAGAATAGCTAACCTCTGTAGTAAGCTGCCAGTTGTAGGGCAGAAAATGTCTGTGCTGGAAGAGGAATCTGCCGCGAAGCTCTCGGGGTGGCTCAAGGTGTTTTCGGCTACTGTCTCTGCCAAGTTTGTCTTCACCGCTATCGTGAATTATATAGCCCACAAGTCTGCCGAAATAATTCTCTCGTTCATACTCAATCTCGACGCCACCACCAATGCCGCGTTTGCCATAATAATCCAATGCGAGAGTGCTCTCAGTCCCTTGCGGCTCTCGTAATCCCAGCAGCCGGGCTAAATACCACCGTGTCTCCACCGACGCCCCCCAAGTGTTGTCATAACCTGTATGTATGCTTTTGAATGGAGTATCGGGCCTTTGCAGATTACTACGCACAAAGGGCCAATAGAAAATCGTTTTATCATACACCTTCAAACGCACATCACGCATCTGTGCATCATAACTTTTGTCAGAAACCTTACCTTCTTGCTCATCAATGCTGGTCGTGTCGGTAATAATTACTTCTGACGCGTTAAGTGAAATCTGAGGCAGGTAAAACTCACTGCTCGTCAGAGTGATATTATCGGCTGCAAATTTATTTTCTGCCACCTGTCTCAACTTTTCAGCCCTGACATAAATCGGGATACCTCGTGATACATCGAAATTCCTCATCACCGCATTTACCGCAATCGCCTTTTTCCTTTCGAAATCATAGTAAACCTCATCGGCCCGAATCGTTCGCTGGCCTTCGGTCATTACAACATTACCTGACATATAAATTGCCATCACTGCTCCGCTGGCTAAAATATCGTCGTGCGTATTGCGCACATCAGATTGTGTGCTGCGTCCGTCTTCCATAACTTTTGAGGACGCTGAGTGTTCTAATTCTGTTCTGTTCCCGGTATCCTCAGTTTTCTCCGTCGCTAATCCCTTCGCAGGCGACGAGCCAGCAGCAAGGGGCGACGAGAACATAACGGCGTTGTCGGCCTGTAATTCTAATAAACCACCCCTCTCATCCTGCTTTTGCCACAGATAGAACCTGCCTACTACCGTCCCCATCCCTTTTTCCTCATCCCACTCTATCTTTGGCACGACTTCATCAACAGGTGCTATATTAACCGGATACCTGAAGCGAGGTTCCTTTACTTCTGGCTTCGCCACAACTTCAGCCGGCTTTTCAATTCGTTTCTCTACCGGCACCTCAGGAACCGGTATCTCGGCTTCAACAACAAATCTTGAGTCAACCCCGATGGCTCGACACGAAGCAATGGCCTTTGCGTAAAGCTCCAATCCGCGAGGGTCAGAAATTTCTCTTTTGTCCGCTGTTACAAAAACTTCGCCGCTAACCTCAAATTGGACTATCATTGCCAGACCTTCTTCAACCGTCGTCTGGTTCAAATCGGTGGTCTTGGCACCTCCGTCATTTTTAACTGATACGTTGCCCTGCAGATAAGCTGTCGCTTTATAGTCAATACGCGTGCGGCCGCGAAATTCAGTTGTTATACTTTCCAGCCAGACCACCGCACTATCACTCGAAAATTGATTGGCTCCTATCGACATCGACAACCCACCCATGAAAACGAGGATATGTTCACCAGTACTTAGCTGATAGCTTATAAGCTCCCGCCCAGCCAGGTGCAAATCCTGACCAACGAATGCCTGGGCCTTCTGCTGAGGGATACCGCTCTCAATAGCTGATGAAATTGCCGCCTGCACCATAACTGCTAACGATAAAATACTCAAAATATATAGCCGTTTCTTTCGCATCCTTACATTCCGGCATTGCATATTTTGTCAGTTTTTTACATCCGTGACCTCGAGCAGAGCAAAAGCACGCACAACACATCACGAGATTATAGCCCGTTGCCTCGACAACGCCAGCAAAAATTGCATTTAATCGTGAGTATTTAATTGCCGGGGATTGTATCTCGTAAAGCAAGCCACAAACTGTTTTTTGCTGAATAAATAAAGTCCTAAAATCGTCCAAAAACAAAAAGGCGAAAAACTTGCCGAATATTACTACCAGGGCCAAATGTAAATTTCGCTTTTGCTCTGCTCACGTTGTGCCGATATACTAATTATCAGTAAAAAAAGGCCGAATAAGCAGGTAAATTGTATCCGCAAAATAATCAAGTGGAGGCAAATATGGTTGAAGAATATCCTGCCTCAGCAAAAGTCTATTCGACCGCAGAATTTGGAAAATTCAGCATAATTGATATGTTGGCCTACTTCGAAGAGCACGGCGCAATGCGGGTTTCAGACCTGCATATCAAGGTCGGTGCGCCTCCTGCATACCGCATCGATGGCGACTTGGTAAGACTTAAAGGCCTATCTGTAACACCGGAGGTGGCAAAACAACTTATCTATCCGCTTCTAACCGAAGAAAATCTGCATAAACTCCAGAACCAAAACAGTATTGACTGCTCTTATCGGTTCGGCTCACTGCAGTTTCGAATAAATGTCTTTCAGGAAAACGATGGTATATGTGCAGCGATACGGGCATTATCGCTGGAGATTCCAAAAATAGAGGAAATCGGCTTTCCAACCAGTATCTGGGAAGATATTGTCGATCTAAAGCAAGGCCTTGTCCTTCTAACCGGAGTTACAGGCGCCGGCAAATCCACAACGATTGCCTCGCTAATTGACCGAATCAGCGAAAAAAACGCCTGCCGAATTATAACCGTCGAAGACCCTATAGAGTACCTCTTCCAGCAGAAATACTCTCTTATTTCACAACGTGAGATTGGAAGAGACGTCAAATCTTTTCTTTATGGACTGCGATCAATGCTGCGCGAGGACCCTGACATAATATTTGTTGGGGAGATGCGCGACCCGGAGACGATAGCTATGACACTTATGGCAGCTGAGACCGGCCATTTGGTTTTCTCCACACTGCACACAAGAGATGTTACCGGCACAGTGACACGTATACTGGACTATTTTCCAGCAGGCAGACAACAAGAAGTGCGAAATCAGCTTTCGCTCGGACTAAGCTGTGTCATCAGCCAAAAGCTTGTGCCAAGAAAAGATGGGAAAGGACGCGTTGCAGTAATGGAAATACTTAACAATAACTATGCCTGTGCTAACCTGATACGCACCGGCAAATTAGAGCAATTGTATTCGCAACTTCAGATAAAGACTCAAAACAGACCAGATGAAAAAATGATAACCTTGGAAAAGCACCTGGCAATGCTGGTAAAACAGGGCACAATCGACCTGCTGGAGGCAAAAAAGTGGGTCAACAACGTTAAAGTCTTCATTGATGCTATGAAGCAGGATTAAAAAGGACATCACTCCTTGTAACACGGGCTTCCAGCCCGTGATGGACCGACACGGCCAAGATGGCCGTGCTACGCCATATTCAAAGCATTTATCCGCCATACGTTGGGCGGATTTATCCCTTATTTTGTTGTGGTATTTCTACTGGCTGTATTTGCTATTCTTGAAATGCACACCACTCAATCCACAGTGGGATACCCCACGTGGTATCCTAACTCTGGCGCCGGCTTATACACAACGGCAAAGGACTTAGCACTAAATCTCACCGTTCAGATTGTTGCGATAATCGCTATGCGTTCAATAGGCCTGTTTTACCGCTATTATAGTTGTCTTCTTCCCTGGTAAAATGCAACCTGCAGGTCAGACTGAAAGGATGTTGCCAAAATAGCAGGACTTCCAATCATATTGGAATTTTAATCAGTAAATCTTTTCAGCAGCCGCTTCAGTAGCTCCATTGGCAGGCCCATAACGTTTGTCAAGCTGCCATCTATTTTTTCAACAAATTCATCGCCTGTTTCTTTTATAGCATAAGCGCCCGCCTTATCTCGCCAGGACCCGCCTTTTACGTGCTGGGCTATCTGCTCATCAGTCAATTTCTTCGGGTAAACAACCGTGCTGTCACTCTCAACGACCTCGATGCCATCGCTTAGTCTGACAATTGCAACAGCGGTTATCACCTTATGAGGTCTGCTGAAGAGCTTTTTGGTAATCTCCTCTGCCTCTTTTGCGTTCTTGGGCTTTCCGATAATTTGTCCGCTGAAATCCACAATGGTGTCGGCCCCAATGACCAAACAGTCGGGATGCTTTTCAGCAACGTTTTTTGCCTTGGCTAACGCCAGGCGTTTAGCATATTCACAGGGGCTGATTGCATCAGTTAAAAAAGCCGACTCGTCAATATCGGGGCGGACTGATATAAATTTATAGCCGGCCTCAGCCAATAGCTGTCTTCGCCTCGGCGAAACCGAAGCGAGAATAATAGGGCACTCGCCTTCGGCGGAACTGGGTTGGAATTGCTCAGGCATAATTGTTGAGTTTTTAGTCCTGTGTCTTGAGTCTGCTCTGATAAACTATCTGCCTGCAAAAAGCCAGATACTCTTTCTCGATTTGGTTAAAATCATTCCCGATATACTGCTCAAACAACAACTGGCCAACAGTTCGATTCCACCGAACAGCTCGTGGCAGGTTTCTGTCTATCGCAATCCTTCTGGTTGTTGCATCGAGCGGCCAATCTCCTCTTAGACCATCTAAAAGCAGCCGACGGTAATTATTCAGCCGTTTCTCGTAGCCGGCTTCCCGAAAAAACCGCACCATCGCATACGATTGGCTGTAAAAGGCCATTACCGCCTCGGACTCATCTGTAGCAAGAACTTCTCCAGGGTCTAAAGCTATCAATTCTCTCAGCGGTATCATCTTATTTTTTATCAGTGTATCCTTCAACGCATTTAATCGATACGCATTCTCAGCCGGCTCAAAAGAAAATGTCCCTTGCTCGCTTTTATGTGCCTCAAAGAGCATCGCCACGCCCTCGTCAAGCCAGCTTGGCAGGCGAAATTCAAAAAGTCTGCTGTTAAACTGATGCCAACCTTCATGCCCGAGGGCTGTAAAAGTCCTCTCTATGCCGATATTATATGTCACGCAGGCACCATTGAGGTAATAAGCTCCTGCCTTGATTTTCAAAAACAGCTCCGTCTTATCACCAGCAAAGCTCCTTGTAAAATTCTCCCACTGCTGGCGGTTGGCAAAAAGATAAATGGTAAATTTGGTTGTGGTTTCGATGGGTTCGGCTAATTGACTGTTATAGCCGTGGTATGCCGACTCAACAAATCCGGGAATTGCCCGAAGCATCAGCGGCTCCAAAAGCGTCGTGAAAATCTCATAGTGAGCGGTAGTAAGTTTTAGCCCCGGCCCATACTCATTCTCCCACACCTCAACCGATTCCAATTCCTGTAGATTCTGCGTCTGCAAATACTCGACTATACCAGCGGGTTTATCAAGCTTGCTGTAAGTCCCGCTTTTATCTCCCTCAAAACAGCCCGCAAGACAAACAATCACTATTATCCAAATTAATGCACGATTTCTTACCACAATTATTTCTTCGGTGATTTTAGCCGCAGATTTTACAGATTGTATGGATTTATTTTTTACCAGGAATTCTGACAAATAATGTCATTGCTGTGGAAGCAGAAATCAAAATATCTAAAAAACTATGTCGTTCCGATTTCGTCTGCGGCTTATTATTTCTTACACTTCTTTGAACGGTGCCCCGAAGACCTCTGCTGTAAATAGATAGACTTCCGTATTCGGGCTCTTCCAGGCATCAGCGGCAAGGCCGGCTTTGTGGGCACAGCAATAAGAAAGAAATTCCTCTTTGCTCCAGCCGGTTTCGGTGGCAACCTGAGGCAGAAAACACCCTGAGGTGCACCCTCCTTTTATATATATGCCATCAATCCCAAGACGCAAACTTAAGGGGTTGTCTGTGCGCTGCAGCGGTGAAAGAACGGATATTTCAATATCCAGCTGCTTTAATTCATTGACAGTTATCGGGTCGACAAAGAAACGCGGGTCACCGGTAGCTGAGGCCTTTGCCATCGCAGCAACCAGCTCAATCAATGGACTGTCAGAGGTAAACTGGCCGATGCACCCTCGCAATCGGTCATGGTTTTTCAATGTTACAAAACAGCCGCAGTGCTCATTTAGCTCAGGGTCATCCGTTTCGGGCTTATAGGTCGGCTTTTTCCTAATAACGGCCTCGACTATATCACGCGCAACCTTAAGTAAAAATTTTTTTTGCTCTTCGTTCATAATCGCTAATCGCCCCTTCGACAAACTCAGGGCGGTGAGCGATTCGACTGAACTCACCGAAGTCAACGTCGAACCGCAATAATCAATGCAGCCATTTTATCACAAGGAATCCGCCAATCAATAGCGCCACCAAAGCCAGCGAAAACCAGTTGAAATATTTCTCAAGCACAGGTTTGATGTGCTCGCCTTTCCAACCCAATAGTCCCGCTACCATAAAAAACCTCGCAGAGCGGCTCATTGCCGATGCGATAAGAAAACCAATAAAGTTAATCTTTGCAACCCCAGCCGAAATCGTGCAGGCCTTATATGGTATCGGCGTAAATCCGCAGGTGAAAA
>CAZKYA010000058.1:0-10950 GCA_964556725.1 uncultured Pirellulales bacterium
GCAAGCGGAATATTTTAGTTACTCCTTCAAGAGCTATCATAAATCCTCCGCAAAGTTTCGTGAAAATTTGTTGAACATTCCTAAACCTACCGCAAATAAACAGGCCGCAATGGAGATTATAATAATGTGATTTGAAAAGCTCAAGAATTCACTACCCGGCCCAATGAGTGCTTGTCTGCAACCCTGGATGATTCTTGCTGCGGGGTTCAGGAATATTAGCGTATGATATTTTGGCGGCACTATTGAAATCGGATATATAATCGGTGTTGCCCAGAAGCCAAGCTGGACAAAGACTTCCCAGATATGGTGAATATCTCGGAATTTCGGATATAGTGAACATAACAAAAGTGCCAGACCTACTACGAGGATGTAAAGCTCAGCTAAATAAATAATCAAGAGCAATGCACTGGTTTGAAAATGGGCACCGGAGAAAATAAAGAAGATAAAGAAAACACATATATTAAGTAACAAAGTTAGAAGGGACGTTAACGAAGATGCTATGACGATTATCCAGCGAGGAAAATAAATCTTTTTTAGTATTGATGCTTTGCCTTCCAGTAGTACCATGCTGTTTAGCGTCACTTCGGACACGAAGTTCCAGAGAATAATCCCTAAAAGAAGATATAATCTGTAGTTTTCAACTTTCCATCTGACGAATACCGAAAATACAAGGTAAAGTGTCCCAAACATCAACAATGGCTTAAGCAAGCTCCAAAGGTATCCTAAAATGGAGTTGTCATATTTTATCTTGAAATCTGTTATCGCCATCACTAATGTTAAAAAAAGATAATTTTTTCTGCCTATAAGAATCTCTTTCTTACGACTTTCTGTATATGGCGACGCTGATTTTCTTGTTTCTTTTGTCTGCATATCTGTATTCTATCTTACCTAACTGTTCTGGTAGTGTTGTCTTATCATTTTCTTTTTTTAATATTTTAACGATATATTGAGCTTGTTCGGGAATTTCACCGTCTTTCCAATATAAACCTTGGCGTTCGGCGTAGAAACTAATACGGGTATCCGGAACCGCTACAATATCTTTTTCATCGGTATTCTCTGCGAGCCATTGGGCTGCTTCTCGATAGCTTTGTTTGTCTGAGTGTAAGGGCGTCACTAATTTAGGAACGCATACAGCCAGACCCACTGTAGTTAAAATGAAAAACCATAACTGCGGATTTTGTTTGATTTTCAATACGTTTTTGGAAAATCTGGAGTCTAACCAATTTCCGAATTCTTGTAAGCCAATCGGCACATAGAAAATTGTGAAAACTATCAATGGCAGGACATGTCTGCCGCTCATATAGCCGTGCTTACAGTGCAGCCATATCAGTAGGGGGATGTTCAAAGCAATAAGCATGGCTATAAAAGGCGTTTCCGGCTCGTGCCATTTTCTCTCTCTAAAGCGCTTATACGTTCCTATTAATAAAGCCGGCACAAAAAACCACATCAGTATATCACCGATCTTTTCAATCATTTCACCGAGGGCCTTTGCTATGTCTGACGAGCTAAGGCTGGCAGTATATATAGAATTTGGGCAGGCTTGGTTTTGGCCATAACTTTCTTCGTGTTCCACATTTAAGCTAAATTGGCCAACGTTTTTCTTCGGAAATACCGCCCCTTTTAGTTTCATGTATGGCCCAGCCGGAGCTAAAAAACCAACAAGCAGCAAGGCCAAAGTGAGCAATGCCTTGCGTTGGCTTATAATGCGTTTCGTCCAAAATAGCTGCAAGCCCACCCATAAAGAGCCAAAAATAACTAACTGAGTGCATTCAGGCCGAATAAGATACCCCAAGCCGGCAAACAGTCCCGCAAAACCAAAAAGCCACGGTTTTCTGTTCGCTGCTCCGCGTAGCAATAGTAAAAAACCAGCCGACAAAAAGAAAAGATGCGGCCAATCGCTGAGAGCATCGCTGCCATATTCGGCCGGCTTAGGCAACAGAATAAGGATTAAAATAGCCAGAAAGCTGAATCGTGCCCCCACAATTTCTTTGCCAACAAAATAAAGTACAGGTATCGTCAGCAACCTAAATATCAGCGCCACAGTCTGAGCAGGATAAATCCAGCCCAACATAGTTCTACTTTTATGTATTATTTCTGCTATTCGATGTGCTGTGAGAATCAAGAATGGGTAGCCCGGGTGTTGGTACTGACCAAACATTGTTTCTATGGGACGGCACGTTAAGTTTTTAGCATACTCTATGAAGGTTACGCCATCTTTTGCGATAATGATGGTTGTACTAATAAGATATACACCAACACACAGCGCAATCGCTAACAGGATTGAGATGTGGGTTATATCCTTGCTTTTGCCGGATTGTTCAGAGCTCATTTTAATACGCATTTTTGCCTTTTATGATATGCCAGGGTGTCTGCAACAAAATCCACAGGTCCAGCCCGAATGACCAGTTTCTTATATAAGATAAATCATACTGCAATCTCTTTTTTAGAGAAGTATCACCGCGAAAGCCATGTATTTGCGCCCAGCCGGTCATTCCGGCTTTGAGCGTATGCCTGAGCATATACTTTTTGTATTCTTCAGAAAACTGTTTTACAAAGTAAGGCCGCTCCGGCCTGGGGCCGACAAGACTCATTTCACCTTTTATTACATTTATAAGCTGCGGCAGTTCGTCAAGACTTGTGCTTCGCAGCCACGCACCGATTCGTGTTCGCCTCGGGTCGTCCGGCTTAGCCCATCGCGGACCATTTTCTTCTTCTGCGTCAGCCGTCATTGTCCGAAACTTCAGCATCTGAAATTCTTTCTGGTCCATCCCCATTCTGGCTTGTTTGTAGAAAATCGGTCCTTTGCTGGTTAGCTTAATTAGCATAGCTATTATTGCTATAGGAATGGCGAATATAATAAGCAGGACAAATCCAGCCACGCGGTCAAAGGCTTCTTTTAGTATGATGTTGTTGCCGCTTAACGGTGAATCCGCTGCGGAAAACAGTAACTGAGAGCCGATTGGCACTGCTCTTGCGTCACTTATAGATAGCAGATTACCCCAATCAGGAACGATGCGTATAGTTACGCCGGCACCCTGTAGATACCTAAGTATCGGATATGCCTGCTGTGCTTCATTTCCCTGAAGGGTAAGATAAACTTCGTCCACCTCTTCATTTTTAACTAATTCCGGCAATTTCTCGATAGGCCCGTATATGGGAATCCCCAGCAGCTTACCGCCAATGTGACTTGGATTGTTATCTACAAAGAACCTGCATTTTATTCCCAGCCATCCTATCTGCTCAATATCTCGCACCAGCAGTTGTCCACTTTTTCCTGTGCCTATGACTGCGCAGTATCGCAGGTTATATCCTTTCTCCCGCAGCAATCGCAAGATTGCAATCGCTAATATGTGTGAGCAGAACAGCCCTATAAACAGCATAATGATGAAAATTATCAATAGCTTTCGGGAGTAAGGTGCATCCTGTATATAGTAAAGAAATGCCAGCACGCCCAGTCCGGCAAGAATACTGGCTTTGATGGTCTCTGTAAGCAGCTTAAACATACTCTGTATCCGTTTGGGTTTGTAAAGCCCTATCCACCAATAGCTCAGATAGCAGATGCTTACAATCGGCAGCGCCAATATCAGATGCCTTTTGAAATCCGGAATTCCTTTTGGAAAGCTGAATATTCCCAGATTGAATCGCACAAAGTAAACGCTAACCCAGGTGCTGCTGATGACTATGATATCAATGACGGACCTGAGTAGAGAAAAAAATGTTGCATATCTTTTTAACATATAGCTCCGCCAGTTTTTATCTCAAAATGTCCCGTGAAGATAGGGTTATTTCTGAAAACCTGTCCTGCCTCGGATTTCTGCCTGCATAGTTTTTCAGTATATTTAATCTTCCTTGTTGTTTTTGCAAGCATTTTTGTGTCAGCTTGTATTTATAACCAATATCGTAAGTAAAAATTCTAAACTCTCAATTCTAAATTCTGAGTTCGCGCTGCGTTGCTTTATTTCGTGAATGAGCGGAATTCCTGCATGAGCAGTTTGGTGTATTTGCCCGGTCTTCCATTTTTGATGACCTTTTTGTCGAATTTCACCACTGGCACAATGTCTTTTGTGGTTACAGCAATAAAAAGCTCATTTGCATCGCTTGCCTGTTCTGGCGTTATTGATTTTTCGAGCACTTCCAATCTGATATTTTTGGCCACTTCAATCGCACACCTTCTCGTAATAGATGGCAGAATATTTGCTGTAAGCGGAGCTGTTTGCAGTGTTACTCCAAAGATTGCGAAGAACGCTGAACTTGCCCCTTCGGTTATAAGCCCACCTTCATCCACAAATATCGCCTCCGTACAATCCTTTTGAGCCGCATTGATGCGAGCAAGAACATTCGCCAGCAGATTCAGCGATTTTATGTCACATCTTTTCCATCGCAAATCGGGATACGTTGATACCGCGATGCCTTTGGCCTTCTCTTCTGTGTCGTCAGGTAATTCTGTAACTGTCAAAAAAAAGTTCGGCTTTAAGCTGGCATCAAAAATATGGTTTCGCGGTCCCGAACCTCTGGTAATGTGAAAGTATATCTTAGCGTTGGAAATGCCGGCTGCATCGAATGCTTTTTGTACTCGGTTGCGAATCTGGTCTATATCTACGCTGGCTATTCCAATCGCAGATAAGCTATTGGCAAACCTTTGCAGGTGTTCTTCAAGCGCAAAGATTTTGCCGTCGTAGCTTCGCACCACTTCATATACCCCATCGCCGAAAAAAGTCCCCCTGTCCAGATAAACCGGCTCAAGCTCCTCAATAGCCACGATTTTGTCATTTATTATAGCTAATTGCATAAAAATACTCCCAGAATGATTTTGGCTGAGATTTTATCTTCATGCACAATAAAATGACACAAAAATATCTGATAAATTGCTTTACAAAAAAGATTGAGCGCATAGAATAACATAAATGCTTGTATTTTTAAGTGTAAAAATCAGGAGTTTTTACAATGTATGCGGTGATTGAACAAGGCTCGAAGCAATATAAAGTCGCAGAAGGTGATTGTTTGAATATCGACCTGACAGATGTCCCGCCGGATGCAAAGACAATCGAAATGGACAAGGTTTTGTTTATAAGTGACGGTAAGAAAATCAAAGTAGGCGCTCCATACCTGGAAGGTGCAAAGGTTATTGCCTCGTTTAAGACCACTGCTGTAGAGTCAATGGTTAAAGCCAGAAAGCTTTACCCAACGCATTTTCGCAGACGAAAAAACAGTAAACGACGAATAGGCCACCGCCAAAAGTATCTGCTGATAACAATTGAAAAAATCCAGGATTAATTAGTTCAGAAAAGGTGTGTATGTTATGAAGAGATTCTCTATCATACATATCCCGTTACTTTCCTTTTTCTCAAAAGAATTATATAGAGATGTAGGGCTTAACTGGAAGGGAATTGGGTTTGCCTATCTGTTGTTACTGCTGGCCGTTTGTTCGGTTCCGCGAATGTTCAAAATTCAGGCGGAGCTATCGCAATTCATCGACGAGGAAGTTCTGCCAATTATTGAACAGGTCCCAAAAATTACAATCACCGACGGTCAAGTTTATGTCGATGTGCCGCAACCTTACTATATCAGAGACCCTGATAGCAATGATGTCCTTGCTATTATAGATACAACTGGAGAAACAGAATCTTTGGTGGATACTGACGCATTTGCTTTATTGACAAAAACGAAGTTGATTCATCGCCAGAGCGATGTGGAATACAGGATACACGACCTTTCTGATGTGCGACAATTTGTTTTAGACAAAGGTCCTATAATGAACTGGTTGAATATCGTAAACAAGGTTAAGGTCCTTGTGCCGGTGCTTTATCCCTTTGTTGTTTTGCTAACTTTCTTGTTTAGGATTTTTCAGGCCCTTGTTTATGGTGTAATTGGACTGCTTTTTGCCTCTTGGTGCAGGGTTAAGCTTTCATATAGCTCATTGCTCCGCATAGCGGTCGTAGCTGTTACTCCTTGTATTATTGTTAAAACGATTTTTAAAGTGGCTTCCGTCCATATTTTCATGGCTGGCTTGTGGTTTTTCTTGATGGCTATGGTATATCTATTGTTTGGCGTTAAGGCATGTTCTCAGACAGGCGGACAATCAACTTTGCGGGGTGGTATTTTACCGGAGGATGAACAGCGATTATAAAAAGTCCTTTGTGCTTGCAGCCCTTGAAGTAAAATAAGCCCCAACTCTAAGCTAATCAAAGGTATTTGGTAAATCCGTTACGCAGTGTTTAATTGTGGTGAATTCTAAACCTGGCGCTAATGCTCTTTTATGATTTTTTCAGTTCGCTCTCGCCAGGCAACTGGGCCATTCTCAGTAAAATACTCAAACGATTTATCATCGGCTAATTGCCCCAGCAGGGCCTTACGGTTGGTCGCATCAGGCATATCTTTAATAATTTGTTTTCGTAGGACCTCCAGCTCTGCTAAAAACTCGCCGTGTTTATCGGTGAAGGTTTCTTCAAGTTTTTTCCTTATATGACCTGCGTAAGCCGGATAATGTCCTTCGGTGCCTATGGCTATCTGCAGGTCGCCGCGTTTTACAACAGCAGGAACGAAGAAATCGCAGAGCTCCGGCTCATCAACGATGTTGCAAAGAATCTCCAGCTCCTGACAATCTTTGTATATCTGCTTATTAAGCTCAGTTTTATTTGTTGCAGCTATTGCAAGAACCGCGCCGGTAAGGTAGCTCTTGGAGTACTTGGCTCTTACTAATTCAGCGTTTGTGCCCCGGCAAAGGGCCGTCATCATATCACTGATGTGCTCAGCCACTACCACCAGCCGTGCTCCGGCTGCGAGTAGCGCCTGTGCCTTTCGCACAGCCACAGCCCCACTGCCGACTACGACCACACGACGACCACCCATTTCCAGAAATATAGGATACTTAGCCATAGTAACTCTATTTTACGTGTGCAGTAATCCAATAGCAATGCCGAAGTTGGAGCAAATGAACCATTAAGCTTCAAAAATCATTATAGCAGGGATAAAACCAGCTTTCTATCCTTTATTTTATAGAAAATTCTGAGCTTTTCAATTCGCAAAACCGCCGTTATAGTGTAAACTCGGCAGAAGTTGATAATTTATACTCAGCCGAAGAAAATATGGATGAAATAAAAAAATTGCAGCCGCCTTTGAGCGATTCTATCGTGCGTTCGTTAAAAGCAGGTGATGAGGTTCTTGTAAGTGGCGTAGTCTATACTGCCCGGGATATGGCTCATAAAAGATTATGTGAGGCGATAGACGCAGCAGAAGAGCTGCCATTCGAACTTGAAGGGGCGATTATATATTTTGTCGGCCCAACACCTGCCCGGCCCGGAAAGGTAATCGGCGCAGCCGGCCCTACAACTTCGTCGAGGATGGACCCCTTCAGCCCAAAGCTATTAGCCGGCGGTCTTAAAGCAATGATTGGGAAAGGATATCGGGGCGGCGAAGTCAGAGAAGCCCTGAAAAAATACGGTGCTGTTCATCTATCCACCATCGGCGGCGCAGGAGCGCTGCTCAGTAAACACATCGTATCAGCAGAGGTAATCGCTTACGAGGACCTGGGTACCGAAGCTATAAGGAAACTTCAGGTAATTGATTTCCCTGCTGTTGTAGCATACGATTCTCACGGGAATACGGTTTATAAATAAGGAGCGACGTAATTGAAAGTTGCTTTACTGGGGCTGTTACAATCGGGTAAAAGTACTATATTTGCTGGGCTGAGTGGCAAGGCAATCCCGCCTGTCGGTTCGACTGCGATTGAGGAAGCCATAGTGTCCGTCCCGGACGAGCGGCTCGACTGGCTAACTGTATATTATAAGCCAAAAAAGACAACTTATGCAACAATTGACTGCCTTGATTTGCCCGGTTTTAACTTTGCTGATGAGCATAGCCGGGTCGCTGCAAGACGGCTGATTAACCAGATAAGGACCGTTGATATGTTCGTCCTGGTTGTGCGGGCCTTTGAAAACCCGGCGGTCCCACCTTATCGAAATAGTATAGACCCGGCCAGAGATTTGGCAGAGTTGCAGACAGAGCTTCTACTTGCCGATTTGGAGCTGGTAACAACGCGAATCGAACGGCTCGAAAAGCAAGTTCATAAACCCGCACAAACGCAGGCGCACTCCGCTGGGGGACGCCTTCCGGCGGATAAGGCAGAGTTAGAATTGCAAAAGAAGTTGCAGCAGGCGATCGAAGCCGAAAAGCCAATTAGGACGGTTATCGAAGCCGATGAGCAGCTTGAAGTGATTAAATCCCTTGGATTTTTGACCTTAAAACCGATGGTAGTTGCGGTAAATATAGACGAAAACCAGCTAAATGGAAAATTCGATTTTTCCGAGCGTCTTGATACTTCTATCCCTGTGATTACTATATGTGCAGAGCTGGAATATGAGCTGTCGCAGTTGGATGATAAAAGCAGAGCGGAATTTATGGCTGATTTGGGCATAGCTGAATCAGCAGCGAGAAAGTTTGTCAATAGCTGCTATTCAGCGTTGGGCTTAATCAGCTTTTTAACGGTTGTTTCAGATGAACTGCGGGCCTGGCCGATAAGAAAAGGAACTGTCGCTCTCGATGCAGCCGGCAAGGTGCATACCGACATCAAACGCGGTTTTATCAGAGCTGAAACCTTCAGCTTTGACGATTTGAAGGAGCTTGGCAGCGAAAAGGCACTAAAAGCTGCCGGCAAAATCCGACTCGAAGGAAAAGAATATGTAGTTCAGGATGGTGACATTATAAATTTCAGATTTAACGTTTAGGGTAAATATGAGAGCCATTGTCCTAACCGGTATCAATCAGATGCAGCTAAGGGATGTCCCGCAGCCCGATATTCAAAAGGATACCGACGTTCTATTGAAGATAGAAAGGGTTGGTATCTGTGGCTCCGACCTGCATTACTACGAAACCGGCAGAATCGGTGAGCAAATTGTCGAGTATCCCTTCATAATTGGCCACGAATGTTCCGCCACCGTCAAATCTGTCGGAAGTTCTGTTGACCGCGTCAAAGTTGGCGACGAGGTTGTGGTTGACCCCGCTGTATCCTGCCATGAATGTGACCAGTGCAGGCGGGGCAGAGAGAATACCTGCCATAATGTGCTTTTTCTCGGCGCACCGGGACAGGGCGGCGGTTGTCTGTGTGAATACAAAGTTATGCCGCAGGAGTGTTGCTATCCAACCGATGGTCAGATTACACTTGAGCAGGCAGCTTTGTGTGAGCCGTTATCAATAGGGGTGTATGCAGTTAACGAGGCACGTATTCCACGGGCGGCTCACATAGCAATTCTCGGTCAGGGACCCATCGGCCTTAGTGTTTTATTGGCAGCTAAAGTTGAAAAGAAGCGAAAGATATTTGTTACAGACAAAATTTACGAGCGTCTAAAAGCCGCAAAAGGTGTTGGCGTTACCTGGCTGGGCAATCCTGAAAAGATTGACGTCGTCAGCGAGATTCTTGCCGCCGAGCCGCTTGGAATAGATATTGTCTTTGAATGTTGCGGCCAACAGGAGGCACTGGATGAGGCCTTTGATATACTGAAGCCGGGAGGACATCTAATTATTATTGGAACTCCAAGGAGGGAACGTATCTCTTTTGATGTTGACAAGTTCAAGCGGAAAGAGTTTACCGTTCGATATATTCGCCGGCAGAACCATTGCACCCAGCAGGCTATAGACTTAATCAAAACTGGGCAGGTAAATGTTGACTTTATGGTAACCCATCGATTTCCGCTGGAAGAAACAAAAAAGGCGTTCGATTTAGTTGCCGGCTATCAAGATGGCGTAATCAAATCTGTGATTACTCTGTAGATTTATGTATGCTCTGTTGAAAAGCCACACCGTCATTTCGACTGAAGCGACGCGGAGCGTCGCGCAGTGGAGAAATCTATTCAAAAACAGACCTGTCCCAAGTAAGGTCAAGGGATTTCTCGACTCGCCTACGGCTCGCTCGAAATGACATTCTGAACTTTTTTCAACGCAGAAATTTGTATAAAAAACAGTTTTTTGGAGATTAAACGCAATGAGTTGGCTCAATTTGGAAGGAAAAGTTGCAATTGTTACCGGCGGGGCTTCCGGAATTGGAAAAGCTGTTTGCCAGGGACTGGCTGAAGTTGGCGCCAGGGTTGTTGTGGCCGATGTGGATGAAGATGGTGCTAGGCGCACAGCAGCCGAGCTAAAGGATAAATTCGGCAGTAATCATATTTCCGTAACTACTGATGTGACTAACAAAGCGAGTGTTGACAATATGGTTCGGTCCGCTCTCAAAACTTTCGGTCGAATTGATATTCTGGTCAATAATGCTGGGATAAATATCCCGCGGCTGCTTGTTGACCCGGCTGGCAAAGAGGAATTAACCGAGGCGATTTGGGATAAGGTTGTTGCAATCAATCAGAAAGGTATTTTCCTGTGCGCACAGGCAGTTGCAAAGGTTATGATTAAATCCGGTAGGGGCGGTGTTATAATTAATATGGCTTCCGAGTCCGGCCTGGAAGGTTCGGAGGGTCAAAGTGTCTATGCCGGCACAAAGGCCGCTATTTATACTCTGACGCGCTCCTGGGCCAAGGAATTAGGCAGCCATAATATCCGGGTTGTTGGGGTCGCACCAGGGATACTGGAGGCGACTGCTTTGCGCACTGAGGAATATGAACGTGCGCTGGCCTACACGAGGGGAATAACCGTCGAAGAGCTGCGTCAAAGATATGAGAAAGCTGCTATCCCGCTGGGAAGAAGCGGCAAACTTAGCGAAGTTGCCAACGCGGTGTGCTTTTTGGCCTCCGACCGTGCCGGTTATATTCATGGCACCACTATTAATGTTTCAGGCGGCAAGACAAGAGCTTAACTATGTGACTATCGCCGACGGCATCGTCAAAGCACTAATAGAATTATAGATTTCTTCGTTAGCTTTAGTTGAAAATGAATTGAAAAAATTATATGATACAATAGATTTTGAATAAAGGATGCGAGTCCATGATTAGTGAATCGGATAAGCGGAAA
>CAZKYA010000059.1:0-10912 GCA_964556725.1 uncultured Pirellulales bacterium
TCTCCTTGACCAAATGTATTATCTGCCTTGCGACAAACTGAGCTTCAGAGCGGGCATTGGGTGCTGATATGATACGAATATTATTTCCAGCCGAAATTTTTGCCGGCTGTGCCTTGAATATGTTTTGCTCAATGTGGGCAAGCTGCTCAAAAGAAGTAAATCTAACCGGCTTATCAAGGATTATCGGCTTGGCTAATCGCAGTTTGCATTTTTTTATATTCTCAATAAGCTCAGCGTATGTGCATTCCGTCGGATAGAATAAATCAGTTGGGTCGATGTCCTGAGCATCAGGATTTGCCAAATCAATTTCTGTTGGGTCCAGGCAAAGAGCAATCTGCGCATCTGCGACTACCTTTAGCAGCTCTGTAAGGATTGCAAGTTCGCTGGTAGTAAAGCTGGCAAAGCCGTCAACCCACAACTTTGCGCCTTTGACAAACTCGGCATTCGCCACCTCTCGGCAGGATTGTGTGAGTTGGACATCCGGGTCGAGAAAATTGCCCTCGATGAAATTTAGATATTCCCTGAGAATAAGGCCGATATCAGCGAATTTCAAAGCAGCTAAACTATTACGCTCATCTTTTTGCAGTTCGCTCAGCAACTGGTCAATATCTTCCGGCATCTTTGCATACTGGTGCAGCTCGGAGATAGCTTGCGCCATTTGCTGACTCAACCCCGGCCAGGTTGCAGATGGGCCAAAGATTTTTAATTTGCTTTTGTTATCTCGCAAGATTCTGTGGATTATCATTTGTCGGCCGATGCGCGAAATAGCAGGCTTGGCGGTATTTTTGCCAGTCAGCCAGAATTGCAGACGGTCAAATGAAAGGATATGTAATCTGTTATAGCCGGGGATTCTTTTGTCGGCAAGTATCGCGCGCTCCGCCTGGTAGGTGGCCTGTTCAGGAACAAGAAAAATCAAGGGCTGGTTATTTTCCGGCTCCAGCCCCCGATAATCACGTTCGGGGGCAAGCAATGCATCTACGATTGCTTTTATGCAATAGCTGGTCTTGCCTGTCCCACTTCTACCTAAGATAAACTGCACCGCCATAAAATAATCCCAATCGTATCACGGCCATCCTGGCCGTGGTACTTAATTCTACCGCGATACCCCGATGTTTCCTCTTTGCTTCCACCCTCCGTCCCTTAGGGACTACGGAGGATGGATTGCTCAACATGACGGACATAAAGTATCCAGTATCGCTTGTCCGCCGTAGCCCTTCGTCCTGTCCGGCATAGCCAAGCGAAGTTGGAAGCTTCATGCGAAGATAGGGCGAAGGCGGAAGCATCAACTTTGCCCCCTTTTACCACAATCATCCCTTATTTTCAATCTGTATCTTGGACCTGCTTGATTTTCAAAATGTTTTGAACATTCGGTAATTCTAATTTCGATATCGTCTCGGATTTCGAAGTTCGAATTTCCGATTTTTATTAAAATATGCATCTCTTGACAAAACCCTCCCCCTTCCGCTAAAATGGTTTGACTTTGCTCACCATCCTGAGCGGAGTCGAAGGATTATGACTGAAAATTATTATTAAACCAGCTGCTGCACACGGACACCATGTTCGCGGTGCTGGCGCGTCGCACCGTTCGGCCTCATTGAAAGGAATGTTAAATGAAAAAAAATCGGAACAATGACGCCTTTGAGAATGTGAAGGACCAAATTGGCTTCTGTGGGATCTGGTGTGGCAGTTGCGTGGTCGGTAATGGGGTTCTGAGAGAACTGACCAAGAAGTACAAGGAATTGATAGACGCATATGGGCTACAAGACTGGGCACCTAAAGATTTCGATTATCAGGAATTCTCGAAGGAGCTTGAGTCAATACAGCGCATGCCTTTGTGTACAGGGTGCCTGAAAGGTGGTGGCAGAGACAATTGTGAGATACGTACCTGTGCCTTAGAGAAGAGTCTTGAGGATTGTACCTTGTGTCAGGAGTTTGGGCAGTGCAAAAATACCGAGCTTCTGGAACACATGCGCTCGGGTGCTCGTAACGCCGGGCTTTTTGTTATGTCCGAGGACGCTGACAAACAAGGGATTCTTGGACAGTGGTCTGCTGACCTCAGGAGTAAGTGGCCGTGTTGCATCCTATTCATCAACGACCAGTAGGTGAACACGTTCAACAGAAGAAGGTCAAAGGAATGAACAGCGAAGCGATAGCAGCTCTCATTGGCGGATAAGGGAATCTGGTATGGCTCTTAAAGTTCTTGGAATTTCGACAAGCCCGCGGATAAAGGGCAATAGTGACCTGCTTTTACGTCAGGCCTTAGCTGGAGCTGAATCTGCTGGTGCAGTAATTGAATATGTAAGTTTGTCTAACTTAAAAATTGCTCCCTGCACAGAGTGTAATTTCTGCTACGAGACAGGCAAATGTAGAATTGAAGATGATTATCAAATAGTATCGGCAAAGATGCTTGAGGCAGACAGATTGATTTTTGCTACGCCGATATTTTTTATGACGGTCTGCTCACAGGCAAAGGTATTCATCGACCGCTGTCAGTGTCTTTGGGCTTGTAAGTATGTGTTAAAAAAGCCCCTGGTTACTAATGTCGGCCGAGACAGGCGGGCGATGGTTATCGCAGTAGGCGGCTCGAAAAGTAAAAAGATGTTTGAGAGTATTCGTCTGACAATGAAATCCTACTTTGATATATTGGATTTGCACTACGTGTCAAATTTATTTGTCAACAGGGTCAATGACGCCGGTGACATCGAAAAGCATCCAACGGCAATGAAGGAAGCTCATCGGCTCGGCAGTGAATTAATAACCGTTGTTACCCTGCCGCTGAATAAGCCGTGCGACGTTGAATTGACATAAACAAAGCAGCTATTATCAACTTTTTTCCATATTCAATAATGACTGGTCAATTGAGCAAGTCCCATAAAACATAAGCTCTTATTTATTGCTTTTACAGGGTCAAAAATTAGTTTACTTTTTTCCTGATAAACCGATAAATTTCTACCAATTTGTTTTGTCATTTGGTATAATATATATTGTTTATAATTTAGTGTTTTTTTAAGGGGGAATGGTGATTATGGTCGCAAGGTATAAAGCCATCAAAATTGTAGAGCAGGGTTTCCTGACAGACGAAAAGGACGACCCGATTCTTTGCCCAATTCGTGACGCAAATTGTAATTGGAAGTGCGCCTGGTTTTCGGCTGAAGGCAGAGTAATCCGCTGCCGCAAGACAGTTATCGGCGCGCTCAGAGGCAAGCCTCTTCGTTCGTTTCGCCTCCATACAGGACCTGATGTCTATGACCTTGACGAGGCGCTAAAGGCAACTGATATAAATAGCTAATCTTACACCGGCAGATAGCTTGTTTGTTTTTTTTAACCTCAGCGCTTCCAGAAGCAAAACCACAGGTTAATCCGCAAGGTCCTTCGCCCATTTTCTTTTTGCTCTTTGTTGTTTTAACTGGCTTCGTTGCCTCTTTTCTTCTAATCGCTGCTTCTTGACTGCACTGGGTACCTTCGTTTTCTTCCGAAGGGGTTTAGTTTGCAGGGCATCTCTTAATAGCTGCTGCAGACGCTCGACGGCTGCATTGCGATTTGCACTCTGAGTTCGAAACTTTTGCGAAATGACTCTTATTACACCGTTTTTATCTGCTCGGCTTGCAAGGTGTTTGAGTATTCGCTGTTTTTGTTCATTGGATAAACTCTCACAGTGTGCAGCATCGAAGAGCAGTGTTATTCGGGTATTGAGTTTATTGACATTTTGACCACCAGGTCCGCCGCTTCGAGACGCCTTGAAAATAAGCTCATCTTCAGAAATGGCGGTCTGGTCTGTAATTCTTATCATCGAATTTGTTACCACACTAATTTGGACGCTGAAAACCATATTCAGAATTGGTCGAGGAAGCGCAGGTCGTTCTCGAAAAATAGGCGGATATCGGTTATGCCGTATTTTCGCATAGCCAGCCGGTCGATGCCGAAGCCGAATGCCCATCCGGTATATTTTTCGCTGTCTATTCCAACGGCGTCGAAGACATTCGGGTCAACCATACCGCAGCCGCCCATCTCCGTCCAGCTTTCTTTGCCGCTCTTATCTTTTAAGAGCAAATCAACTTCGGCGCTTGGCTCGGTAAACGGGAAGAAGCTCGGCCGAAACCGCCACTTCGTATCGCGTCCAAAAAAAGCGTGGATGAACTGCTCGATTGTGGTCTTCATATCCACCATACTAACGCCTTCATCCACAACGAGCGCTTCGAGCTGATGGAACATAAACATATGTGTCGCATCGACGGTATCCGGCCGATACACTCGACCCGGCGCAACAATCCGGATGGGCGGCTTTTGTTTTTCCATAACCCGAATCTGGATTGTTGATGTCTGGCTTCGCAGCAGGATATTGTCTTCAATATAGAAATTATCCGATGGGTCTCTTGCAGGATGTTCCGGGCCGATATTCAGCGCAATGAAATTGTGCCATTCGTCCTCAACCTCCGGGCCGTAGGCAACAGCGAAGCCCATTCGGCCGAATATCTCCAGCAGCTCATTCAACGTTTGCGTGATGATATGCATTTTGCCGATGTGGACGGGTTTACCCGGCAAAGTAATATCTATCAGCTCACGAGTTTGCTCTTGTAACTGCAACAAGGTGTTTTTTCGATGTTCAAATGCCTCGGCAACTTCTTTTTTAATTTTATTCGCAATTTGTCCTGCTTGCGGTTTTTGTTTCGGTGGGAGTTTGCCTAACTGGCTGAGCATCTGCATAATCTGTCCTTTTCGAGCCAGGTATTTTATGCGGAAGTCTTCCAGTTGCTTCAGGTCGGTGACATTCTGCAGGTCTGAAAGTGCATCTTTACCAATTTTTTCGAATTGCTTAAGCATTGATTCGTATTCTCGTTCGTTGTTCGCAGTTTATCGATGAATCCGCCTTTGGCGAAAACGGTGAACTCATTACAAAGAACAGGCGGCTTTGGCTTTTTCTACAACGGCATCGAAACCGGCTGGGTCGGCTATTGCAATCTCGCTTAGCATTTTGCGGTTTAACTGGATATTCGCTTTTTTACAGCCGTTGATGAACTGGCTGTATCTTATGTCTCGCTGGCGACAGGCTGCGCTTAAGCGGGTCACCCACAGACCCCGGAAGTCTCGTTTACGACGTTTGCGGTCGATGCGGGCGTTGACTGCTGCGCGGACAACAGCTTCTTTTGCTGCTCGGTAAAGATGGCCTCTCGCTGCTCGATATCCTTTAACTGCCTTCAGGATTCTTCTTCTTGCCTGACGTCTTGCAGCACCTTTTCTGGCTCTTGGCATTTCAGCTTTCCTTTGATAATTTTTATTCTTTTACGCTTGCTGGCGGCAGCTGAATGAGTGACAAATAAGGCCGAGAAGCAAGCTCATTCGATTGATTGTTTTCTACTGGCTATTGGTTTTTTGTCCTTAATGTGATTCACGAAATTCGTATCCTGGCAACCTTGGCTTTTTTTCCAGTCATCGTGGCTGAACCGGTTACTCGCCTTCGGCGTTTGGAATTTTTACCGCTCATAAGATGACCACCGCCGGCTCGTCTGCGCTTAATCTTGCCCTTAGCGGTAATCTTAAACCTTTTAGCTAATCCCTTATGTGTTTTCTGCTTCGGCATTAAAATTACTCTTTCGAAACAACCTGCCCTCGATAAACGAAAAAATATAAAAACAGAAGTTTATACTATTTATAGCCACAGGTCAATAACGAAGTATGTAAATTCTCTAAAAAATCAGTTACTATCTTTTAGCATCTGTATTCATCGACACAAAACCGCCGAATTGCCAATTAACCTGCGCTAAACTGGATTGATGTTATTATCACTACGCTTTTTTAAATCCCGAACCTCGTCAAAAAAGGGAGTTCTTTGCTCTTCCACACAGGCAGCAGCATATAGATACATCGCTGCCGACCAGCTCTGCCAATCCTCACCCTGAGGCGTCCCGTCCTGTGCTCGGTGCCATTCATTGAAACCGAACCTCACCTTCGCTTCTCGTGCAAGTCGAACAAGGTTTGTCAAAGCAATGAGCTTCTTCTCTGCAAGTTGTTCTCTGCCTGCTGCTACTAACGCTGCTACATATAATCCGCAAATAAAAGGCCAAATACCACCATTATGGTATTCGCCCGGCTGATTGTATTTTTTGTATCTCGGCAACCAATCCGGGTCTTCGGGCCTTATGTAAGGAAAGAAATTAGGCGGCAGGTCAACAGCTAAGTCTTCATTCTTTCGTAAAGCTGCACATTCTGTTTCAATCCAGGAAATCAGTTTATTAGCTCTGGAAGGTGATGCAATACCTGAAAGAATTGCCATACTGTTGCCCAAAAGGTCGAAACGCTCACTCCTGTACACCTTGTATGACCATAATGCGTAATATGGTTTATTTCTTAATACCAGACCCTCGTGTACATGACGGTTTTGCCGGTCTCCTTTAACGGTGAAGCGACCCATTGCCTCTCGAAGCCGCTCTGCTCGCTCATCCTGACCGAGCAGACGTAAGTAAGCATACACAACAGTGTTTACATATAGCCCATAACCTAAAACCCACTGCTCATCTCGCCAATCGCTGGTCGGTAACTGGTCAACAATAACTCGGTCGGATGGACTTTTGTATTCCATCCACGTCATCGCTTTCTGCACCGCTTGCTCCAGAAAATCATATTCGCCGCTAAACTTGCGGTGAAGTGCTACTGCCATCAAAAATAAAGGTGTGCAATCGCTCGACCCGCGGTCGCTCGGGTCGTGAATCAGTGAAGGAATATGACCAAGACGGCTCTGGTTTTTTGCAACAGTCTCCATTGCCCTTCTTAGGGATTTAATTAGTTTCTCGTTTTTGGTAAGCAGGATTCCCAGCGAAGAAATCATAATGTCACGGGTGTATGGCTCCGGATACCCCCATCCTGCTGCACGGGGAAGTCCACGGTATGGCCCATGTGCATTGTGTATCAGTGCTTCCATCGCAGCTTGCTTGGCCTGGTCTATTAAAATTCGCTCTTTTTTGTTCATATCTACGAAATCCCGAGTCGCTTTGAGATAATATCGACAAATCTCTTGGCTATAACACGATAGTCGTAGTTCTCCACAGCTCTTTTTCTGCCGGCTTCGCCCATCTTCTTGCGCAGCTCAGCATCCTGCATCAACTGCAAAAGATAATTTGCTATGTCATGAACGCTGGCGCGATAATCTACTATCCTTGGACTTTTGAAAACTACGCGATGTGCCTGTCCCTGTTCATTGCCGGGCTCCTGCTCTAAGGTCGTCTCCCTTAATCTTACCTCTTGTGCTATGCTGGCAAGAAAAGCATTTTCACCGTGAACCATCGTGTCGAGCATCCCCATCGCTTTAATCCCTATTACCGGCTTGCCGCAGGCATTGGCTTCTACCTGAATCATACCAAAGCCCTCCAGACGTGACGGCGCTGCATAAATATCACACGCTGCTAAAAGGTAAGGCATAAAATTGCGCGAGAACTTGCCTGCGGTATACACAACATTCTTTTCAATTCCAAGATGCGTGGCCAATTGCATGTCAAGGACGTTCTGCTGCTCGGTCCTCGGCTGAGGCCAGACCTTGCATACGTATTTCCAGTCCGGTGCTTTTGTGTCTATCAATGCCAGTGCCTGCATTACCTCCTGAGCGCCCTTCGATGCCGCATCTCCGCCGACCGTAAGAATCATTATCTGGTCCGGCGATATACCCAGCGTTTCACGAACTGCTCCAATCTTAGAGTCGTTTTTATCACGAGGAATAAAAGAATCTGTATCGATACCGACCGGAAGCACCTCAATATTCTTACCGCTCAGACCATCGCGCATATATACCTTTTTCACCCAGTTGGATGTAACCAATATAAGTGGCAGTGCCTCAAGTATTTCTTGGTAATTTGCCATGTAGCCATCCGCCACAAGCCACGGCACCGGCGTAAGCCCATACCTTTGTGGATGGAGAACTAAATGAAGACAGTGGCCCCAGTATCCTACCCCTACCACTACATCCGGCTCAAACCATCGATAGTACCACTCTTTTTCCTGAGCGGATTCAAAGTGCACAGAGTGAACATCCACGCCGTTCTGTTCCAAACCTCTGTGCAGCAAGTGTCCCTGTGTGGCTAAACCAGCAGGAGAAGGAGGGTAATCATACATCACCAACACTTTCATTTTCTTGTGCTCCTGTTATTAAGTTACTCATAAAACTTTTACCTGTGCCTGAAACACCAAAAGGCCTCTTCTCGCGGAGTTGTTTGTGCCTCAAAACTATCTGCGCTAAAACCGTAAACTTTGGTAATAATATCATATTTTTTTTGCCAGATTTCCTCCGGCAGTTCTATCTGTAAATCTGCATCCTTGACAGGCTGTGGAAGGTGCTTTCCGCCGCCGTCGTCATAAGCAAACCTCCAGATTTGTTTTGCAAACAGCTTTTCACCTTCCCATAGTGCCGTAACTGCTTTTCCTGCTTCCTCGTGTCTTAGATGTCGCGTGTATTCTCCCCACAATCCGTGTGTTACAATAAGGTCGAACCTGTCCGATGTCAGCAATCCAATAGTCGTATCCTGCACCTTACGGATAGGTAGTGGAGTCTGCTCCGGCCCGTCATCAAGGTCTCCCATTGCTCCGGTTGCGTTTAACTGTTCGAGAGCTCGAAAGAATTTGGGAGCTCGGTCGGGGTCGCTTTTTCTGCAGAGCGTAATCGCGGTCCAGTTACAATCAGGATGCAGAAGGATTGTCCCGCCCGCCCACAGTGTTTCATCGTCAGGATGAGCTACGATTACTGCACAATTGCTGCCCTGACGTATATATTGGGGTGCTTTTGACTGAATCATAACGAACTAACTTCCTGTCGGTTTATTCTTTACCCGAACTTGTTTATAACTTGGTATTGCTTATTTTCTTCCAGATTTAATGATTGCTGCTACAGGGACATTTCAGAGCAAAGTCGGTCAAGTCTTTTAAATTTGCAGTGGCAAGGCAAATACAAGAGTCCGCAGCACCATAATACATCAATATCTTGCCGTTTTTATTTATCCAGCCACAGGAAAAAACTACATCATCTACATCACCTTCTCGCTCGTAAGAGGCTTTTGGGCCAAAAATCCACTCGTCAGACCTGCGAATGACTTTCCTTGGGTCTTCGAGGTCGAGCAATACAAGGCCTAACCTGTATATAGAGCCCGATGCGGTGGTGCGGACGCCGTGATACAATACCAGCCATCCTTCTGCAGTCTGCATCGGCGGGGCAGAAAGCCCAATCTTGTTGGCATCCCACCAGCTACCTTCACGTGCATAGATTATTTCCTGGTGCTCGCCCCAATGTTTCAAATTTGGCGAAAAAGAAAGCCAGATATTTGCTGAAAGATATGGTGCAACGGGCCGATGAAGCATCGCCCACCTGCCTCCAAATCGCCTCGGAAATAAAGCTGCATCTTTATCCTCCGGCGGCATCACGGGACCAAGCCGCTCAAAAGTCCTGAAATCCTTCGTCGTCGCAAGCGACACCAAAGGCCCACCTTTAGAATATGCAGTATATGCAATCGCCCATTGCCCTAACTCCTCAAGCCAGGTAATTCTCGGGTCTTCAATGCCCCAAAGTTCCTCCGGATAGTTTTCGGGTTCAGGCCTTAATGTTGGCTGAGGGTCTATTTTCCATCCGTCCACTCCATTGTCGCTTCTGGCGGCAGTAAGATGTGAAATGCCTCTAAAATCTTCAACTCGAGTAAGTAAAAGTATTTTTCTGTCCACTTCAGCAGCAGCAGCGTTAAAAACCGAGTTGGCGGCATAAAGCCAATCTTTCACCGACAAAATAGGATTGGCTGAATGCCTGGTGAATAGCTCATGGCTGGAAGACCTGTCAATTTTCTCTTTCATAAATTTATTACATTTAACCTCAAATCATTTAAATAAGTTCTATTATTCCTTTCCTTATCAGCATTACTGCTATTGCTGCCAGCAGTAAACTCGTTATTTTTGAAAGGGCTTTTACGCCCGCCTCACCTAAAACCTTCATCACAACGGATGATACACTAAAAATTATACCTGCCAATAGAATATTTACCAGAACGGATATAAGCGTAGCGAATAATCCGTATTGCGAGATTATTACCATTGATGTGGTTAACACTGCCGGGCCTACAATCAAGGGCGTACCCAGTGGTACGACTCCAAGTTCTTGGCTCGGTATTCGTCTTCGCTTGACCGGGTTAATGATATCAATTATGGCCAGACAAAAAAGTATCGCTCCCCCAGCCACCATAAAATCCCCCATTGTTATACCCAGAACCTTGAAGACCGCTCTTCCCAGGAATATAAACCCGACCGACAGACACACGGCGGTAAACATAGATTGAACAATCACTTTTATCTTTTGCTGTCGGTCTATTCCTTCGGTTAGTGAAACAAATATGGGCAGGACCCCCACCGCGTCAATAGCCACAAATATCGGTATAAATGATAATAAAATGTTTTTTAGCATCTTGTATTAAGATATAATTTATTTACTTTTTCTGAATGGATTCAATAATCTCAGCCAGGCGGCATCGTGCCAGCTTTTTCTAACAGGAAATACACCCTTTTCGACAAAACCCACCTCTTCTATAGTGTAGAATGCGTTCGGATTGAATCTTTTTACCAGCTCGATTACTGATTTAACCTCCCGCCTGGGTACTATTGTGAAAACAACTTCTACCTCACCGGAAGTCCCGTGGCCCCCGATTCTGGTAACACCATAATTTTCTTTCTTTAGTTGCTCTACTAGTGGCAGCGCATCTTTTTGGGACACGACCCGTATAAGAACCATCCCTAAGGACAGTCTCTCTGTTATACAAATTCCTACATAGTTACCCATCGCAAAGCCGCTCGCATAGGCGATATAGCACATAGGGCTGGAAAGATTTTTCATTATCTGACCGATAGCCAGAAGCCAAATCAAAACCTCAAAAAAACCAGCAATTGGTGAAAGATA
>CAZKYA010000060.1:0-10883 GCA_964556725.1 uncultured Pirellulales bacterium
GTTCCTTCCGGTGCCCGACAAAAAGTGACTTTTGCATAACCATCTGGTGATAATTGTGGAGGCGAATTAAATTCAACTCCCTTAGTCTTGAGTCTGTTGTATTCGTTGTTCAAATCACCTACCGTGAATGCGATATGCGAAATACCTATATCACAGATATTGAGCTGCCTCAGCTCGCTCGGGTGAGAATGATATTTTAATAATTCAATCATTTGGCCATCCGGAGCCGACATTTTAATTGTTGTGACCTTTACGCCGGATAGGGCTGATATCTTGTCGATAAAACTCCCCGATTCATCCATTTTTTTTACCACTTTGAATCCGAGCAGCTTCCCATAAAAGTAAAAGGATGCTTCCAAGTCATTTACGACTATACCGGTATGCCGAATATTCTTTATCATCAATTTTCCATTAAAATTTCACCGAGCGATTCTTCTATTACTTCAAGCCCTTCCATCAAGGCGTCATCTGAGATTGTCAAAGGTGGAGCAAGTTTTATTGATTCCCGCCCCGTATGCACAACAAGCACACCTTTCTGCATACATCGCTCTGAAAGTTTACTTGGTATTATTGAATCAAATTTATTTGTTTTAGGATTGTTGAATATCATTGCTGCTAAAAGCCCTTTACCTAATACAGCCGCCACATAGTCTGGATATTTGTTCTTTATTTCATTTAGCTTGCTATGCAACAAAGCCCCTTTTCTGGCGGCTTTGTCAACAAGATTTTTTTCTTCTATTTCCTCCAGCGTAGCCAGTCCTGCGGCACATACTAACGGATTGGCCGAATGCGTACTGCTCATATTTCCGACATCCGGCAGGTCCAATATTTCAGCACTTCCCAATACGCCGGAAAGCGGAACGCCCGACCCCATACCCTTGCCGCAGCAAATCAAATCCGGCTTAACCTCATAGTGTTCATAGCCAAAGCGTTTTCCTGTTCTTGCAAAACCTGCCTGCATTTCATCGAACGCAAGTAGAATATCATTCCTGTGACATATATTTGCTATACCCTGCACAAAGTCTTTTGGATAGAATGCAGCTGCCCATCCCTGGAAGGTCTCCAGCATAAAACCACATATTTCCCTTTTAATGTCCAGACCTTGCTGCTTCAGAAAATCAATGCCGGCTTTAAGAAAATCTGTACCGCTCATATCGCCCAATGTCCACGGATAGGGAAAGGGAATATGATGGATATTAGGGTCCCGATAACCGACCCAATCGTCCTCGATTGTGTGATGGCTCATCATATGTGCTCCCATTGTTCTTCCATGAAAATTACCATCTATGCATATAATTTTGGGGCTTCGTTTTTTCTTTTTTTGGCCGTACATTCGTATAAGTTTTAGAGCGGCCTCCGTTGCCTCTGTACCTGCGGAAAGTAGAAATGCTTTTTCGAAATGGCCCTGGGAGAATTCTACAAGTCGCCTTATATAGTTCGACCTTAATTCGTTGGCATAAGCATAAGTGTGGAGTAAAGGTTTGTCGAGCACTTGTTTGATGGCGGAAACTATACGGGGATTGGCATGACCAACATTTGTTACGAATATTGTGGAGGTAAAATCAATCCACTTATTGCCACCCTTATCATAAACGCTGAAGTTCTTCGCACGGCTCCAGACAATAGGCATTTGTCCTTGCATAGACCGGGATTCGTATTTATCGAGTTCCGACAGGATTGACTCGGTTCCGGGCAAAGGGATAGCAGTTTTTATTCTGCGGTGTTTGGTATGAATAGGTGGCACTTTAACCGGAGTTTTTGAAAATTGATATTTTATGGTTCTTCTCCAAAAAGTCTGTTAACAAGTGAAGGATTTGAAGCCACCTGATATTCAAGGTAAGTAAAATCGTCTTCTGTATCTACCTCAACAACATATGGAGTAAGGTATGCTATAACATGATTACCGTGTATCTTTTGGTTTTTTCTAACATATTCACTTATTATCACATCGACATATCCATTTGGTTGATAGGTCTTACTGAATTTTTGCCGGGGATTGTTGGCAAAATCCAAATCAAATGAACCCGAGCCAACGCATTTTAAGTATCCGTTTTCCACTTCCATTGCTTTGTAAGCTGATTCAGACATTTCATGAACAGAGCGCAGGGCAGTGGCTTTAGCGTCAGCTTTTATAGTCTCGATTGCTGATTCAATGTAACGTACTTCTCGTAATGGAGTTGTCGGCCGAAGATGAACCAGATATTCCGGCTGCTGCTGCTGTCCGTTGTTTTCAAACCAATCAAGCAGATGCTTGATAAAGTCATAGTCCGTGCTGTTATCTCCGGATATTTCCTTGGGACGCAGGAAAGACGCTTCGGCGCCGTATTCTCTGGCAATACCAGCATATCGCTGCGAATCGGTAGAAACGATAACGCGGTCGATGTTATGGGCCAGTTTTGCAGCAGCAATGGTATAAGCTATCAAAGGCCTGCCAGCCAAAGGTTTGATATTCTTGTCCGCAACACCCTTTGAACCTGCTCTGGCGGGAATTATTGCAACTACTGAAGCCATGGAATCCCTCATACTCGTGCATGTGATTCCCAGGGTATATGTGCTCTTAACTTCTGTGCGATTGGGATTTCTTTCGCGTTCATTTTTTTCTTGCCGTCTCCCATAGCTTTCTCAATTTTTCGGATGGCTCCGACCAGGTTAATAAGACCTGCCGGTTCAACCGAAGCTGCCTGATCCGAGCCATACATAGCACGGTCAAGCGTGATATGTCTTTCTAAGGAAGTAATCCCAAAGGCCACAGCCGCATAAGATACTGCCAGGCCGACTTCATGGCCGCTGTAGCCAACGTTGCATTTATAGCGGTCACGCAAATTTTTTATGCAACTTAGATTGGCATCTTCATCTGTCATTGGATACGTGGAGACGCAATGCATTAATTCAAAAGGACAGTCGGCATCACGAAAAATTTGCACCGCCCGGTCAATCTCTTTAAAAGAGCTCATCCCCGTGGAAATAAAAGCATGTTTTTTCTCCGAGGCAACTTCCCTGAGCAAATTCTCATGGACAATCATCGCAGAGGCAATCTTGTTGTATTTCAAATCATAAGCCCTTAAGAATTTCTGGCTTTCAATATCCCAAGCCGAAGCAAACCATTCAGTCCCTTTCTCCTTACAGTGAATGTTTATTTCATCATATTCTTCCTTGCCAAATTCAAGCCCTTCTTTTTGAGCCCGCTGAGTAGTACCCCATGGACTTTCGCGGGGAGAATCGAGAAACTCTTTTGAGTAAACTTTATCAACGGTGCGTTTCTGGAATTTGACAGCATCACATCCGGCAAGCACTGCTACGTCGATTAGCTTTTTCGCGGTTTGCAAATCTCCGTTATGGTTAATTCCTAATTCGGCAATAATAAATACTGACATTTGAATCACCTCTTTCTGTTCACAAAACTTTCTTTATTTATGTGTTTTCAATAAGTCGTTTCTAATATTTTTCTTAGGCCTCAGCTAAAACCGGTCAGTTCGGGTTATTTAGATTTGCAATGCTGTGCTCCTCGAGCAGTCGACCAAATAGCGTCATGCGGCGGCCTGCAGATTCGAGAGAACCGTTTGTGTAAACTTTTACTTCTAAATTCAGTGGTGAACCGGCACGACGGTCACGGATAGGTAATGTCATTTTGACTATGTCATCTGTCTCGCCATTTTGGCCATCTTTTTCCCAGACCAATACTCGTTTAGTTCCATCGCGGTTGACCAAAGGTAATGAGCTCTTTATAAAGCCCATTTTTTCCGTAGCCAGACAGACTGCTTGCCACCATTGGTCAAAAGTTTTGGCTTGCTGAAAATGAAGCTCGGTCTTTTCAAAAGTTTCTACTTCCTGCCTTGCATCGCGAGAGATGGTCTTTTTTTCCCTCAAGCCGGCTAACATATCACTCAGTCGGATAGCACCAGCTACACGAAAGACCAACAGCAGAAGTAAAAATACAGAGAAGAATATGGCAACAGCCCCTGCGTTATGTGTGAGCATCATGAACATTCCCATACCTGCAGCCATCGCCGTCAGAACATACATAGTAATTACTACTTGACGATGGTTTAGACCCATATCTAACAATATGTGGTGAAAATGCCCCCGGTCTGGTGACATTATGCCCCGTCGTTTAAGATATCGTCGAAGCATGCTAAATATCGTATCGAATATCGGAAGTCCAAGAGCAAGTGTTGGTAGAGCAAGGGCTATAATTGTCCTGGACTTTGTCGCACATAGTACACTGGTGGAGGCCAGGATAAAACCCAGGAACATACTGCCACAGTCGCCCATAAAGATTCGAGCTGGGTTAAAGTTATAAAACAAAAAACCCGACAAGCTGCCCAACAGAGCGAGCATAAGCACGACCAACAACGGTTGGCCAATGTCAAAGGCGAAAGCTGCTATTACCGCACAGACCACTGCCGAGATACCAGCTGCAAGACCATCGAGACCATCTATAAGATTCACCGCATTGGTAATAGCCACTATCCAGAAGATAGTTACTGGAAATGAAAACCACCCGAGATGGAGAGTAAACAGATTTGCAACACCCAATCGGTCGATACGAGCTCCAGATAGGCATATTGCTGCTGCAGCAACAACCTGAGCCAGGAGCTTATACCGGACCCTCATTCCACGCAAATCGTCAATAAGACCAAAAATAAAGATAAATGTACCGGCTGCCAGCAGGGCAACTACCTGGGTCTGTGCGCGGCGGAACGCCTCTCCGATATTATTGTCCAAAAACAATGCCGCAATCACTAGACCAGTTGTTGATAGGAAAATAGCCAGCCCTCCAATCCGCGGAATGGCTGAAGCATGAACCTTTCGTACATCCGGATTGTCGTAAATCTTAAGTGCCCTTGCAATGTAAATCGTAATTGGTGTAATCGCAAGTGCCAGCAAAGTCGAACAGAGATATGTGAATAAGTAAGTCTTCATCGCTTGGAAGATAGACCTTAAAGTTTAATCCCTCAATTTTTATCAAGTCATAATCAGTTCGGCGCAAACTCCGTCCCCGTCGGTTGACCGGCGAGGGCGGTCAGCTACCAGCAATAGAGCTTTAGGCACACTTTGAAAACTTTAAAGCATTAGGGTGATTTAATCTCTTCCCCCATAGCTGCCGGGTGTATAGAAAGGTCCGCAATAAGATTTTCTGCTGCTTTTAACTGTGGTCGGACCCGTAGGCATATTCTCGCCTGTTGTATTGCTTCAGGTATATTCTCTGTTTCGGCGAGCAATCGTGCCAGAGTTAGACGCCATTGAATTTGGCTGTAGTTCAGTGCAAGAGCGCGATGATAGCACTCTATTGCTGCCTTGTTATCCTGCTGTTTTATATAGATATTCGCAAGAGATACAAATGCTGATGCGGGGGCATTGGGCTTCGAGCACTTTGCTTCAAGCAAATTTTGTATTTCTTGTGAGGTTTGCTTTGCCAGGTCGTAGTATTGCATATCTTCGAGGATACCGGCGACGTAAGTAAGGCGGTCAATATTATTGCCTGCGCTGGCTAAAGCTAAATCAGGGCGATTCAGATAATTAACATAAATGTTAGCAATCTCCTTGAACAGATTGCCATCCAGTTGCACCGCTCTTTGAAATTTCTCAATGCATTGTTCGTTTTTCCCCTCCGAAACATCAAGGCAGCCAGCGACAAAACATGCTACTGGGTCACAAGGTGCAAGGCAAAAGCCCTTTCTTATTCTGTCGCTGCCGGAGTCAATGTTTAGGCAATACTTTTCGATTTGGCCAACTACCGTATATGGTGGTCCATAGGTCGGACACAATACTCGTGCTTTATGAAGCTCTTTAACTATGTCACGAACAATTGGTATTGAATCCTTGGAGATGGTAGTCTGGCCAGTATTAGGGTCTGTTGTTTTGCTGATAGAGTGCCATCGGTAAACATTAAGCCAATGCTGATATTTCACATTCTCCGGCTGATAGTCTAACGAAGTCTTAGCGTGAGAAATTAAATCTGCATACTCGGCCTTAGTGCCCTGCCAGTTGTTTTCTTTTAGACCCTTTTCTACAACAAGTGCCTTTTTCCAATGGGCTTCGGCAATACGGGCATCATCTGCACCGCTAAGTATCCATATCCAAAAAACACAGACAGAAATCAAAATCACATAACTCAAAAGAATACTGTAACCCTTCGTGTTTTTCTGTTCTGGATTGGCTATATGCCTATGCCGAGCAAGTCCCAGTAGAAGAGCACAGAATATAGCAGATAACATAGCATTGGCAGGCAGATGCTGCCCGAAATCGCTTAAACTGTGTGTCATTATCGCCAAAATGCCAAAGCCAAGGCCATACGAAGCTGTACAAATAGGTATGTTTGTATTACGGATGTTTCTAATGTAGCTTGACCAAATAATGACACCAAAAATTATTAGAACACTTAAACCAATCAATCCCGTTTCTTCTAACACTTGAGCGTATTCGTTTTCGGCGTGCATCGCTAACGCTGTTATCGTTGAGCGGTCAAACATAGGATACACAACCGAATGTGTTCCAAAACCGGTTCCGAAGGCAGGGAATTTTGTCCAGATGACTGCTATATCCTTAAGTATTTGAAATCTGCCAGCTTCAGCTTCATGGAAATTCCGCAGTGTTGCCAAGCGGTCATAGACAGCATCGAAGCCGACGTATAAAATGCAGGTAAATGCGAGTAGTGCCATAATAACCATTGACCATATAGGTACCTGTTTAGATCTTCGCGAAGTAACTAAAAAGGTGGTAAAGGTTATGGCAATAAGCATGCTGACCATCCCCCCCCGAGTTAAACTGACAAAAACAGTTGTTGTGCCGACAGTTATAATGGCACAGAGCAACCACAATGAATGTGCTGATTTTGAGCTTAAATACTCTAAAACCTCTGGAGGTGTTATCTTTTTGCCGCTGAAGGCCTGATGGAGTTTTACCATAAACAAACCAAGGGCCGCACCCATTGTTAAGTTTATAAATTGACCGTAGTTGCTGTGATTAACGAATGGACCTGAATAGCCCTTGCAGTTCGCAAAATTTATGAACCAATAGAGTTTACCGTTGCCGAAAAGATTTTGTGCCAGGGTAATAACTGCGATGATGCCGCCGATTATAGCTATTGCCATCAAAAGGCGTTTTATCTGGTCCGGACGGCGGAAGACATTAAGGACAACCACAAACACTCCCGTAATCGCCAGCAAAAGTCGTAGGCCGTGTTTTGTAGCATACGGGTAAAGGGTAAGCGGCATTGACTTAAGTAGTTTATTAGCGTTCAGCAAATCGCTTAGAAGTTCCTTTTTTATAATTACCGTATTTGGTGAAATGATGCTTATCAGTCGAGCGGGCAAGGGAACAAGTTGAAATACCGCGAGCATAAAGAACAGCCCTAACGGTATGTAAGCCCAGGTCCAGATTAAGCGCTGCTCGCGATGGAATACGAGCTTTAATAGGAAGCACACAACAATAGCACCTGACAGAGCGACGACAACCTCTTCGCTCCAGGCATGCACCACCCCAAAAGCTAAGGGCATAAAGGCCAAAAGAATGATGATTAGCCATTCGATTACTATGTCGAATCTGCTTGAATCTTTATCTGTATTGTCAAAAATTAGTTGGGACTGTCTCATCAATACACTTCCTTGTGCTTACAGAGCAAACAGGTACTATATCCAGAGCTTTTAATACTCTTGATGGATTTTCGATACAGACTAACTGTGCAATCGTCCTCCCCAGTTTGTTGCATATTTGTTCGAAGGCAGCTTTCATACATGGCCTTCGACTATCTAAGTCGTGAGAATCCGTCGCTACGAGAGCTGCCAAGCCAGAGCTTAAAAAATACCATGTTGCTTTCTGAGCTATAGGACCAAATTCGCCAAGCAGACTGGCGGATGTAACTTGCAGGATAGCTGCGTGCTCAATCCAATCAGTCAATATACGGGGCTGCGCTGCAAGAACAGGATGCCGTTCGGGATGTGATATAATGGCCTGAACGCCTAAAGAAGATAGCTCGTCAAGCAATGGTGTGATATCTATAAAGACCTGCTGAGGGAGCTCCAGGAGAATATATTTGCCGCCATCTGCAAGGGTAAGTATTTTGTCGGCCTCAAGTAATTGGCATATTCTTTCGTCCACCCGGACGTCTCCGCCGGGCAGTACAGTAAGAGCGATATTATTTCTTTTTAATTCTTCATTGAGAATAGAAACCGCCTCTCTAATCAGCGCGGCTTCGTTGCAGTCGCTGAACCGTCCAAGTTGATGCGGAGTTGCTATGACGCTGGTTATCCAATCGTCAACTAATCCCTGGCACAGTGAAAGTGCATCAGCTATTGTGGCTGGGCCATCATCAACGGCTGGAAGGCAGTGACAGTGGATATCAACGAATTGCTGTTGACTAATTCCTCTATGGCCGATTTTTTCGGTGCCATTTAGGTTGTCATTTATAGAATCCGTTATGCTCAATTACATAAACCCCCAAAAGCAACGCCCCCATAAGTTGTTCAAACATAGGCGTTTATACTATTAACCTGTTTTCTTTTTTCTGCTCCCGTAGTAATCATAGTAGCCGTAATGGCTGTAATAGCCGTAATCAGAGTAGTAACCATAGCGGCTGTGTTTGCGAGAAACGTCGTTCACAACTGCACCGAGTATGTGCGCTCCGACACTTAATAGATTGTCTCTGGCTCGCTGACTAAGGCGTCTGGTGGATTTTTCTACTCTGAGGACCAGAAGCGTTATATCACAGATGGCACCGAGGATTTGGCTATCAGCAACTATTGTTACTGGCGGCGAGTCTATGATAACACGGTCATACTGGTCAGAAAGGTTCTTTAGTAACTTAGCAAATGTATCACTGTTGAGTATTTCGGACGGGTTGGGTACTTCTGGTCCACAGGATAAAATATCAAGTCCCTTAATTGGGCCTGGTTGAATTGCTTCGTCTATAGTATGCTTTCCTGCTAATATGCTCGAAACTCCCTTTTCATCGTCAATGTCAAAAATCCTGTGCTGCACAGGTTTTCGGAAATCGCCGTCGAGGACAAGTGTTTTTTGTCCGGCTTGTGCCATTGCAATGGCCAGATTGCTTGTGATGGTACTCTTTCCATCGCTGGCCCCTGGTGAGGTGACAAGGATAGTTTTTGCCTGGTCTTTTGGTGCGCCAAAGAACACAGCGGTGCGTATCGTGCGGTAGGCTTCAGCTACGAGAGACTTAGGCTCGAGGTGGACCTTCTGGCCGCGGGCTATAATGCTCTGCTTTTCAGATGAGTCCTTTTCGTCACTCAGCATTTGCAATGCGGTAATTGTGGCCTTTAGTTTTCCTCTTGCCGTTTTGCTGAATATATTGGTTCGTATTGCTCGATATTTCGAGGCACGGGCCATAATAGTCTGCTTTTTAGGTTTTGTTATGCGCTTGGGAAGGACTGAAACCAATGCCGAGCGTATCTCTCGATAATTTTCAGCAATGATAGACTTCAGCTTGAGCCAGACTTTTTGTCCATGAGTTATGATAACTCTCTGTTCCTGTGCCATTCTCGGGACAATACCAAGAATCGGTATTTGGAGAATCGCTGATATCTCGTCAGCGGACCTCAGTCGATAGTCCAGCCAGTCTCGAAGTAGAGCAAAGCCACAGCCGACCATAATACTCACAACTAGTGCCAGTGCCATAATTCTGGCTTTTTTTGGCTTTGAGGGATAATCCATTGGACGCGCAAATTCCAATATGCTGATGTTGAGCGCCCCAACATCTTCTGTTACATTGAGTTCCTTGATGCGGTCATCGAGAATCTCGCAGAGTCTTTCAAGCCGTTTTAATTCGGATTGTAGCACGGAATGCTCAGCCGCCTTAATACCTAAATCCTGTGCTGCTTGACGTTGTTCATCATAGGATGTTTGCAGTTCATTTTCTCTTTGTTTGGCTGTTTCCCATCTTATCCGCATCACTTCGATGTATGCATCTGCAAATTCGGTTGCTTTCTTCTCAAGCTGTTGCTTGATAAGGTTAATCTTATCTTGTATAGCTTTCACAGAGGGATGGTCTTCGGTACAATGATAGCTTAAGCTTGTTAACTCGACTTCTGCTTCTCTTAGCTCCGACTGCAACTGAGTTTCTGTGTCGTTGACAAATACACGGACATTTGAAGTAGGTGAAGCCGAGGCAAATTGCTTGATTTTGTCAGGTTTGTTGGTCATGCTTTCAACTGCCTCGAAATCGGCTTTTGCATTGATAGTTGCCAGTTGCGCCTCGGTTAGCGCGCTTGACAATTTAGTCAATCTTTCAAAAACAATGTGGCCACCGCTGTTGTCAAAGGAAACCACCCCATTTTCCCGGGTAAAATCCAGTATCTGCTGGAATTTCTCTGATAGTTCTTTATCACGCTTAACCTTTTCTTTCTGAAGAATCCTCAGCACTTCGGAGGCAGTGCTTCGTTTGCGAGTAGAGTGATACTTGATATAGGAGTTCACTACTTCGTTGACAATTTGAGCGGCCTCTTCTGGATATGGCGAGTCAAACGATACTGCAACGATATCGTCTTTTTTGCCGATACTAACATTCAAGTTTCCCTTAAGATAGGCAACTAAATTATCTATATTGGCAGACGTTTTGAGCTGTTTGATTTGAGCGTTATCAGCAATTTCAGCGACAATAGGCGTGGATTTTATCAATTCGGCTTGGGTGTATAGATAGTTCTTTGAGCTGGTCATAATCCCTTCATACTCATTGATGATTTTAGGCCCAGTTTGTTCGATATACAATCTTGAGGTGCTTGTGTAGATTGGCGTGGTTTTTAAAAGGTAAACAAATGCACCAACCAAGAACAATATGGTGGTGCACAGAATGGTCCATCGGTGACGCAGGGCTGCGGTCAAGAGGTTTTCTTGTGGCGGCTCCGCTCCCAGTGGCAGAGTTAAATTTG
>CAZKYA010000061.1:0-1947 GCA_964556725.1 uncultured Pirellulales bacterium
CGCTGCAACTGCTGGCCTACCACGCCGCCGTGCTTCGCGGCCACGATGTTGACAAACCCCGCAACCTCGCAAAAAGCGTCACAGTCGAATAATTCGGTGTTCGTTGCTCATCGTTCATTGTTTATCCTATGAATCTAAAATCAACTTCAACATCCAAAATTCGACATTGGATATTCGATGTTCGATATTCAATCGGTTTTACCCTCGTTGAGCTGCTCGTTGTCATATCAATCATCGCTCTTTTACTCTCCATACTTATGCCGTCTCTTGGAAAGGCCAGGTCTATGGCAAAGCGCATGGCTTGTGCTAACAACCTCAGGCAAATCGACCTGGCTATACGCCTGTATCTCGATGGCAATGATAATACATATCCCTGTGCCCAGGACCCGGTATCAAAAAATCCTAACGCCCCCTACTGGCTGTGGATGGGTCGTGGCTGGCGAAAATTCGTCGAACCATATCTGAGTGGAAACATCGATGTTAATAATCCTTCGGTCCTGCTTTGTCCGGAAGACCCTTCCCCTGAAGAAAAATATGAATCCACCAGTTACTCCTACTCAATGGCCTTTTACCACAGCCCCGAGCAGATTGATGATATTAACAACACAAGATATACCTATGACATTCCAGGTCAACCTTCGGTAGCCGTTCAATCCATCCCACAAAAAAGTATGAATGTAGCCAGACCACCTGGAAAAATTATTATCGGCGAATGGTTTAGTAACCATTGGCGAATAAAAGAAAAAGACAACGGTTGGTGGGTTTGGGTGGGTTGCCGAAACTATCTTTTCGCTGACGGTCAAGTCAATTTTCTTAAAGCCAAGCAGATTCGCCAAGCACGCGATGGATGTCCTAATCCTAACCTAACTATTCACGGCATCAAAGGCACCGACTGGCCCTGATACATTGTCAGCCAGTTACTAATTCTGCTCTGTGGAGCCCCACGCGCACTCGTGCTACGTAGCGAGCTTCTGGCCTTCGCAGCCACTCTTTGCTCTGTGAAGCTACGCAAAGCAGAGTCGGCGGAGTAGGCACTTCGCAGAGTAGCAGAGCCAGTGGCACCTCTATCTCCGGCGGAACCCGCCAAAGCACATCTGCCTACGCTAATTCAGCCTTCGTAGCCATAGGCTATGGCCGACGGCGTCTGCGAAGGCGGGTCAACTAATCTATCCCCAGCACGTCGGTCATTGAATACAGACCCGGCTTTTTCCCGACCAGCCATTTTGCCGCCTGTAATGCCCCGCGAGCGAAAGTGTCCCTGCTGTGGGCGGTATGAGTAACAGTAATCGTCTCGCCCAATGTGCTGAAGATTACCGAATGAATGCCGGTAATATCGCCGGCGCGAACGGCGTGGATACCGATAGTCCCCTTCTGCCTCAGCGTGTCTCTGCCGCTTCTGCCGTAGGTAAAAGCACCAGGCCAGTCTCTGCCGGTTACCGAGTGTATCTTCTCAGCCAATGTCAGAGCCGTTCCGCTCGGTGCATCTTTTTTGAAGCGATGGTGCTGCTCCACTATCTCTATATCGTATTCATCGCCGAGCATCGATGCGAGCTTGCCGACCAGGGAAAATAACACGTTCATCCCTACGCTCATATTAGATGCATACAAAATGGGAATTTCTTTGGAAGCGGCCCTCATCTTTGCGTGCTGTTCATCGCTCAGCCCCGTTGTGCCCAATACCAGGGCAACATTACTTTCGACGCAATAATCAATTGTCTTGACTGCTGCCACCGGCAGAGAAAAATCGATTGCCACATCAGCATCGGCCGGATACGGGTAGAAATGAGCCAGCTCAACATTCAGCGGCTCTATGCCTGTCAGAACGCTCGCATCTTTGCCAATATCAGGATGGTCATGCCTTTCAACTGCCCCAATAATATCGAACTGGCCGGACTCGGCTGCCAATGAAAGGATACGCTTGCCCATCCGGCCGGCGGCGCCTATAAC
>CAZKYA010000061.1:2047-10836 GCA_964556725.1 uncultured Pirellulales bacterium
ACTCGGCTGCCAATGAAAGGATACGCTTGCCCATCCGGCCGGCGGCGCCTATAACCACAAGTTTAGGTTTCATTTTTTATCTCCCTCAATTTCTTGGAAACAACCTCAAACCCGTCACCCTGAGCGAACTTGTCCTCCGTTAGGAGTCCATAGGACTGAGCAGAGTCGAAGGAGCGAAGGGTCTGGCCGGCGCAAATGAGAGATTACTCGCCACGCTCAGAATGACTTTTTGCATTTTTAGATAATATCTTAATCAAACAGCCAAGAATATAACCCCTATATCATACATTTACAAACTTAAAGATTATTTGTTTGATTATTTTGGCTAACCAACGGTAAAATTTTACAGATTTTATGTCTTCTGTGGAAGGGTTCTAAATCTTGAAAAAGGAGGTTTATTATGCCAGAATTTGGTTCACCTTTTTCCGGGCTTGCAAACGACAGAAAGCTCACGAAACCCGAGCTGATTCGTGCCATAAGGTTTATGGTCTCTGCCGAGTATGAAGCCATCCAGCTTTATACGCAGCTTGCTGAATCAACCAGCGACAAACTGGCCAAGGAAGTCTTAATTGATATAGCTGATGAAGAGCGTGTCCACGCTGGTGCGTTTCTTCGGCTCTTAAAGCACCTCGCCCAGGACGAAGAAAAATTCTACGAAGAGGGCGCCGAAGAGATGCAGGAAATAAAGGATAAGCTCAAAAAAAGCTAAATTTTGTGCCTCTTAAGAATCCCTCGTAATCTCAGCAGGTAGTTGACCCCGCCAGCAAACGTATCAGTTCGAGTGTATAGTCAGGGTTTATAGGACGCTGTATCCCTCTAAATACATTTTTTCCATTCCTCACCCAATTCTTACTCAGAAATCTTTGACACATAGTCATATTTTTCTTGACATAAGGGTGTGAAATTAGGTAAAATAGTCAAAATAGATAATATGAATAACTACATCTAACAGGGAGGGTTTTAGTGAGAGTAAAAATCAGCATCTGCCAATGCCTTTTTACTTCCACCTTACAGAAAAATAAAAGCAAGGAAAGGTTGTTTTAATATCGGCAATTAAAACTATTGCATTTTAGTTCAGAACGCTGAAACGGCTTTTGAACCAAAAGGCAGAAAGGAGAAAATAAAATGAAACGTTTGTTAGTTATATTTGCAGTTTTGCTCGTATCGTTGTTACTGGCAAATCACGCCCAGGCCGGGACACTCGATAGAGGTGTTCATATTGGCGCATTTTTCATTGCAGGCGGCACTAATGGCGATGCAATGACTAGCCAGCTAAAGTACCAGATGGCCATCGACACCTTCATAGGGTTCGAAAACAGATACACGACAATAATGTATACATACAGCTATACAACTAACTATAACGACAACAACGGCACCTTTAACACCTTTAACGTCGATGTCTCGAATTCTGGCGATTCTACCGCTAACGTTGAAATCAACACTAATTAAAACTGATTGAAGGTTAATATTATTTAGGGGGATTTAAATAATGAAAAACTTACTGAGCTATTTAATGCTGATTGGTTTGGTGGCCCTGCTTTCCTTTTCGGTAGCTGGTTGCACCACAAGTCAAATGGTTCCAGGCAGACCTGCTCTAACCCTGGTTGAGCCGGCTACTCAAGAGGTCTGCATCGATGAAATTCCGGTTCCGGAATATGTCTTCAAAGGCAAAAACAAGCAGGCTAAGGAACAAGAGGTTAATTTCGTCTGGCCCTGGTATGTAGCTATCGGTGGAAAGATAACAAATGAAAGTGGCGTTTTCGAAAGAGCCGCCGCCGGACAAATTGACCAGAGCACCGTTGTCGGTCTGGCAACTCGAAAATACTTTTTATGGAGCGCCTACAGGTCAAGGGCACTCAGAGTCGCCCCAAGAGACCCTTTTGACTGGAACGAGATTAGAAAAGTGCTTATGGAGGTTACAGGTGAGGGCAATATTTTATCAAAACTAACGGCCCTGCCGCCGGACGTCATAGAAAAACAGGTCTGGAGAACCAATATCCCACCGGAGCTTTTTATAACAGGCGCACTTACCGAGGTAACTGTCGGCGAAGAGAGTGCTGCCGGAGGGGTTAATTTTATGGGTGGCGGTATATCCGGAAAGGTTGTGCAGACCAGCGTGGCTGGCAGTCTTGAGATAATTGACCCTTACACCGGCGAGCTCCTTGTTTGTGTTATGGGCCAGAACAGAGTTACCGCCCGCCAGGTTGGTGCTGAGGCCTTCAGGATTGTCTCCTTTAATGGGAATGAAGAATACCTCAATATTGAATATACCACCGCCAGAGAGATGATTAAGCAGCAGGTTCAGGTTGAGCTTGTTGACTTCTTGTTCTACAAGGCATTCAAAAAGTTCATAGAAACCAGGCCCGAATATCTCACTCAAAGACTGCATTACAGAGCGGGAAGGATTCAGTTCCTCGCTCAAGACCTCGCTGCCAAGATTGGGCTTTCGGACTTAAGCAACGCAGTTCCGCTTGACGAAAGTGAAGAGGAAGTAACTGAAGAAGAAAATGAGCAGGTAAGCCAAAAAGTAGATGAGCAGGAAACTCAAAAATCAGCTGCTGAGCAAACAAGTAAATCAGCAGATGTTCAGGAAAGCAATGAACCAGCAAGTGAGCAAACAAGCGAATCAGTGGGCGCTCAATTTCAAGCTGAAGAATCAGAAAATGAGCCAATAAGCCAGCAAATAGATACTCAACAAAGCGAAGAAGCAAAAGATAAGCAAATAAGCGAAAAAGCAGATGCTCAGGAAAGTGAAGAAGCAGCAGATGAGCAAATAAGCAAAAAAGTTGATGAGTCGGCAAACGAAGATAAGCCGGCAAACGAAGATGAACTTGTAAACGAAGAAATATAACGAAAACATTAGAATTGGAGGAGGATGCCTATGGATTAATCGGAGATTTTTCGGGGGGCAACAGAATTTTTGTTCTTTGAGTAAGTATTCTTAATTGGCTCTAAAAGATTTTAAATTAAAAAACCTTGGGGGGAATGAAAGGGCGTTTACAAATGAACAAGACAATTTTTATTGCAGTTGCTTTATTAATGATGTTTACCCTCCCGGCACTGGCAGACCCAACCACTACAGACGTAGTCTGGAGCGGCGGCGGAACCCTGAATATCGATTTCGCATCCAGTAACGATATGATGGCACAGTTCGACGCAGCCGGTTTTGCACACGCGGGACAATTCCATGGCAAAAACTTTGCCGACAATCCATACATCTACAACGTGGACACCGCGACAGCTTTTGTAAAAGCCACCCTTACTGGCGGCGGAAGTGGTTTCCCTGATTCCTGGATGAGCTTTCAGGTTGATAGGTTAGACAGCAAGACAAGTTCGTATGGCCCTGCTGGTCAGCAGACATATTCCTATATAGAGACGGACGGCACAGCAGAAATGGCATTTGGAACCAATACTAATTACGCAGCTATGACCAATGCTCAGTGGGGTTGGGCGAATCCGCCCCCACCCGCATACGGCTGGACAACAAACGGAAAGAACTTTGAGGCAACAGGATACCACTATATTGAGCATAAAATAACTGACTCAGATGGTGATGGAGCCATGGTAGAAGCGTGGGGAGCCGGCCCAACTACAAGCATGATAAAGTGTATGGGCGAAACATCGCAAGGTAGTGCCTTCAATATGGCCAGCTTGCCTGTATGCGGCGATACTTTGGCCTGGGACGGCAACTATGGAACCTTCAATGGTTCAGGTGTTGGTCAGTTCCACGTCGGTGCCTGGGCTGATAATGGTTTAACTATTGGTGCCATTAACGGCAGCGAATGGACAATTCCAGGCAATGGATCAAATGACAGCGCTACATATAACCTTTGGGTTAACTACGCTGGCACCTGGGGCTGGACCGACTATGGTGTAAGAGGTAACTAAATCAGGGCTGATTATTAGTCCGGTGAAAAGAAGTATTTAGAGATAGAACGTAGGGTTGGAAGTCAGAAAACCATCCCATACGCTCACAGTATCTCTGTTCTTTTCAAACTCAAAAGCTGAGTATCTGAAACTTTGAGATTGCGGGACAAAATCGACCGTATATCAAAGCCGGTCGATTTCAGAGGATTAAGATACCGGTAACATAGAAAGTCGAGTTGAGTATGAAAACGGCCTTAAAAACTATTACAATTGTTGCGTTGATAATGGTCGGCCGTCCCGTGATTGCCACGCCGGCCTCTCCTGATATAACCGTCAGCTTTGATGTGACGAACCCGAATTTCTCGATTATCGCCACTCTGACCGACAACACCGGCGGAAATGCCACCAGCACCACTGCTGAGTGTGCCGTCAACGGTTCGGGTTATACCTACGGTTCGATGGAGAGCAGTATCAACACAGAAACCGGATGGACCTCTACCTACGGCGGCTTTTACGGCTCTCAAGTTAATATGTCCTCAACATTCCAGGTTCAGGGCATTCGGAACGTCGAGGGTGCAAGTTCTACCTTTACTACCACCCAGGGTGTTTCCGCAACAAATGTCGGACCGCTGGAATTTTCGCCGACGGACCAGCTCATTAGCGGAATGTACCTCTACGGTGAAGCCGGTGCAAACTCTACTACCGACACCTGGGCCTTGGGTCTTGGCCAGACGTTCGAAGGCACTGCTGATTCTGTAACCGGCACGGCTGAAAACCTCTTCGAGCAGCGCGACTCCACCGGAGCTCTTATCGGCGACCCGGTGAACAACCAGTTCACCGTTGATAACGCCGGGGGCGACAGGTTTACCGGCAGTAGTGAAGGCGGAAGCTACGACGGCTCAGCCTTCGGCCTGTCGAATCCACCGGGCTATGGATTCACCGCAAGCAGCTTTTACCTTGATGCGCAGAACGGCTCAAGTACTACCAACACAAACGTCCTGTTCTTCACCGACAAGACTGTAGGCGATACCGCAACCTGGTACGAATATCCGGACTACCCGAATCCGTAAGCGAATTTCGGGACTACGGCTGGGCCTCTCGCCTCCGGCGAAGCCTTTGGCGGAGCGGGGTCGCCCGGACGAGTGTGATTTAGAACGGACTAAATATTTAACAGCCGCAAATAGAGTTTTTGAGCTGATTTCGGGGATAAATCCCGAAGGGGGGCTTAAATTACAAACACTTTTTAAGTAAATCCTTCCTATCCATGCTAACCTGATTGGTATCGGATTTTCACACCCCTTTGCTCTATTGAAAAGCCTCCTTGTCATTCTGAGCGCAGCGAAGAATCTGGCATTCTCAAGGATGATAAAGAGATTCCTCACTTCGCTTTGCTCCGTTCAGAATGACATTTATCGAAGTTTTCAACAAAGCAAAATGGCCAACGGCAAAACGTCAATTACTTTTTCGTGCTCAAATATATTGCCAGACCCATCTGACCAATCTGGTCCTGCTGCTCTTCTATCTCATCGACATGTCCATCTTCGTCTTTAAGAATATGCTCGAGAATCTCCTTGGTGGCATTGTCGGCGACTTCTGTTGCCTGCTTGATGGCTGCATTGTATCCCTTGACAGCGACCATCTCAGCAGCGTGGTCGTTTGACATCATCTTGGGAACATCCGAGCCGATGTTAATCTTTTTGAGCTCGCTGACGATGGGCTTTCCTTCGAGAAACAAAATCCGCTCTATCAGTGTTTCTGCGTGCTTCATTTCAGTAACAGCGCGGGCCTGGATAGCATCGTGCAGCTTTGTGTAGCCCCAGTTTGCGCACATCTCCGCGTGCACAATGTATTGATTAATCGCCGTTAATTCATCCGCTAACAATCCATTAAGCGTCTTGAGTAATTTTTCGTTTCCTTTCATATATCATCCTTTCTACCAAAAGCTCATAATCCCTATAGTCCTTTTCACAGATTCTCAATAATAAATAGTAAATAGAAAATAATCAATTTTATTGTATTTATCTTTTCATAGCCGCCAGGGGGCACGTCTCGGACGCTGGAGCATTCGGTTGGCCTCTGCGTCGTCAATAAAACGTTCACTCTGCGGGTCCCATTTCAGTTTGCGCCCGAGCAGCATCGCAATATTACCCAGATGGCAGAGCGTAGCAGTGCGGTGTCCGATTTCAGCCGGGGCAATCGGCTCTTTTCGGCTCTTAATACAATCCAGGAAGTTCTGCTGGTGGTCCCGGCTCTCGTAGAGATGGATTTCATCCGGCTTTATCGTTTCTTTTTTCAGCGACTCCGGCTCACAATTCATACCATCTCGACTCACATCTACCCAGCCCTCGGTGCCCTCGAACTTTGTGTTCGAGCCGCTGGTGCTGCATATCACTTTCACACCGTTGGCATATTTGGCCTCGAAGTACACCCTCGTCGCCGTCGTAAAAAGCCCCGTCTTGGGAAACTCTCCATCACCGACGATTTCGACTGGCCCGGTATTATCCATCCCGAGACCCCATTGAGCAATGTCCAGATGATGCGCACCCCAGTTGGTTACCTGCCCGCCCGAGTAGTCTAATATAAATCGAAATTGATAATGGCATCGCTGCTCACAGTAAGGTGCCCACGGAGCAGGCCCAAGCCAGAAGTCATAATCAAAACCCGCCGGCACCACACCAGGCGTCCAGGTGGGCTCGCACGTTCTGTTATTCTCGGGTATCCCCACCCGCACAGTATGCACTTCGCCTATCCTGCCGTTACGAACCAGCTCGCAGGCAAAGCGAAAATTATCAGATGAGCGCTGCTGAGAGCCGGTCTGTAGTATCGCCCCGTATCGTTTTACCTCATCTGCAAGGGCACGCCCCTCCGCTATAGTCAGGGTAAGCGGCTTCTCGCAATACACATCTTTGCCGGCCCTGACCGCCGCAATCGAAATCGGCACATGCCAGTGGTCCGGCGTTACAACCACCACCGCATCGATATCATCACGCTCCAAAAGCTCACGAAAGTCTCTGTAGCAAGACTTTTTATCAAGGCCCATTATCCGACCGGCATTCTCCAGATGGCTGGCGTCAACGTCACAAACAGCAACTACCTCGGAGCCGGACTTGCCTTTGAATGCCTTCATATCGGTTGTCCCCATTATCCCCACGCCGATGCTGCCTATCGTAATGCGATTACTCGGCGCATCTGCTCCAAACACCGAAGATGGCACAATTGTCGGCCACGCCAACGCCGCACCTGCGGCAACTGCCGAACTCTTCAGAAAATCCCTGCGGCTCAGCCGTTGTTTTGAACCTTTGTGATTAGCTCTTTTGTTTTTCATTGCTTCTCTCATTCCCTGTTCAACAAAACGAATTCATTTAACCAAAAACGATATACGAGCGAGCCATCCTCCGAAGCAAAGCTTCTGCGGAGGACGGACGAAAAAGGGTGAGAGACGGGATTCGAACCCGCGACCCCTGGAACCACAATCCAGTGCTCTATCCAACTGAGCTACTCTCACCGAATTAACTGACTATTGTCTATTGATTATTGATAATTGTCAATAGCGGTCTATGTGAGGACAATATAACGAGGGACGAGAATAAAAATTCGAAATTCTACATTCTTAATTCTAAATTCAATGAAGCATAATCTCCGAACAGTTCTTTTGCCTTCGCATCGTATGCCCTCGCCGCGGCCTTCTCATCATCAAAATACCCGATGAATATCTTCCTGCCGTTGCAGACTATCCTCACCTGCCACTTCCCCTCGCTTTTCAGCCATGTAACACCCTTATATTGAGAGCTGCAATTGCCTTCTTGCTTACGCTTATTCCAGCTGTTCTGCTGCCTTGTAGCAAGGCGAAGATTCGCCGTGCGATTATCCAGGCCGTTATGGTTTATATGGTCGATAAATTTTCCTTCCGGAACATCTAATATTACCCGATGCATCCTCACGTTTTTCTGTCTGACTCCTCCGCCCCTTGCCTTAACCATCCGCAGGGCATAGAAACCCCTTCCAAACCGAACCGCAAACCACTTATATTTGGCAAGCTCTTCGTAACGCTCAGGGTCCACTATAGCGTATTTACCCTGCGTAAGGGGGATTTTGCAAAATGCGTAACCATAGCGTATGCGGCGATAGCACAACAGCACCCATACGCATAACCGGTGGATAAACTCCGGCAGGAAAATCTTGACTTGAACCTCTCGCACCACCCCTCCACACGAAAAGGGTTATGAGTTGTCATTCTGAGCGTACTTGTCCTGAGTGAAATCGAAGGAGCGAAGAATCTGGCTATCGCATTTACTCATCTACTCATTTACGCATTAACGCTTTGTTTTGAACCTTTAACGATGAATTATGAACAATGAACTGTGAACTTCTTTATGGCTTGTATCTGCTGATACGATTCTTGGAACTACTGTCCCTTTTCGTGCCCCCTGAGGACTTGCCCGCCATCTGTGTGGCGGGTTAATATTATACCAAACTTCTCCTATGTGTTCAATAAAAATCTAACTTTTTTCAAAAAATATTTTTGGGCGTAAGGCCTTGTTAGATTAAGAACCCGCCAATAAATGGACGGGCTAAACATTCAAGAATTACATATAATGCGGTTATGGCAAAAACGCTTGCGTATATGGTAACGTGGACGACATACGGCACGTGGCTGCAGGGGGACAAAAGAGGATACGTTAAGGATGGTCGGATTCTCAAGCTGGATGCGGACCTGGAGGCGGCGAATCTGCAAAACCTCAAAAAACACCCCGTAAGTCTGACAGCAATACAAAAAGCAATCGTTGCTAAGGCGATTGCCGGTAAGGCAGAGCAGTTAGGCCAGAGTGTATTAGCGATTGCGGTATGCCAATATCACGTCCATCTGGTTATCGCTTATAATGGCACACCGATTGAATTCAGCGTCAAGCACTATAAAA
>CAZKYA010000062.1:0-1879 GCA_964556725.1 uncultured Pirellulales bacterium
GTTAATCCGCAGACGGTCGTTTGTATAATCGAGGCAATGAAGGTAATGAACGAGATAAAGGCCGAAACCAGTGGAACAATTGCTGAAGTCTTGGTGACCAACGGCCAGGCCGTTGAATATGGTCAGGTCCTTTTCAAAGTCAAACCAGACTAATAATTGATTATTTAATATTTTCTATTGATTATTGAAAAAAGAGAAATTTGCAGTGATAACGCAATAGTCAATAGTAAATAGCAAATAGTAAATTGAAAAATGTTTTCAAGAATCCTTATAGCAAACCGTGGTGAGATAGCACTGCGAATCATTCGTGCCTGCCATGAGCTTGGCATTGAGGCAGTAGCAGTTTATTCCGAGGCCGACAAGGGTGCTCCATACCTTCAGTTTGCTGATGAAGCTATCTGTATAGGCCCGCCGGAAGCAGCTCAAAGTTACCTCAATATCCCTCGAATCATAAGTGCCGCTGAGATTACTGATGTTGAGGCAATTCATCCGGGTTATGGCTTCCTGGCTGAGAATGCAAATTTTGCCCGGATATGCCGGGACTGTGGGATAACGTTTATTGGCCCTCCTGCAGAAGCGATGCAACTACTCGGCAATAAGGTCGAGGCCCGTAAACTGGCACGAGAGGCGAAAGTGAAGATCGTGCCTGGCTCCGATGGTGCTATCGAAGAAGAGTCTGAGGCGCTAAAACTGGCAAACGAGATTGGCTATCCCGTGATGATAAAGGCAGCTGCCGGCGGCGGTGGACGCGGTATGAGAGTTGCGCACAATGACATCAGCTTTCGTTCAGCGTTCGGGGCAGCGCAGGCCGAGGCAGATGCCGCCTTCGGGGATGGCAGTGTCTATCTGGAAAAATGTTTGCTTGAGCCACGGCACATAGAGGTGCAGGTGCTGGCCGACAACGACGGAAATGCAGTGCACTTTTACGAGAGGGACTGCACCATTCAACGAAGGCATCAAAAAATGATTGAGGAATCGCCCTGCCCTGTCCTGGATGAGCGTGACAGGGAGGAGCTTTGCAATGCTGCTTTGCGGATTATAAAAAAGGCCAAATATGTCAATGCTGCAACGATTGAATTCCTTTTGGACAAGGATAAAAAGTTCTACTTTATTGAGGCCAATACGCGAATCCAGGTTGAGCATCCCGTTACCGAAATGGTTACCGGCCACGATTTGATTAAATGGCAGATAAAAATTGCCGCGGGAGAGTCTATCAATTTAAGCCAGAGAAAAATAAAACATACAGGCGTAGCGATTGAGTGCCGAATTAATGCCGAGGACCCAAAAAATAATTTTGCCTCTTCGCCCGGCACAATTACCAGATATATTCAGCCCGGCGGCCCAGGCGTCAGGGTCGATACGCACGTCTGCCAGGGCTGGACAGTATCGACAAGTTATGATTCTATGATTGCCAAGCTCATCGTTCATCAAAGGACACGAACCGAAGCAATCACTACGATGAAAAGGGCTTTGCGGGAGTTTATTATTGAGCCGGTCAAAACCACCATCCCCGCCTGTCTGGACATCATCTCCCATAACCTTTTCGCCAAAAGTAAAATTGATACCACCTTCGTCGAGCGAAACTTTTAGTATAGTATCTCATATTGCGTATTTCGTACTGTGCTCCTTGCTGTCATTTCAAGTCCAGCCGAGGAATTAATTTAAAGGATTGCCCCGCACCAAATCACGGCAAATTGTCTATCCTTCGGTCATACTTAAGACAGGTTTCGTGCGGGGTAAGCATAGATTCCTGCTCCCTCGACCTTGCTCGGGACAGGTTTTGCAGGAATGACAGAGAACAGATCCTTCGGCTTCGCTCAGGATGACAGAAAGAAATACCTTCTTTCTGTCATTTTTCCAGAGCGATTAAATCTTCGTA
>CAZKYA010000062.1:1979-10768 GCA_964556725.1 uncultured Pirellulales bacterium
CAGGTCTTCTTCCCGCTGGCGCGGAACAAAATTCTTAGAAACTTTCACAGGCCAGATGAAATGAAATGCATCATACAAAGGTGGACGAATCAAATCGTTCATCGCAGCATCGACAATAACAAATTTTTTCTGGCCGCCCTTTTTGAGATACAAAACCTGCGTTACTAAAATCGCTGCATTGGCAGCAATACTTGCCCCCGGCTCAAGGATAACTTTTAGATTCTTTCCTTTTAATAATGGAACGATGGCAGCGGCATAATCGGCGGCGGTGGGGGCCGTGCCGGTTATATAATCGGCTCCATAGCCGCCGCCTATATCTGCTACTTCGATGGTGAATCCATCACTACGCAATTGTTCAATCAGAGCCAATGCCTTTTCTATCGCCTCAACATACGGCTCAACGGTATGGCCTGCAGAGCCCAAATGTATATGAATTGCGCAAAGTTTCACCGTTGTATTTTTCCCATAATCGGCAAACACCTTTTGTGCACGCTCGATGTCAACACCGAATTTGGTCTCTTTCTTGCCCGTAGCGGTATATATATGGGTCTTCGGGTCAACATCAGGATTAACGCGCAGAGCAGCTTTGGGTTGTTTTTTTAGCTGTTTTGCCAGTTGAATCAGATTTTCCATCTCTGCTTCAGATTCGATGTTGAAATAACCAATATCAGCTTTAAGTGCTTCGATAATTTCCTTGTCGGTCTTGCCTACACCGGCATAAACTATTTTTGGCGGGTCGCCGCCGGCTTGCAGAACGCGATGTAATTCCCCGCCGCTAACAATATCGAATCCGCTGCCTGCATCAGCCAAAAATTTTAAAATATTTATATTTCCACAGGCCTTGACGGAATAGCAAATCATCGTATTAAGTTCGCTGTAGGCATCTTGAATTCTTTTTAGGTGCTCTATGAAGGTAGCTTTACTGTAGATGTAAACCGGCGTGCCGACTTCTGCAGCGATTTTTTCAACAACTACGTTTTCGGCAAATAGTTTACCATTTTTGTAGTTGAAATAGTCCATATTGTTATTTTCTCTATGAATAGTCCATAAGAGTTACGGAAACTACCTTACTATTAACAGATAGTATAAAAGATTAAGCACCGATTGCAAGTGTGCTGTCAATTATGTGCAACTGTACTATTAGAGGCAAATGTTGTGAAGGAATCATGTTCGACTTGCCGTATATAAACACCCAAACTGAGCAACTTTTCTTGACCTGATGTGGCTGTAATCGGCATAAACGGAACTTCTGGTTTCTGTTCGGAGCTGTCGTAGGAAATCGGAGTTTGTTGGTTAAGCGTAACATACTGTTATTCAAGTAGTTACAAGAAGTAAGGCATGAGCTCTGACCAAATAAAATGGAAGGTTACATTACCAAAATGTAACCTTCCATTTCCACATAGTTTGCCGCAGTATAAGTTTCGCTTTGCGGCTGAGTTCCCATTTTATGATAATTTATGAAGTGGAAACCCTCTAAAGTTACCGGCATTACCGGCAGCCCACCAAAATCAGTCACAAAAAACAAAGGCGGGCTTATAGCTAAACTTAGGTGCTGTCTCTATTTCTTCTTTTTCTTCTTAGCTTTTTTCTTCGTTACTTTTTTCTTCTTTGCTTTTTTCTTTGCCATTATTTAATCACCTCCTTTTGGCTGATTAAAACTCCTTTATATTTAACTTAACAGCGTAATACTAATTTCAATTTACTCTACGCCGAAAAACTCTGTCAAACAAATTTTGTAAAAATAAAAAAATCTTTTATATTTTTTTATCGTCCAGATGTTTAAAAATACTTGATAAAAATTTTTTGTCCTCAATGTTTTACACAAATGCTCGTATCGTTTATGATACTTTATAATGAGATGATATAACTAATTTTATTGTAACTTAAATTTCCATTTAAGATGAAAAACTGATTTTATGTGATTACCTGTGTTAAAAACGATTTATTTTAACTTATAAGCTTGTTTTAACGCCTTTGGTTGTAAATGAAAGAAACTTTTCTTTTGTAATTGTGTATATAGTTGAACTCTTGAAAGGTATTATAAATTAATAGAAGCTGACTTAAGTTTTGGAAGTTTTTCATTTTTTGTTAAGTTTTTTTGTCGGCTAATTTTTTTGATTCCTATTGTATTATTTTTTTCAATAACGCACAGTTTACTTGTTAATTTTTTGGGCAACACGAAGTGGCGGTAGCTAAAAGAAAAGTTGTTTTGTTTGGTGGCACGTTCGACCCGATGCATATCGGTCATACTACTGTTGCAGCCGAGGCAGCCGAATATATCGGCGCGAAGAAAGTTGTCTTCATTCCTGCAAAGCGTTCTCCGCTTAAGGATTCCCTTCCAAAGGCAAGTGGTGCCGACCGATGTGCAATGATATCGCTTGCAATCGCTGGCAACAAAAAGTTTGAGTTAAGTGATTATGAGCTGAAAAGGCCACAGCCAAGTTATACCTTGCAGACCGTCAGGCAATTTCAGGCCGACTACGGCAGCAACACTTTGGTTTATTGGCTGGTTGGTGCCGATAGTATTGATGACTTGTCGCATTGGTATGGCATTGTCGAACTGATTGACCAGTGTAATCTGTCGGTGATGTATAGGGCCGGCTGCAACCCACCGGATTTTACCAGGTTTAAGACCGTTTGGGGCCCTCGCCGTGTCGAAAAGCTACAGCAGAATGTTATCCAAACGTCTCTGATTGATATAAGTAGTTCGGAGATACGAAACGGAATAGCCGCTGGCCAGGATGTAGCTGATATGCTGCACCCACTTGTTGCTGACTACATACACAAACACGGTCTCTACCAGTCAGACAAAACAAGGTAGCGCTACGCTATACGATGTTTTTTTTCGACCGACTTTTTTAACCAGTCATACCAGCTTGTAAACCCATCTCCGGTTTTGGCTGATATTAGAAAAATCTCGATACTTTTATTAAGTCTGCGGGCATCTGCTTTCGCTCGTTCGATATCAAAATCAACCTGTCCGCCTACTGTAAGTAAATCAATTTTGTTTATAAGCAGCACCTTTGACTTGGCAAAGATAGCAGGATATTTGGCTGGCTTGTCATCACCCTCTGCAACGGAAAGCACAACTATCTTGCCTGCCTCGCCCAGCTCAAAAGCCGATGGGCAGACCAGATTGCCGACGTTTTCTATGAAAATCAAATTCAAATCGTCAATGGGCAATTTTTTCAACGCATCACTTACCTGATGTGCTGATAAATGACACGCACCATCGGTATTTATCTGAACAACTGGCGCTTTAGTTGTTCTGATTTTCTCAGCATCGATATCGGTCTGGATGTCTCCCTCGATAACACCAATTTTAATCTTGTTCTTTAATTCGTTTATCGTCCTTGTCAGAACTGTCGTCTTACCCGAGCCGGGGGAAGATATCATATTCAAACACAAAATCTTATATTTGGCTAAGAGCTGACTATTTTTCAGAGCATACTTTTCGTTGGCACTTAAAATTTTTTTACGAACATTAACTTTTTGCATTGTATTACTCCGATTGGAATTCTATTTCTTCGAGCAGAAGCGGCGCATCCGGTAGCAATTCAAAATCCTCTCTGCCACACTTTGGGCATCTTGGTTCAGAGAGGTCAGCATTAAAAGTCTTATCGCATTTTCTACATCGAGCTTGTATCGGTTTGTGCTCTATCTCCAGTTTTAAACCCTCGCAGGCAGTGCCTTTGGTGATTGCCTCGAAGGCAAAACGAAGGGCATCATCGTTAATAGGGTAAAGCTTTCCACAGCTAATTTTGGCGCCGATGGGTTTTGCATTTCGTTTTGCGGCTTCATCTGATATTGCAGTTAGCAGATTCTCTGCTACCATCGTTTCATGCATCAGCATATCCTCGGCAGTTCTCTTCCATACGGCATCTGGACAATCCTTCTGCCGCCGATTTTGGTTATTAGTTCCACGATAGGCACATCGCAAGTTTGGACAACTTCGCCGATTATTCTTGCCTCCTTACCTAACGGATGCTTTTTGCAGATACTCAAACAATCGTTAGCTGATTCTGGCGAGACGATTGCAACGAGTTTGCCTTCATTGGCGATGTTTAGAACATCAAAGCCCAGCATATCCGCTGCTGCCTGCACCATCGGTTTGACTGGAATATCCGCCTCACGAATTTCGATACTCAATTTGCTTGCCCTTGAGATTTCGTTAAGAGTCGCAGCCAATCCGCCACGGGTCGGGTCCCGCATAAATTTTACCCCTGTTGCGTTTTCTAAAAGTTTGCAGGTCAGCCCAGCCAGGGCAGCACAGTCGCTTTGTAACTGTGATTGAAATTTAATGCCTTGCCGCTGGGAAATAATGGTCATCCCGTGGTCACCGATTGTGCCGTTGATGATTATTTTATCACCAGTCGCTATCATGCTGAATCCCAAATCCACGCCGGCTAATCTCTCACCAATCCCCGCGGTATTGATAAAAATTTTATCAGCCGCACCGGATTCGACGGTCTTTATATCGCCGGTAACAATATTAACATTGTTTTGTTGGGCTGCTTGGCTGATACTTGTTAAAATCTTTTCGAGCAGGTCAAATTCAAAGCCCTCTTCAATTATCAGTGATAGTGCCAGAGCGACAGGTTTTGAGCCGGCCACTGCCAAATCATTTATCGTCCCGCAAACAGCAAGTTTCCCGATATCGCCGCCGTTAAAAAATAATGGCTTGACCACGTAGCTGTCTGCGGTGAAGCACACCGAGTTTGAAGCAAGGTCTAATTTTGCCGAATCGGCAAGTTCACCGAGAATATCATTCTTGAAATGGGGCAGGATATGGTGCCGTATCAATTCATCCATCAATTGCCCCCCACCGCCGTGCGCAAGTAAGATTCTATCGTGTCTGTTTGCTTTCATTACTCTTAAGTCCTGCTCTGCTGATTCTACCGTACTTAAACCACGCTGCACAGGCGCCTTCAGAGCTTACCATACACGGTCCAACCGGCGTTTGAGGGGTGCAGCTTTTTTCAAACAAGTTACACTCCGGCGGTTCTATTAGTCCACACAATACCTCACCACATCGGCAGCCACTTGTTTCCTCAGTTGGTGTTTCGGTTATGTCAAATCGCTTGAAGGCATCGAATTCGCTGTATTTATCTTTTAGAATAAGTGTGCTTTTTTTTATCTTTCCCAGTCCCCGCCAGTAGCCGTCCGCCGGTTCAAAGCACTCGTCAATGATTTTTTGCGCAGTGGTATTGCCCTTCTCGGTTACCACGGCAGTATATACTGATTTCAGTTCCGGTTTGTTGACTGAAAGTTGTCGACAGATTTCTGCGAGGCCTTCGATTATTTGCAGCGGCTCAAAACCGGCCACCACGCAAGGCCGACCAAAATCTTCCACAATCTCGGTAAATGCACCGTAGCCGATTATCACGCTGACATGCCCGGGGCACAGAAAGCCGTCTATATTATGGTTTTTCTCGGATAGTAGCGCTCGCATTGCCGGCACAACTAATTTGTGCCCGCTTAAAATACAAAAGTTGTTGATATTCTCTCTCGCTGCCTCTTTCACCACCACAGCCGTCGCTGGCGCTGTAGTTTCAAAACCGACCGCAACAAATACTATTATCTTATCGGGATTGTCTTTTGCTAGTTGCAGTGCATCTTCGCTGCTCAAAACAACCTTTACATTAGCTTTTGTCTGCTTTGTTTCGAGTGAGCCGCCTTTGCCGGGAACGCGAATCATATCTCCGTATGTGGCAATCAAACAATCATCGCGGCTGGCCAATTGCAAGACAATATCGATGTAACTCTGGTCGGTAACGCAGACCGGACAGCCGGGCCCGGATAGAAGTTTTATTCCTTTAGGTAAAATTGATTTTATGCCGTTGCGGAAAATGGAGACTGTATGTGTTCCGCAAACCTCCATTATATTGATTTGCCGGCCCGATTTTTTACAGGCAGCATCAATTTGACTTCGTGCGTTATAAATTCTTTCAAGCATACAATAAATAAATTCGAATATCGAAATCCGAAACAATATCAAATAGCAGAAATTCAAATTACCAAAACGACAAGTTTTAAATATTTGAACATTTGAATTTTGAATTTGTTTCGTATTTCGTGTTTTGTTGTTATCATTTATCCTGAGATTTTATTTAGCGTCTGGTCAAGATCGGCTATTTCAGCAAGAAGTTGCCAGGTTTCTCTCGCCTCTTTTTCGTCAACAAGTGAGATAGCAAAACCAGCGTGTATCAGTACCAAATCACCGAGCTTTGCTTGTGGCAGAAGTGTGGTTTTTGCTCGCCAGCGGTTACCCATCGCATCGACAACCGCATTATCTTTATCCAACTCTACTATCCTTGCTGGTATTGCCAAACACATAATTTTTTCTTTTATTATGATTCGCAACTCACAAGGCGGGCTGCAATTGCGGCCTGACCCAGAGCTATTCCGCCGTCGTTGGACGGCACTTCTCGATTAAATAATACGTGAAAATCACTTTCCTTCAAGAGTTTAATCAGACGGTTTGTCAAATACCGATTACAAAACACCCCGCCGCTCAACGCAGCAGTATTTAACTTTGTACTTTCCCTGGCTTTTTTAGCCATCGCCAGTAGGGCGATGGAGAGAGTATTATGGAACTTTGCCGAGATGACATCGCTGGCCATTCCTTTTTGAATATCAGCAATTAGCTGTTCTATCATCTTGCCCAAATCAAGGTGTAATGGCTCGTTGTCTTTTTTGATAAGCTCAAAATCATAATTTTCTTCAATGCCATTTTTTACTATTGCTTCAAGAGCCATCGGCAGTTGTGCATCGAAGTGATTGTAACTACCCAGCCCAAGCATAGCAGCAACAGCGTCAAAGACCCTGCCTAAGCTTGAAGTTTCAACGGTATTTATCTGCTTGTCAATTTGCTCTAATATAATTTGCTGTTTATTCTTATCCTGCTCAATTCTACCAAGCAGCCAGCCAAATTTGTCTAATTTGAAATTATCCCCGTATGCTTTCTTTAGAAGTCCCAGGACAGGTCTTATTGCTTCTTTACTTGCCTTATCTGCACCGGCCAGTTGATAATAGGCCAGATGGCCGAACCGCTCAAATTTGTCCAAGGATGCAATCATACATTCACAACCCCAAATAGCTCCATCGGTGCCGTAGCCCGTTCCGTCACATTCAATACCAATGACCGGACCTTCCAGGCTGTGCTCAACCAGAACCGATGCAATATGCGCCCAGTGATGCTGGACCTGGATTGTCCTTACATAAGGTATTGAATGAGCATATTGAGTTGACAAATACGCCGGGTGAAGGTCGCATACCACAACCTTCGGCTCGACTTCAAATAGTTTCCGCAGATGTTCGATTGAATTGATATAGTGATGATATACATCAGCATCCTCAAGGTCGCCGATATGTTCGCTGCAAATTAGTCCGCCGTAGGCGGATTTTACAAAGCAAAAGGTATTTTTCAAATCCGAGCCAGCGGCAAATATATCCTGCCGACAACCTTCTTCCATAAAAATGGGTGTTGGCACATAACCTCTGGCCCTTCGCAGTGGAACCGGCTGTCCATCTATAAAATGAATAACCGAGTCATCAACTTGCCGGTAAATATCTCTGTCGTGCATTAAGAAGGCATCTGCAATGCTGCCCAGCCGTTCCATTGCGATTTGGTTTTTGTAAATCAACGGCTCATCGGAGATATTACCGCTGGTCATTACTAAGACTTCTATACTCTGCCCGCCGTGCTTATGGCGGGCCTCTGCAAACAGAAGATAGTGCAGCGGGGTATAACATAGCATAAAGCCGAAGGTGTTGACGCCCTCTGCAACTGATGGGGCTATTGCTGAATCTTTCTTTTTTGGTAGTAAAACAATCGGGCTTTGCGGACTCTTTATGACCTTCTCAGCCGATTCACTTACAATTGCGTATTCTTTTATCTTTTCAGTTGAGCCAGCCATCATCGCAAATGGCTTATGGTCTCGTCTTTTACGTTCTCGCAGTCTCTTAACTGCCCGGTCATTTAGTGCATCTACAGCTAAATGAAATCCGCCGAGGCCTTTTATTGCGATGATTTTACCAGCACGAAGTAGTTTTGCCGTTTCAGCGATTACGTCTTGAGTTTTTGTTTTGGTTGTCTTTCCTTTGTTGTCTGTTAGCCATATTTTCGGCCCGCAGGCAGGACAGGCAACCGGCTGGGCGTGAAACCGCCGGTCGGTTACATCTGCGTATTGAGAGGTGCATTTATCGCACATCTCAAAAACCGACATCGTGGTATTAGGTCTGTCGTAAGGGATGGTTTTGACTATTGAATATCTCGGCCCACAGTTGGTGCAGTTTATAAAGGGATACCGATACCGAATATCACTTTCATCGGTCATCTCCGAAAGGCAATCCCGACAGGTGGCGATATCAGCCGTTACCTGCGATAGAGCAGTTCCTTGCGAGTCGCTTGCCTCAATGGTGAATTTATCTTCATTCTCGATGATGGGTATATCAACTGTTTTGCAGGATTTTATCTCTGCCAGGGGCGGCTTATCAGATGATTTTAGGCGATTTAAGAATTCGGATATTTTTTCCTCGTTTCCCTGAAGTTCTATCGTTACGCCCTTTGTGTCATTATAGACAGAGCCGCTAAGTCCCAGCGCCTGCGCTATTCTATATACAGCCGGCCGAAAGCCAACCCCCTGCACACGTCCCGTTATGAATATTCTTTGTCTTTTAATCAAAATCCTTATTCTTTTCTTAATATTCCCTATTGACTATTGATTATTAACTGTTAATTATTTAGAATACAAATTCAAAATAGTAAATAGTAAATTGAAAATTGT
>CAZKYA010000063.1:0-10684 GCA_964556725.1 uncultured Pirellulales bacterium
CCACAAGCGGCAGTTGCTGCCCAGCGAAAGTTCTGTTGACTTATCTGGAAGGCATATTCAATCTGGTCCTGGCCCGGATGAGCGTTATGGCAGGTCAGACAGTTGATTTCCAACTTGCCTGAGATATTTTGGCGCATAATCTCGTCTATATTACCACTTTCAAGTTCAGCCGGACCGCCGCCCGGTATATGCCCGCCGAAAAGACAGGTAAACTGAAATGGCGTTATGCCGAGTTGCTCGGGATGGTAAACACCCGGCCAGGGACGATATGACAGAGGAATCTGTGTGCCGATGGCGGGGTCAACAAATATCCACGGTTCTCCCGGCCGACCGGGAACAATGTTTGCATCCGTGGCGTTAAAATGCCACCCCTTACTTACAGTCTGGTAGCTGTGACACATACCACATGTTTGGCGTGTCGAGAATGGAAGAAGCGGTTTGTCATCGGGGAAAATCTTGTAACTTTTTTTATCGAGTTCAGGTATTTCCTCATCATATAGAGGAATGAGATGAACCGGAATGGCTCGACTGCCGTCACTTTCGTCACCTAACAGTTTCTCATTCGCATTAGTTTCGGCAGCAGCAGATAAAGCCAATACCAGCGAAAACAAAATAACTGCTACTATCAATCCTTTTTTCAACGTTCAAACAATCCTTTTCTAAAAACCAACTGCCTTGAACCAGAACCTGAATCTTAACCCGCCGTAGGTGGGTTAAATTCCTCCGGCTTAAATTCGAGCTTTTGCCCGGCTTGAATCGCCTCATTGACTTTCAACACGGCGACAGCGGTTTCATACCCAATCTCTGCAGGACAATTCAGTTTCGCCTTGCCGCGAATCGCATCGAAGAAATTCTCAAGATGAGGTTTATGGTAAGGGTCATGGAATTCGACCGCCATTTCATACCTGGGTGGAGGTGGTGACTCGCGAACATCCACAGCGGCACCTGTATCAGACTTCTGCTGCTGCTCGACAGTTCCTTTCAAATAGCCATTTTTGACCCATTTCTCCCATTTTTCCGGCAGAACCCAGTGCTCACGATAAATACCGTCCCAGGAGCTTCCGGCTTCGGAGATATTGAGCATCCCCTCATCCCCCATAAATGCTTCGTAGTAGCCGGCCCTGCTGTTGGTCGTTATTGTCTGATAAAATGCCCTGACGGTCCCCTGGCCGGTCTGGTATTCATAAACTGCCATAACACTGTCATACCACTGGCGACCTGTCCAGTAGTCCGTACCACCGCTGGCGATAACAGATTTAGGATTCACTTCGAGGAACCAGCTATAAACATCTATCTGGTGCGAGCCAAGGTCAACAATCGGCCCGCCTCCCAATCCCTTATACCACCGCCAGTTTCTGAATTGTTTCATCGACTCGAAGCCGTATTTATTCAGTGTCGCATCGTCAATCTCGCTTCCTTTTGGCCAGCCTATTTCTTCACACGCAGACCTGCTGCGGTTCCATTGACCGTTGATAGTGGTGATTTGACCCAATATCTTTGCTTCTTTAATTAGCTTCTCGTAGCAGTAAATATAGCGTGGATTGCTTCGGCGCTGATGACCTATCTGCAACAGCTTGCCCGTTTCCTTTACGGCCTGGACTATCTGGCGGGCACCTTCTAATGTGTTGGACATCTCTTTTTCACAATAGACGTGCAGACCGGCTTTTAAGCACGCAATAGCTTGCTCAGCGTGCCAGAAGTCAGGCGTAGCGATTATGACTGCGTCAAGGTCTTTCTCCTTACTCAGCATCTCCTGGTAGTCCACATAAATATTGTGCTCGTGGCCATATTTTTTGAGCAGCCCCGAGACGCGTTTTTGATTGTAAGCCGTCCATATATCACAGACCGCCTTAAACCGAATGTTAGGCATTTTAAGGCAGGCGTTCATCAAAACCTGTCCCTGTTCTCCTACCCCAAGCAAGGCCACGTTTATATCATCTGCTTTTTCGCTGCCGCCTGTTTGCCCTAAAATAGTCGGTGACAAAACCAATCCTGCCCCCACCGCTGCCGTAGAGCGAAGAAAACTGCGCCTGTCTATTTCTTTTTTGATTTTTTGACCATTCATTGTGCTTCTATCAACTCCGTAAATCTAACAAAATAATCACCAGCTCTGTTTTTATGCATTATCGCACAATGGTTGATAACCGTCAAGAATGTGTTCACTTTTTTTGCCACAGAAACGATAAAGCCAAATGAGATAATATGAAGATTGCTTTGCACAATGATGGTGTGCTCGCTCCAGTCCTTTTCCCTGTAATAGCTGGCCTTCAAGATTTATCAAGCAGCCGTCGATACGATTTAAACGATATGATTTAGGGTGAATTTGGCTCGTAGGACTTCTTATCTTCGCCTGGACTTTCGAGCTTTTTTAGTACTTCCTCTGCCTTTTCACTCACCGAATCGCTCTTTGTAGTCTGGATAATCTTTTGCAGAATAGTTTTAATCTGTTCAGAATGCTCTTCGCCGCCAGTGGCATCGGCGATTTTAACCACAGCAAATTCTGCTTCCTGCTGCAGGGTCTTATCCTCCAGATATTCAGCGGCTACTTCCAGCGCACCAAAAGATTTGACGTTGGCAAGCCCGGACAGCACCCGCCTTTTTAACGGAGCATCCGGTGCCAGGCTCATCGCTTGCCTGTACATACTAATCGTCTCTTTCGCTGGCCGACTACTGTCAAGTTCAATAAGACGGATGAACCCACGCAGGGCAAGAATCCGGTGCATTTTATTATCAGAGTCCTGTGCTATCTTCAGAAGCTCATTTATCGGTGTCGGATTAGGCCAATCTGACAAAGCGCGAATAGCTGCGTCTTGCACCTTAACATCTTCGTCCTTTAGGGCCGCTATAAGCACTGATAGAGAATTGTCGTTGCCTATCCTGCCAAGCACACTCAGCAAAGAGCATCGACTTTTTACATCTTTAACCTCAGGCAGCACAGCCAGAACCGCCTCCGTCTGGCGAGACGAGTCATCTATTCTGCGAGCAACGGCAGCTATAGCATTCTCCGCCTCTCTGCGTTCGGCCTCGCCTTGCACGTTTAGCAGAAGGTCAATCAAGGCCGGCAAATTTTCCTGGCCGGCAACAACCCTTAAAACCTTGAACGATTCCAAGCGGACGTTAGGGTCCGAATCTTGTGCGGTCTTCAATAAAGTTTTAACGCCTGCGTATATGTTACGTTCTGCTATACTGCGAATCAGTTCAACTTTTGTCCCTGGCTCGGCCTGCGGGATACTCGCCAGAATAGTTTCATCAATTGCCGAACCTTGCAGCCGATACAAGCTCTCGCGGGCTGCTTTCTGCTCGGCACCAGTCGTTGCCGCCGCTCTCTGTGCCAACAGCGTAACATTCGAAGCATCACCCAGCCGACCTAATGCTTTCAAGGCCGCTATCCGAACCGACTCATCCCCAGCTCTTGTGGCTTCGACAACCGCGGGCAAAGCGACCCGGTCGCCGCGGTCAGCCAGAGCCGAGAGCAGTTGCACCTGACTGAGGGCTGGAAGGTTCGGCAGCTCCTTGGCCAAAGCCTTTGTTATGTCCACGCCGGGCATCTCCTTTACCATTGCAATGGCTACGGCCTGCATCTCCTGTTCGTCACTCTTAAGAATATCAAGAACAATCTCGATAGCACTTTCGTTTGGTTCCTCGGACGCAGCCGCTCGCAATGACGTCACAAAAACCATCAGCGCATAAGTCACAAGTGCACAGATTGTAAATATTCTCGTCCAGCTTAGCTCTTTTGCCATTATGCTCTTGCACGCCTGGCTCATCTTCTACCCTTCCTTCGCTGCATCAAGCATACCCCGCAGTGCGGCCTTACGTATCGGCTCAGGATTGTCCTTTTTTTGAAGCTCTTTATAGATGGTTAAGGCCTGTGCTTTTTCACCTCCTGCTGCAAGCTTATCCGCACACTTTAAATATGCATCCAAAACCACCAGTTGTAATTTACCGGAGGTCTTATCCTTTGCTTGAGCCAGCACCTTGGTAGCTTCCGAATCCGCAATTTTGCCCAGAGCCGCTGCCGCCGCCTCAGCTACCATCGCATCCGAATCATAAACCAGTTCACTCAGCATACCGACCGCTTTTTTGTCCCGGCGTTCGCCTAAGGTATTGATTATACCGACTTGTGGTTTACCCTTTGCTTTCGGCAATGCATCCCGTAAAGCATCATCGACTGCTTCACCTGGAATACGCTCCAGTGCGTATCTTGCCATATCAGATGTTTCTTCGCCGGTCAGCATTTTAGCCAACGTGGGCACGGAGCGCTCGGTGCCAATAATGCTCAACTGCCTGCACACAAACTGCTTACCGGCCCTTGTTGCATCCGAATTGAGCACGCCCAGCAAGCTATCTTCAATCTTCTTCAATTCCTCCTCTTTGCCGTAGGCCTCACGCACCTTGTCACTAAACTCAGTAAGTGCCTCTCGGCTTTGCCCCCAGTCATACGTCTTTATTTTTTCCAGCAATTCTTCCATTTTTAACCCCTTTCCTGAACTAATCATTGGTTTTGTATCAACCTGTCCTGCTACGGCCTCGGCCTTCGCCGGGACGAGTAAATCGCCAAGTGCAAACTGTATCCCGTCGAGAATATGCTGTAATACCTGTGGGTTCCAGTAAACACTATCGTTGTGTCCGAGTGCGCAGTAGAACAGGCGTCCCTTGCCGTATGTTTTGACCCAGCTTATGCCGGTATCCATATCGCTTGGCTTGAATCCTTCGACGCTGCGAGTGTTCACATCGTTCATATCAAGACTCATCAGAACAAGCTGCTTATCTCGCGAATATAACGGCGGCTCTGTTCGATAAATCTCATCACTTATCTTAAATCCTTTTCCTCCAAACGCTGCTGTGAGCGGATGGTTCGGCTCATCTATTTTTATTGCCCAGGTCCCATCGCTACGCCAGGGATGGCCGGTAAATTTGCCTCCCATCATTTCCTGCCCTTCCGGCCAGTCGTAAAAATTATCTGTGGCTGCATGGATACCTACTATGCCTTTTCCGCTTTTGATGAAATCTATCAGCGCCTCGCAGCGTTCGGGAGTCTTGTTGGGGTCGAACATCAGATGTGTCGTACTGTTCAGGCACACTGCATCAAACCGCTTGAGGTTCTCCGCCGTGAACACGGAATAGTCGTTGGTGAATACGGCCTCGTATGCCCCTGTCTTTTTGCCCATTAGTTCAATCGCCTTGTTGCCCACGGGGATTGACTTGTGGAAAAAAACCTCACACAGCCAGAAAACCAGGAGTTTCCGCGGCTGAGCGGGCTTGACAGTCGCCTTTTCCGGTAGTGCCTTTTCTATTTTTTGCACTTCTTCCGGCGACAGCTCCCGCAGCTCTTTCGGCGACCTTGCCTGTGAAGGATTTGTAATCACCGACAAACACAGGATGACGAGCATCGCAATACTAATAATTTTCGACCTTTGGTTCATTTCTACACCTTATCTTTTTTCTACAACTGTTATTTCAAAAACGATAACGCCTTTTCAATAATCAATAATAAATAATAAATTTATAGGTGCCAGGGGCTGCGCATTGCTTTGCCTAACATCCTTGTTGCGGTTGCGTCATCAATTATCTCTTCGGTGTCGGGGTTAAAGCGTATCTTACGCCCTAAAAGCATAGCAATCTGCCCTAAGTGACCCGGCGTCGCCGAGCGATGCGCAACTTCACACGGCGCTATAGTCGTGCCCCGGCTTTTAATGCAGTCGAGGAAGTTACGCCAATGACCAGGTGAAGCAAATAGGTGTATCTCGTCGGGTCCGAGCTTTGCGTCGAGTAGTTCCTTGGGCTGCGCCTCTATCTTGCTACCGCGATCGACCCAAACCCAGCCATCTTCGCCTATCCACTTTGTCCCACCTTGTATGTCACTATATCCTCCGGCGATAACCATAGTAATTCCATTCGCATATTTCGCCGTTAAATGATACTTTGTAGCGGTGTTCCATAAACCGTTATTAGGATATTCACCGTGACCCTCAATCTCGTAAGGCCCGGTATAGTCTAAACCCAAACCCCAGTGGGCAATGTCAACGTGGTGGCCGACCCAGTCCATTAGCTGTCCGCCGCCATAATCGAGATGCCATCGCCAGTTCTTGTGCACTCGCGCAGGACAGTATGGCTCATAAGGAGCCGGACCAAGCCAGAAATCGTAATCCAGCTCCGCAGGCGCCGGCCCAGGTTGTTCCTGCCCCGCAGTTCTGGCATAATCCTTATGACCCGAAGGCAATCCTACTTCAACAGTATGCACCTTTCCGATGCGACCGTTGCGGACCAGCTCACAGGCGAACCGAAAGTTTTGTTCTGACCGCTGCCAGCTGCCCGTCTGCCATACGCAACCATATCGTTTCACCGCTTCGCATATTGCTCGACCCTCATTAAAACTGTGCGAGAGCGGCTTTTCGCCAAAAATATCCTTTCCGGACCTCGCAGCTTCTATCGAAGGTATTGCATGCCAGTGGTCAGGCAGACCAATCGAGACCGCATCGATATCGTTGCGTGCTAACAGCTCACGATAGTCCGCGTATGCGGCACAACTTTTGTTTTTGTAGCGATTATTTACATAATTAACTGCGTCACGCAAATGGTTTTTGTCCACGTCGCAAACAGCTACGATTTGACAGTTATTTTCGCTGATGAAAGACTTGAGATTGCTTGTTCCTTGCCACCCTACTCCGATACACCCCATAGTTATTCTTTCGCTCGGCGCAACAGTGTCGCCGCCGAGAACCGATGAAGGCACGATATTCGGGAAACTTATTGCCCCCAAAGCTGCCCCGGTCGTCCTCGTAATGAACTGACGTCGGCTAATCTTGCTTTCGCCGGTCATAAACAACTTTCCTGTAATTATTATTTTTCAAACGCCGCATCGAAGGCTAACTGTGACGGCTTGAAGTCTGCCTTCTTGATGTACTCACAGGCCTCTTTAGCGCCATGTTCGCGGTCCATCCGCGTATCTTCCCACTCAATCGAAAGCGGTCCCTGATAACCGATATCGTTTAAGGCAACAATGATTTCCTCAAAATTGATATCACCGTGACCGATTGAGCGGAAGTCCCAGTAACGCCGTGGGTCTGCAAACTCCGTATGGCCGCCGAACACACCTACCGTGCCGTCACCATGACCCCACCAGGCATCTTTCATATGAGCGTGGAAGATTCTGTCCGGGAAGGTTCGGATAAACTTAACGTAGTCAACTCCCTGATAACCAAGATGACTTGGGTCGTAGTTAAAGCCAAAGGCCGGATGGTTTTTAAGGGCCTTAAGGGCACGTTGTGCCGAGGCAATATCAAACGCAATCTCCGTCGGGTGAACTTCAAGAGCGAACTTTACTCCCAGGTCCTTAAAAGCATTAAGGATAGGCCTGAATCTTTTTGCGAAGTCTCTGTAACCTGCCTCGATTGCATCCGGCGAAACCGGTGGAAACGAATAAACAAAATGCCAGATTGAGCTGCCTGTGAAGCCGTTGACCACACTCACGCCGAGCCGCTTGGCCGCTTTTGCTGTGTCAATCATTTTTTGAGCCGCTCTTTTTCGGACACCTTCCGGCTCTCCGTCACCCCAGACGTCCTCAGGCAGGATTGCTTTATGACGCTCGTCGATGTTATCACAGATTGCCTGACCAACCAGATGTGACGAAATCGCAAATACCTTAAGGCCGTGCTTGTCCAGCATCTCTCGTTTGGCCTTGCAGTAGCTTTTATCTTTCAGGGCCTTATCGACCTCGAAGTGGTCGCCCCAGCAGGCCAGTTCCAAACCGTCATATCCCCAGCTTGCCGCCTTTTTAGCCAATTTTTCCAGAGGCAAATCCGCCCACTGCCCGGTAAATAATGTAACAGGTCTTGCCATTTGTTATTCTCCTTAACCAAATATTGACACAAGTCTTTGTGGATTCAGTATTTATAAGAAATTATGTTTGCTGCAGTCCTTTGTTACACATTTCACAGGTTCAACTCTTTTTACACATTATAACTATCAGAAATCGATACACAAATCAATTTTCGTAAAGCCGCAGCCTCCTATCAGTTGTTCGATGTCCATCACCACCTCCATTATCTATGTATATCTGCTTTCTACTGTTTTGTTTCTGGAGTTATCTTTTCCAATCTGACTATTGGCGGCTCAGCGTAATCATTCCAGATGCGCTCGGCATCCGCAACGTTGATTTTTCCTTCGTGCACATAAAGTCGATAGCGAAAGACGTAATCCTCGCCCGGCTTCATCTCCCAGTCACCTATCTGTGAAGGCGCAAAATTGAAAAACACGAACCTGTCTTCCGGCGGCCATATACGCATCGGCTCAGGGTGCCGGAAGTTCTTCGGATGGCTCATAACTGTAACGCCGGCCCACTTACCTTCTATCGCCCCTGCCATATCGCACCATCGAGCCCGCGTGCCGTGTCCGTCCACCCGCGTCTTGCCTTCGCTGGTTAGATACGCAGCATCATCGTCCTTCCACTGGCGAGCGCCGCGGAAGCCGAATCCTCCATAACGATACTCTACCTGATGAAGGGGGCTATCCGCAACGCAGCGCTGAGTGGACTTGAAATCTACAAGATAATATTCCTTCTTTGGCCAGCCGATGTTATACACGCGGACATCCCAGACCTCCTTGAGTATGACCTTTTCGCCCTCGGCGGTTTTCAAGGCCACGTGTTCCTGCTCAGCTTCAAAACCGCCATAAACCGGCCCGCTCGTCGTCGAAAGAAATTTCACAAATCGCACCGTGCCTAATCCTTTTCCTACATTCCAGAAATCCACCTCTTTATCCTGAAATTTTGTATTTGTCCAGGGCATCCATATACCAAAATGATGGATGTGGTCAGCCGGGTGAATATCCGTCATTATCGCACCGGTCGGCGACCATAGTGGATGAATAAATCCGCTGCGGTTATATAAAGGCCTGAGTTCCTCCTGCACTTTCTTCCCCAGGTCATTTGGCGCCGGCACAACCGCATTATTGTATCTGAGAACGTTCGCATCATTTACCTGCACCTGCAGAAACGAATCATTCTTTATCGTCTTTACTTCCGTTCCTTTCATTGCTTTAACATCGCACTCTATGGAAAGCTCATAGCAGCGATTGCTATCTGCGGGCGTCGTGCCGGAAAGTATCCACCACAATCGAGGTGGATTACCCGGCTCAACCTGCGCCGCAACACGTTTCGTCTCTGAAGGCAGAATTTCCTCCAGATAAATCGAATCCGCTGGTAATTCCTCAGATATTCCCTCAAGCTCAACAGATACGACAGTATCGATTCGCGTATATTTTCCCGCTTCAATAGTGATTTTTGCAAATGGTTCAGCCCCCTCAACTGATTGAATTATTAAGGCCGACAGCAAAATCAAAATGAATACTGATATGGTCAAAAATGGAATATATTTTCTCATTTTTAGTTCTCCTTCTGGCTTTCTCTGTATATTAACCTGCCTCGACGTGAAAATAGCTTAATCAGCTCAGCCGGTTTAATCAAGAATTATCCCGCACATTGTTTATTTGGAGGGTTTTTTCTTGTTATTCCATCCCCGGCTGCCAGAGGTACAAAAATTGCACTCCATTCGAAGTCAGCCAGTCCGGCAGTTCCACATTTAATAGCGCCCCCACACTGCTGCCGGTGCTCATCTCCGTGCCGTAAATGTTTGGCTTATAGCCGGCTGGCCGATGATAAATTACAACCCGCGCCTTTGTCACCCCCGCCAGCTCCTTTGCCCATGCGGTCGCCTCCGCAGGATAACCAACCCGGTCTATCAGACCTTCTTTCAGCGCTTCCTTTGCGGTGAATACCCTTCCATCCGCAAGTCCCCGCAGCTTCTGCTCGCCGATTTCTTTGCGACCCTCAGCCACCACTTCTAAAAACTGCTCGTAGAATTGCGTAATAATCCCCTGCAGTATCTCTCGCTCTTCGTCGCTCAAATCGTGCAGAGGCGAAGCCATATCTTTCAATTTTCCGCTTTTTATTGCTATGGATTTAATCCCTAATTTTTCCATCGTCCCGGCAAAGCTGACCGTCTGTATTATCGTCCCTATACTGCCGGTTACACTGCCCTGCTGTGCCACAATCCCGTCGCATCCGCACGCTAAATAATATGCACCGCTGGTCGCAATATTCAGCATACACGCCACGACCGGCTTGCCGCTTTTCTGCTTGAACTCCTGCAGTTTGTGATACATTATATCGCTCGCCGCCACCGTCCCTCCCGGCGAATTCAAACGCAGCACCACCGCCTTGACGTGCCGGTCCTTACGTGCCCTGTCTAACTTCTCTACAAACAAGCTGACCGGATTCTCCTCGCCGAGCAGTATCCCCCATTTTTGTTTATCGAACATCAGCCCATCTACATCTATCACAGCTATCTTGTCCTTGATAAATGCACCCTCATCTCGCTCGATTTCTGTTTCTTGTAATCCTTGTTGTAGCGGAACTGGCTTTATCAAATACCCTCTCGGCCCGCACCCACCCAAAATAATCCCCGCCAAAATTAGCATAACGTAATTAAATATTCTCTTTTTCATAGAATTCTCTCCTTATGAAAAAAGTATTCTTCCGGCAATTATCAATCGATGAGCCAATCCGGTCAACAAGTTTTTGATTTTTGCTACAAACTTAAAAAGTTTGGTATAATTACAACTAACATCTTTGTGCTTATAATCATTTTCCAGGTATGTCTCATGTTTCACGTGAAACATTTTT
>CAZKYA010000064.1:0-10655 GCA_964556725.1 uncultured Pirellulales bacterium
TCGTCACGGCGGAGCGTGCCGTAGCCGGGCAGGACAGGTTTGAACGAATCGAGCAGTTGCTTGGCCTTTTCTCGTTCACCGAGGAGCAGTTCCATTTCACCGGCATCGAGCCAGATACCACCACAATCGGTGCAATAATCGATTTCGACGTCGGCAATCTCAAGGGTAATCATCGCATTTCTGCAAACCGGACAATCCATAAAGCTCTCTACTTATAAAATTTCAATTTCGGGGCATATTACACTCCTTGTTTTTTAATGTCAAGAAAAGCTTTTTGCCGATTTCACAGTTAAATGGTTAGCCAGATTGATATTTCGCCATTTCATAGTTTAAAGAAGCGGAAAAATTTCTTGACGGTGGTAACATAATTGATTATTGATTGCTGATAAAGGATTACTGAAAACCATAAAATTAAGGGCATTGCAATATGATAGTTGACTGTCATACCCACATAAATTATGCCTGCGATGAGGATGTCGGGACATCTGAACATCTGGAGGCAGCACAGACAGTAGATTTCTGCATAGTATTGGCTTGCCTTGAGGGCCCAGGCGACCGGGTCAATAAGAAGCTATCCGAGTATGTAAACGGACATAAAGAAAAGATGGTTGGTTTCGCTGTAGTAGAGCCGGTCAAGGATAATATCAGTATTAAAAATTTGGCCGCCATTAAAGAAAAACTCGGACTTGAGGGTGTGGTTTTATACTGCTGTCGCTGTGGTTTTCACCCAGCACACAGCAGAGCAATGCGGTTTTACGAATCGGCACAACAGCTCGGCCTGCCTGTCTTCTTTCACAACAGCGGCACCTTGAAGCCGGATGACATTCTGGACTACGCCCAGCCATACCTATTGGATGAGGTTGCCAGAACATTTCCAGAGTTGAAAATTGTCATCGGGACTATGGGTGTGCCCTTCGTTGAACAGACATTGTCAATGGTGGCCAAACACAAAAACGTGTATGCAGATTTGACAATAAGGCCAGGCAACGTCTGGCAAACTTACAATATCGTGGTCGCGGCACACGAGCACAGCGTGATGGGTAAACTATTGTTCGGCAGCGGCTTTCCATCTGGCAAGGCAGGGGAGTGTATAGAGACGCTGCTCGGCCTTAATATGCTTTTAGCTGACACGAATCTACCAACGGTTCCACGAGGTAACATTCGAAATATTATTGAACGTGATACGCTGGAGCTGCTGGGAATAAAGAGGCATTTACCGCAGTATTCCTTAAAGGAAGATAAGTAGCGACGCCTGAGCTTTTGCAAGAGCAAAGGGAAAGCTGGGGTAGTAAGCTCGGCATCATACTGGCTGTGGCAGGAAGCGCCTTCGGGCTTGGAAATTTCTTAGTCTTTCCCACTCAGGTCGTTCGAAATGGGGACAGAGCACAAGAGTGGAATATTCTCATATAAGGACTGGTGCAGAAAATAGCAGCAGGTCAGCTTAAGAAATTTTCAAATCATTTGAGTTAAGGCAGGTCTGTGGACGATAACACGCTACCGAAAATGGAGACGCATCGAGCGCAGTGGAAGACACAATGGGGATTTCTCTTCGCTGCCATCGGCTCTGCTATCGGTTTAGGGTCTATCTGGCGGTTTGCCTATGTCTGCTACGAGAATGGTGGGGGGGCTTATCTTATCCCGTATTTTGTTGCTCTGGTGACGGCAGGGATTCCCTTGATGATTCTTGAATATGGTATTGGCCACCACATGCGGGGTTCTGCACCAATGTCCTTTGCCAAGATTCGTCCACACTGGGAGTGGCTTGGCTGGTGGATGGTTATCTTTGTTATGTTCGGAATTGTGATGTATTACGCTGTGGTTATTGCCTGGTGCGTTTGTTACCTCGGTTTTTCTTTTAACCTTGCGTGGGGGGCTGACCCAAACAATTTCTTCTTTCAACAATTTTTAGGAGTTACAACAGGTCCGTTCGAGATGGGGGATGTGCGCAGCCCTATCCTGCTGGGTTTACTCATTGTTTGGATAGTCAATTGGGCGATAGTGTTTTTTGGAGTAGAGAAAGGGATCGAAAGAGCCAATAAGATATTTATGCCGCTTCTTTTTGTGCTGATTCTTATCCTCGTCAGCTGGGTCTGGTTTCTACCCGGTGCAAAAGAGGGAATCAGCCGTTATCTGAAACCTGACTTTTCGCGCCTTGCTAACCCAAAGGTGTGGATTGATGCCTATTCGCAGATATTCTTTACTTTAAGTCTCGGCTTCGGAATAATGGTAACATATGCCTCATACCTGCCCAGAAAGGCCGACATCAATTTCAATGCCTCCATGACGTGCCTGATTGATACCATTGTTTCGTTGATAGCTGGTCTAGCCGTCTTTGGAACATTAGGATATATGGCCGCTCAAATGAATAAACCGTTTGAGCAGGTTGTGCAACACGGAATCGGGCTTGCTTTTGTTGCCTATCCCAAGGCGATTAGTTTGCTGCCTAATTTCTCCCGCCTGTTTGGGGTGCTGTTTTTCCTTACCCTTATGGTAGCTGGTATCGCATCTTCAATCTCGATACTTGAGGCATTTTCCGCAGCGGTAATCGACAAATTCCATTATCCTCGCAGGGCTGTGGTGACCGTCCTGTCCATAATAGGTTTTCTTGGAGGTATCGTTTTTGCAACAGGCGGAGGGTTTGCATGGCTGGATATCGTGGATCATTTCTTAAGTCATTATGGGCTATTTGCTGCTTGCATACTCCAGTGCATCCTGGTGGGGTGGGTTTATGGGGCCAATCGTCTTCGGGAGCACGTGAATCCTATATCCGTCTTTCGGGTCGGCCGTTTATTTGATTTTTCTATACGCTATTTAGTTCCAGGGGTCTTGTTTTTCCTTTTCGTCAACGATCTAATTCAGGACATTCGCCAGCCCTACGGTGGGTATTCCTGGATTGCGCTTATTTTAATCGGCCGGGATTGGCTCATCCTGACGCTGATTGCCGCATTGATGGTTGCCATGCGACCCTGGCGCAATCCGTCAAAACCGGATATATTACACCCGGTTTAAACTGCGATTTGCTCCAGCCGATGGGATAATCACTTGTCAACAGTATGCCGACCGACAACATACGGTCTTTGGGTTTGTTGCAAGATTTTATCAAATTTTTCTATGTGGCTTGTTATTTTTATTTGTAAAATGTATGTAGAATAATGTTAGGATATCATTAACATGAGAAGAAGTTTGCTCATCAAGAGTGTAATATCAATCATTGCGATTATATGCAATGTGGCGCTGTTCTGTTTGTTTATCTATCAGGTATTCCAAGACCCGCCTCCAGTTTCCGTTATTTATATACCGGTGGTCTTTGGACTTTTTCTCATCCTGAATGTGGTTGCTATTACCCTGGCATTAAGGGCTTACAAAGGTATTTCAACTGAGGCCTCTTTGTTCACAAAGGGCTCGAAAGTCCGATTGATTGGATTGGCCATAGTTGTATTGGTCTGTCTTGGCCTTGGTTTCTGGCTCGGCTTTCGCTCTCACGACCCGATTGAAAGCTGGAAATGGCAGCGGGCTAAACAAGCTAAAGCTGAAAGGTTCATTGGTAAAAAGGCATCTGATTTCGTCACTCAAACACTGGATGGTACCGAATGGAGATTACAAGACCACCGCGGAAAGGTCGTTTTGATTGACTTTTGGGCAACATGGTGTGGGCCTTGTGCTGGTTCTATGCCGAAGATGAAAGAAATTTATGAGAAGTATAAATCACGGGATGATTTTGTGATGGTCGGTGTCTCTTTAGACCGCGATAAACAGGCGCTTGTGGAATTTTGCCAAAAGGAGGGAATTGCCTGGACGCAGCTATTCGAGGAGGGTAAAAGCTGGGAAAACAGCGTTGCAGGAGCTTACGAAATCCACGGAATACCGTCTGTCTGGATAATAGATAAAGAAGGAAACGTCGTCGGGATGGACATTCATAGTTCTCAGGTTGAGGAAATCGAGAGAATCATCGAAGAATCTCTAAGTAAAGAGCAGATTAAATCTGATTGATAGCTTAAATCCGACATAGTGCTGAATTTTACACAGTCGAACTATTCTAATCCAAACCTTCCAGTCCACTATTTCGGTTTGAAGCCCTTGACCTTATTGCCGGTGTATTTGGCACAGGCCTTTTCCAAATCCACATCGCTTATGTTTGCCAGTGTACAAAGCCAGGCAAACACATCAGCAAATTCTTCCTCCACCGACAGGTGTCCTGCGGACTTATTTTTATCATCCTTAGATGCAAGGGAAGTAGCAAGCTCCCCGACCTCTTCAATAAACCACATAAACGTGGCGGGGACGCCCCTTTGCTGGTCTCGCTTCTTGTATTTTTGGGAAATTATCTGTTGAAATTCGCTAATATGCATTTGTTGACTACATAAATCATAAGCGCAAAAGCCGGAAGCACTCTTTTGTTCTTGTACTCTTATGCTCTTGTAGCTTGCTGTTTATCCTTCGATTAAATCCGAGAGTTTCGCTTTCTCGAAAACGCTCCTTGCCTCGGCGATTGCTTTTATATAGACCTTCTCAGCCCGAACACTGAATTTTTCTCCATGCGCTTGTTCAGCCAGGTTCAATTGACTAACCATAGGTCCATCAACGGCTTCGACAATCTGGAGCATTGTGATTTTTCTCGGCGGTCTGGCAAGAGAGAAACCGCCGCGAGGGCCTCTTTTGCTACGCAACACATTTGCTCTGACCATCTGCTGGAGTATCTTGAGCAGATATTCCAAAGGTATATCATATTTTTTAGATATATCGTCGGACAAGATAATCTTCTGGTCTTTATGCAGTGCTATATAGCCGACCGCTAAAAGTGCATATCCGGTGGATCTACTTATTTTCACTTTAATCTCCTTTCAGTCTCGGCAAGGCCGAGCCTTGACGGACAAAAAATGTTAAAATTGTCAAAAGAGCTATTTAATGCAATATGATGGGACAAACCCAAAAAGGCAAACAAATGCCTATATTGTAAAGTCAGGCGCTTCTCAATACTCCTTAGATAGATAAACCCACCCCATTACACTATATAACCTCATTGTGGCTATTATAATTATACACTTTAATATTGCAAGGATTTTTTATCTCCGAAATGCATAAAATCTGAAAAATTTGACAGAATATTGCCGAATTACAAAAGTTTCTTCAAAAAATAACAGGGAATGGGGCTGTTGGAAAAGTTGAGATTGCTTCGTCGCTTCGCTCCTCGCAATGACGAACAATCGGTTTTTGCGTCATTGCGAGGCCACCGAAGGTGGCCGTGGCAATCTCTAAACGTTCCATTTAAGGTTTTTCAACGCCCCCGGAATTCCCGATTTTTTTCCCAGATGCGCAAAAAACTTGACACAAGAGGTGTTCTAACATAGGATTTCGCTTAATTTTATTTTTCTAAGGAGATTGCCATGGCTGAGATTAGGCCAAGAATAAGCGTGGAGTATGCCAGGAATGCAACGATTGTTACCTTCACCGACAAAAAAATCCTGGAAGAGACAGACATACAGGCACTTCAGGAGTCGATTATGTCCATTGTTGAGCAGGCCGAGAACATAAATCTTATTTTAGATTTCTGCAATGTTCGGTTTTTGTCCTCCGCTGTTTTAGGACTCTTAATCAGAATCAGTAAAAGGATTTACGAAGGCGGTGGACAGTTAAGACTTTGTAATATAAACCCAAAAATATACGAAATATTTAAGATAACGCGGCTGAACAAGGTCTTCGATATTTACCAGGATATGGAAAGTGCAACTGAAAATCTATCTAAGGCAAATGATTAAGGTTTTTTCTGTTTTTTTAACAATGGTAAGGGCTGGCCAATAACCTGGGCACAACTCACTAATTTGAAAAACGACTCCAATCTATCCGGACCAACCAAGAGGTTCGAGAAGATATATGATTATGGCATCAAAAACACCTTTTAGTAGTTCAATGGTTGTTGAAAGTATACCGTCTGCTATTGCCGGAGTATGCAGGCAAATTCTGCCCAAGCTTGAAGGCAGCAGTTTTAGCCAGGAGGATGTTTTCGCCGTTCATCTTGCCTTGGAGGAGGCCTTTGTCAATGCTGTCAAGCACGGTAATAAAATGGACCCGACCAAGGAGATTAAAATCGAATATTCGATATGCCCGGATAAAATTGAAATTTCTATCACAGATGACGGTGAAGGATTTGACCCTGAATCTGTGCCGGACCCGCGAGTTGGTAAAAACCTTTATATGTCTGAGGGCAGGGGCTTGCTTCTTATGCGCTCATATATGGATGCGGTTCGATTCAACCAGCAGGGAAATAGCGTATATATGGTCAGATATAAAGAAAAGCCGCCTGTGATTAAGAAGCCGAGACCTAATAAAGACGTAACCAAACCTTAACTTCAAGACAGGACTATGTAAAAAATATAGGGGAAAAAATTAAACAATGGTTAACAGAGTTGTCATCAATATCTGTTGTATGCTTATTTTGGGTGGTTGTATGTATAAAGAAGAACCGATGGCCGGGATTGTGTATAGTCCTCAGCCGGAGCCCAAAATTGTTCAACCGAAGATAGTAAAGCCAACGACACCTGCAAAGATAGAAGGTATCAGTAAAGATATTCCCGGTGGCTGGTTTCCGCCTTCTCGGCTGGAAAAGGGTTGGTCAGCTATAATAATACATCACTCAGCAACAACTAATGGCAATGCAGCTATATTTGACAAATGGCACAGGCAAGGCAATTATTGGGAAGGAGTCGGCTACGATTTTGTTATAGGCAACGGAACTGATAGCGGCGATGGCCAGGTCGAGGTTACCTTCCGATGGCGCCAGCAGATAACAGGTGCTCATTGCAGGACGCCGAACAACTGGGCTAATGAGAACGCTGCTGGAATTTGTCTGGTGGGTAATTTCAATGACACCGTGCCTACAGATAATCAGATGCAATCACTTGTAAAACTCATCCGCTTTTTACAAAACCGCTACGGGATTCCCAAAAGCCGTATTTATGGTCATAATACCACGCCGGGAGCAAGGGTAACCGACTGTCCCGGAAAAAGGTTTCCGATGTCAAGATTAAAGTCGATGCTTGGTTATTGACCCTGTGTCAATGATACTATTCGGGCCCATCCTTTTGCGAACTGCGTCCCATAAACCCACGTTCAAATCCTGTGATTGTGCTTTTTTGCCTGGATTGACTGGAAAAATTATTGATAAGAAAGTCGCCGAGCGATTATACCGATGCTACTCTGCGACCCTGCTCTGCGAAGCCCGCTACGCAGGGCGAAGAAGAGAGTACGCTACGTAGCACGAGAGTCTTTGCTGGTGTCGTATTTTAAGAGCTAAGCAAGGAGCTGGTCGAATGGGCATGTATGACTCACTGTTTAACCCTGGCGGTGTGCTAAATGAACAGATTGCCCGGCAGATTTTCGACATTCTGCCCGAGCAAGGCCCTGTTATGGCAATTATAGACCGGGACGGTAACTGCTGGCCAAGCAACTCTCAAAAATTTTCCGAGTTAAACATCAGCGACTCACTCTTAAGAGAACTCTGCGCTAAAATTAACGACGGTGCTGAGCCGGTTGTAACTCAAGCAGATGATTGCAGCATAATTGCCTCACAATTAGCCACCGAACGGACTGATTGCGGCTACGTGATTATCGCTCTGCCACAATATAACCCCGAATCAACTTTGATAAATATCAACCTGATTGAGGTGTTAATCAGTCAACTTGGCTTGATAGCCAATCTTATCGAGAAGAACAATCTTCTTCACGAGCTTCAAATGAAACACTTCAGCGTGTACGGTCGAGACGAGATAGCTTCGAACTGATATTCGTATATTCGTATTTTGCACTTCGCAACATACCTCCACAATAATCAGAATCAGCCGAAGTTTGGCTTGCATAGCAGCAGGCAATTGCTATAATTAGCACGTAATCAGTGATAAAATGCTGAACGCTGCTATCTAAATTTTGATAAATTGAGGGAAAAATTGAGGTTTCAGGTTTTTGAAAACGGCGAGGTTGCTAACAAGTTCACATTATCCGGCGATTATCTTTTCGGAGCCGACGGAATCGGCATTCGCCGGACGAGGATTACATTCAAAAATGCATTCTTAGAATGCAAAAAGCCAAATCTGGAAACAGCAGGACTGGCTTTACTGTGGCCTATTGAAGGTTTTGGTAAGGTGCTTCTGCCCACAACCTGCCTGCCAGAAAGAACACACCCATACATTCTAAACCTCGAGATAGCACGAGCAAAACTGATGCAAATCATTAACAAACGAGAGGACTGGTCATTTTTCAACCAATTGGAGGGCTTAGAAGACATCTCTAAACAGACCCAGCGTTTGTTTATTCGGGCAATTCAAAACATAAAGGAGCCGTCGCTGGCGTCAAAATTAGCAGATGAATCGCTAAAAAAGGCCATAGTTTTTTCTGAAAAGCTGACGGTAAAACAAGCAGAATCACTTTTTTATGCAAGGTGTATAAGTCACGGCTTTGGCCGAGGATGCCTTGGCTGCAGAATAGACCCTATGCAAGTTAATAACCCTGAATATGTTGAGAAACTGCTCGATTTGTTTGGCTCTGTAACAATACCTATAAACTGGGCACAAATAGAACCTTATCAGGGCCAATATAATTTTTCACCGCTTGATGTCTGTATCGAAGCCCTTGGTAAAAGGAAATTGAAATTCGGTGCGGGTCCGTTGCTTTGCTTTTCGAGAGAATGTCTGCCCGAATGGCTCCTAAGGAGCAAAGCCAGCTTTGAAAAGATTCGAGATACTTCATATCAATTTGCCTTAAGGGTAGCTGGCCGCTATTCGGGCATTATTCATACGTGGTGTGTCATAAGCGGCCTGAATGCGTTTAATCATTTTGGGTTTAATTTCGAGCAGGTCCTGGAAATGACTCGTGCCGCTAATATGGCTGTAAAGGCAGGCAGTGACAGGGCTCTGAAGATAGTAGAAATCTGCGATCCATGGGGCGAATATTATGCAACAACACTTAATACCATTCCGCCATTAGTGTATATTGATATGGTTGTGCAGAGCGGGATTAATTTTGATGCTTTTGGATTACCTATGCGCTTCGGCAAAAATCAAGCTGGTATGTATGTGAGAGATATGATGCAAATATCGGCAATTTTGGATTACTTTGCGGTCATAGCCAAACCATTGTATATCACAGATGTGGCAGTCCCGAGTCAAAATGCCGATGGTTTGGACGAGCCGGAAGCAGCCGGGATGTGGCATCAGGAATGGGACCAAACCTGGCAGGCGCAATGGATTGAGCAGTTCTATAAAATAGCTTTTAGCAAACTGTTTGTTGACACAGTAACATATTCTAACCTTACTGACACGGCCGATAGCGCCATTGCTTACAGTGGCTTGTTGACGAACCAGTTCGGACCCAAAAAATCGTTTCGTGCCCTGAAGAAGCTTCACGATGCCATCTTCACTCGTTAAATAAGTCATGGCTTGTAAATCGACAGTTTAACACAATGCGAGATACGATATGACAGAAGCCAGACAAAAAAGGATTCAATCATTTGCGTTTGTTATCAGTATCATTGTAGCTGTTTGTTTTTCCTGGGCTTTTATCACGAACCTCGCAGGGCCTGAACAATCATACAAAATCAAGTTGGACGAGAAAATAAATCCGAACCATGCACCTGCAGCGAGTTTGGTAAGACTACCCGGCATCGGCCTCTCACGGGCTGAAGCAATAGTGGCCTACCGACAGGAATTCAGCAAAAAAAGCGGGATTGGACTTGCTTTTCAAAATTGTAATGATTTAACAAAGGTCAAAGGCATAGGCCCTAAAACAGCCGAAAATATTAGCCAATGGTTAAATTTTGAATAAAAATATAATTTGTGATGTTCAATCAGGAGAAAGATTATGAAAGGTTTAAAGAAATTTTTTGTCTGGGTGCTTTCCATAATTGGTGTATTGGCACTGGCTCTCGTTATCATCGTGGTCGTCAGTGCTATTATTATTCCGCTTGCCCGTAAATCGATACCTGAGCGGGTGGTTCTGGAGGTGGACCTCGAAAAACCGCTGGTCGAATATGTGCCACAGGACCCGCTTGCACAGGCCTTGATGCGCAAGGAAACAACCGTTCGTGATGTTGTCGAGGCGTTGGAGCGTGCCTCGGAAGACGAACGCGTTACCGGATTAGTGGCAAGAGTCGGGGCAGCACCGATGGGCCTGGCCGTTATCCAGGAAATACGCGATGCGGTTGGAAAATTCGGCAAAAGCGGCAAGTTTACAGTTGCCTATGCTGAAACGTTCGGCGAGGTTGGGCCGGGCAACGGGGCCTACTATCTTGCAACAGCTTTCGATGAAATCTATTTGCAGCCATCCGGCGACCTGGGCTTAACTGGGCTGATGTATCAAAGTCCCTTCGTCCGTGGCACACTCGATAAGTTACACATCACACCCCGAATAGACCATCGCAAGGAGTTCAAAAACGCAAAGAATATGTTCACCGAGACAGAATTCACCGAACCGCACAGAGAAGCAATGCAGAAGATAATGGACTCCCATTTCGGTCAGATTGTGCGGGGGATTGTCGAGGCCCGAGGAATTAGTGAGGAGCAATTGTTGAAGATAATTGACAGTGCACCGCTATTGGGTGCTGAGACTATCGAGGCAAACCTGGTTGACCAGCTTCTATACCGAGATGATGTATATGAAAAGGTCAA
>CAZKYA010000065.1:0-10597 GCA_964556725.1 uncultured Pirellulales bacterium
CTACGGATGGGCCTTATTTTGCCTCGTTGGGTGCTCCGGTGGTGATATTTGGCCCGGGCAAGCCGCAGCTTGCTCATAAGCCGAACGAATATATCGAAATCAGCGACTTAAAAAAGGCAGTTGAATATTACAAAAAAATCATTCTGAAGTTTTTAGTCTGATTTTCACTGGGTTGATGTGATGACCTGTTAAGGGAAAAATGCCTGAAAAAAACAATATTTCCATAAAAGAATTCAAATCTTCCGACCTTAGTGTTGTCAAACGACTGATACATAATACCATTGATACGTGCTATTCAGAAATTTATCCAAAAGAGGCAGTGCAATTTTTTAAAGATTGGCATAGCGATGACAGGATTCTAAACGATGCAAAACAAGGACACACTTTGGTCATTGAAAAAGATGGGCGGATAATCGGAACCGGAACAATAGTCGGCGATGAGATTAAAAGGGTGTTTGTAAGACCAAGATTCCAAAAACAAGGATTTGGCAGAGTTATTATGGGTAAACTTGAAGAAAAAGCGATTTCACTTGGCATCAGAGGTATCAAATTAGACGCATCACTCCCATCTAAAAACTTTTACGATTTGTTAGGATATGCCACTTTGGAGGAAACTTTTTTAGAAGTAGAGAATAACAAAAAACTGCACTACTATAAAATGCAGAAAACACTAATCTGAAATGAGAAAAATAATATGGACTTTACAATAGGAAGAATGAAAGACGAAGACTGGCCTGCGGTAAAGAGCATCTATCAGGAGGGTATTGCAACCGGCAACGCAACTTTTGAGACCGATGTTCCTGAATGGGAAGAATGGGATAAAAGTCACCTGCGTGATTGCAGGCTTGTGGCCAAGTCAGCAGGAGAGATTATCGGGTGGGTGGCACTGAGTCCTGTTTCGAACAGATGTGTGTATCAAGGCGTGGCTGAGGTAAGCCTATATGTCAAATCATCGGCAAGAGGACAAGGTATAGGAAAAGTCTTGCTTAAAGCGGCTATAGCAGAATCAGAACACATTGGTATCTGGACGCTTCAAAGCGGTACTTTTGCCGAGAATGTTGTAAGCATCGCACTTCAAAAATCCTGCGGTTTTCGTGAGGTTGGTTATAGGGAACGCATTGGACAGATGAATAGCGTTTGGAGAGATGTAATTCTTATGGAACGCCGAAGTAAATCGGTTGGCTATTAATCACAAAAATCCAAGGAGATAATGTATGAGCAGGTTGGAAGAAATATCCAGGAAAAGAAATGCAGCACACGAGAAACTGTTATCTCTCAAGTCTAAAGTCTATGAGGCTTTTCTTGAAATGGAAAAGGCGGCTTTTTGCGATGGGGCGTTGCCAAAGAAATTCAAAGAGCTGATTGCAGTGGGTATCTCGGTTGTAATTGACTGTGAATCGTGTATGCAGTGGCATATTGAGCAGGCAGCCAAGTCCGGGGCTTCGATGCAGGAGGTTCTTGAAGCGGTAGAAGTCGGAATGGAGATGGGCGGCGGCCCGGCTACCGTATCGGCAAGATTTGCTCTTGAAGTAATAGAAAATGTATATAAAAAATAGAAACATCTATAACAAGAAGATGCTATTTGATGAAAATATATTATTGAAAGGCAATTTGAGTGGACCAATATAAAATAGACTTCAAGTCAATGCCATATCAGACGCCGGTTACCGGCGTTAAGTCCAAAGCTTACGAGCAAAGAGGCAGAAAGTTGCGGTTAGTAGAGTTCGCCAAGGAGTTTGTTGAACCTGATTGGTGTACGAAAGGGCATATCGGGTATGTTCTCCAAGGTCAAATGGAAATAGACTTCGACGGAAAGGTAATTCAATTCGGCCCGGGTGATGGAGTCTTTATCCCCGCAGGCGAGAAACATAAGCATAAAGCTAAAATTCTTACAAAAATGGTGAAGATAATCCTGGTGGAAGACATCTAACTTTTAGCTGTGAGATTAAGAGACCATGCTAAAAATTTTTTCCGCTGGAACAAGAGAATATATTGGGTTGGCTAAAACGCTTTTTGTCGAATACGCCGATTCTCTGGGCTTTGATTTGGCTTTTCAAGACTTTGAAGAAGAGATAGCGAATCTTCCGGGCGACTATGCTTCCCCTGCGGGTTGCCTGCTGCTTGCCAAATATAAAGACCAGCCAGCTGGATGTGTTGCGTTGAGGAAGCTAAGTGATGGGATTTGCGAGATGAAAAGGTTGTATGTCAGGCCGCAATTTAGAGGTTTGGGTATTGGTAGGAAACTGGCTGAAGCCATTATTTCTGAGGCCCGAAGGATTGGCTACAATTGCATGCGATTGGACACGATTCCTTCAATGGAAGCTGCCAGAGCGCTATATGTTTCTTTAGGATTTCGGGAGATTGACCCCTACAGATATAATCCTATAGAAGATGCGGTGTTTATGGAATTGTTGCTGGTGTCGCAATAGCCAGTGTTACGAATTTAGAATTCGAAATGGTCTTTGAAGACGGTTTTGAAATCGTAAACGTTGTTGAAATCATCTATTGAATCGGTTGGCTGAGCACTCATCCATTGTTGTTTTATCATCAAATAAACGATTTCGCCGAAATCACGAGTGGTTTTGACACCCCAGAGATTTAGCACCAGCATTGCTAATCTTCCCCATTTTTTGATAGCCAATTTTTCCAGGCCTTCGCATAGTGTTTGGCCGCTAACATGCTTTGGCTCGGTGGCGATTTCTTTTGCGGTGTAGCTTAGTCCCTCATAGACAAACTTTATCGCCTGAGGGCTGTATCGGCCATCTTCTCTGGCGATTTGTTCGATACTTTTCTTCATCTTTCAATTTATTTCCACAGAGGTCGCAGAGTCTAAACCTGCCGTAAAACGGCAGGCTAAATATTTAGCCCCACGTTTGGAATCCCTCCCTGCAGGAACCCTCACATGGGGTTTTGTCAAAGAACCTTTTGTCCGGGTTTAGCTCCACTGTCGGCTGAGGGTATATATATATCTTTCCCGCCGGTGCCGGCTGCTAAAATCATACCTTCGGACAGGCCAAACCTCATCTGTCTTGGTTTTAGATTGGCCAGATAGACAACAAGTTTGCCGGTCAGCTCCTCGGGTTTATAGGCCGTTGCTATCGCAGCAAAACAGGTTTTTTGTTGGCCGCCCACATCCAAAACCAGACGCAGCAGCTTATCTGCACCTTTAACCGACTCGGCCTTTATTACTTTGGCGATTCGCAGGTCAATTTTATCAAAATCTTCAATTGTGCACTCGGGCTTAAATGGCTCGGTGGTTGCCCTCGATGGATGAGTGCCTTGGGTTTCTTTACTTTCTTCTATCATTGCATTCACCTGTTCTTCATCAATCCTTTCAAACAGACGTTGGAAATCATTTATCCTGTGGTTTTGCAGCACTGCTTCGATATTTGCAAAACTGAGTTCTTCCGCGTTAAGAAATTCTTCTACCTTTTCAGCATATTTAGGCAGAATGGGTTTTAAATAAATAGACAGAATACGCACAGCATTTATTACGGCTGTTAAAGTGGCTCGTGTCTTTTCCAAATCGGTTTTTACCGTTGCCCATGGTTGTTTCTGCTCGACATATCGGTTTGCCTCGTCAGCCAAAGCGGTGATTGCTCGCACAACGGCTGCAAAGTTAAGATTCTCATAATCCCGGATGATTTGGTCTTTTGCTGCGGCAAGTTTATTGATTAATTTCTCACCTTGGTTGTCTAATTGACCAAGTTGAGCGTCCAGTTTCTTTGTCAGCATCGGGCCGGAACGGGAGGCGAGGTTTGCAAATTTGCCGACCAGATCGGAATTAATCTTACTTATGAAATCATCTATATTCAAATCGATATCTTCGATACCGTCTGTCAGTTTGCTTGCGTAATAATATCGCAGGCATTCAGGATTAAGGTGATTTAAGTATGTTCTTGCCTTAATAAATGTTCCACGGGATTTGCTCATTTTTTCGCCGTTTACGGTTAAAAAGCCGTGAACAAAAAGTTTGTCAGCGGTTTTAAAGCCGACACCGATGAGCATAGCGGGCCAGAAAAGGGCGTGAAAATACATAATGTCCTTGCCGATGAAGTGATATAATTCATATTCGCCACTATTCCAGACTCGCTCAAAATCGAGATTATTTCTGTCACAATAATTTTTTGCCGATGCCATATACCCGATAGGTGCATCCAGCCAGACATAGAAGAATTTGTTTTTTTCTCCGGGTATTTTGAAGCCAAAGTAGGGCCCGTCGCGGGATATGTCCCAATCCCTCAGGCCGGCTTTGAACCATTCATCGAGTTTGTTCGCCACCGATTTTTGTGTATGTCCTGAAGCGATGAGGTCCTTTAATTGTTTTTCGTAATCAGCAAGTTTGAAAAAGTAGTGCTCAGATGTTTTAAGGGCGGGTTTGGCTCGGCAGGTTGCACAATAGGGATTAATAAGGTCGGTGGGCTGATAAGTTGTGCTGCAGATTTCACAGGAGTCGCCGTATTGGTCCTCGGCTTTGCACCGCGGGCAGGTGCCGCGGATAAATCTGTCAGGCAGTGACATCTTGCAGTTTTCGCAATAGGCCTGTTCGACGTTCCGCTTGACGATTGAGCCGGCTTCGTTTAGACGGCTGAAAATCATCTTGCTGAAATGCTTATTTTCGGGTGAGTGCGTTGTGTAATAATTGTCGAATTCAATGTAGAAGCTATCAAAATCTGCTCTATGTTCGGTATATACTCGTTCGATTAGCTCTTCAGGTCTTATGCCAGCTGAACGGGCGCTTATCATAATTGGGGTGCCGTGAGTGTCGTCGGCGCAAAAGTACAAACACTGATTGCCGCACATCTTCTGAAAGCGCACCCAGATATCGGTCTGCAGATACTCAACCAAATGTCCTATATGTATAGGGCCGTTTGCATAAGGCAAAGCTGACGTTACAACGATTTTTCGAGGCATATTTCTTCCTTGATGATTACTGCTTTTTATCTTCCTTGTCGTCTTGCTGGCTGCTTTGGAGAGTGCCGTCTTCTTCGTCCTGGGTATCCGATGTTTCATCGACGGATTCTTTTGTTGCGTTTGCAGGAGCGGAGATTATCTCAAGCTCATCTACAGGAGTGGCGATTTTTTCTCCATTTTCGTATTCGACCACGACGAGTTGAGTCAGTATCTGGGTGTCGATGACTTTGCCTTGGCCTTGTTTTGTTTTTACCAACGTGCTCTTTTTTGGCAGTTGCTTTTTAAGTTCGGTGTAAGTTTTGTCTTCGTATCGCAGGCAACACTTCAACCTGCCGCAATAGCCGGATATCTTCGAAGGGTCAAGGGTTGCCTTTTGCATTTTGGCCATCCGCATATTGACCGGCTTTAAGAGTTTAAGGAATCTTTTGCAGCAGCATTCCTGACCGCAGCTTTCTATATCGCCGAGCAGCATGGCTTCGTCACGTGAACCGATTTGACGCATTTCAATTCTTGTCTGGTATTCCTGGGCGATTTTTTTTACCAGCTCGCGAAAATCCACTCGGCCGTCAGACATAAAGTAGAAAATGATGCGTTCGCCGCCGAGTATATGTTCTGCATCGACTATTTTCATCGGCAGGTCCAGTTCCTTGACGAAACGCTTGCAACATTCTATCTCTTCTTTTGCGATTTTACAAAGGTGCCGCTCTTCGCTTATGTCATCGTCGGTTGCAAAACGGATGAACTTGCCTGCCTGGCCGCAGGAGAAGTCAATATCGCTGTTGTCGAAATATTCTTTTATCTGGTCCTCGTTTAACTTAAATTGTCCACCCCTGTAGGCGGTAAGCTGGCCTACGAGGTGGCCTAATTCAAGGCCTTTGTCGGTTTTTACCACTACGCGTGTGCTCACTTTGGGTATTTTGGTTTCGTCGTGCTCAAAGAAACCGAGCGCATTCATCCTGCCGTAGCGAACCAACATATATTTTTTACTTTTTGCCTGCCAGACCTTTTTTATTGAAGTTTCTGCCATATGAGCTACCCGAACGAATAACTGCGCTAAGTTGTAGTATTATTAAACCTTCATTATATCAGAACCGGCAAGGTTTAACAATAGCTGTTCGAAAATAAGCTTTTCGTTTACAGATGAATCAATCCAGCGCAGCGATTTGTAGCAATCAGCGATTTTTTCTGCGGTTTGTTCGCAATCGAAGCGTTCAGCTAACTTTTGTGCCTCTGCTTTTTGGTCGAAGTTTATTAGGTCTTTTTCTGGCGTGACATTTAATTTCATCACATCATGTAAAACAGATATGATTATCTGGATGAGGGTTTTTGCGGCTCTTCGGTCGATATCGGTTTTGCTGGTGGTCTTGTCAAGGTCGCTCCAGATGGCAGCGATTCTTTTACTTTCGTCCAAAAACTGCTGGGCCAGGTCAAGGGAGTCGGAAAGCTCGTAGCCAGCCAGAGAGCCAACCAGTTTTTTCTTGGTTTGGAAGAGCTTTACATCAGCAAGCTCAAGCTCTGCCCACTGGCACCCCTGGCCTAAACTGCCCTGGGCAAGACGGGCAAAATATCGAGATTGCTCTTGTTCGATGCCCATTTCTTTTAACTTGTCGATTATACTGTCCTCATCTATAGGCCCAAAGCGGATTATCTGACATCTTGATTTTGTGGTTGGCAAAAGCTGTTCCATACGAGTGCATAACAGGATAATGCAGCAATACGGCGGCGGCTCTTCCAGGACTTTTAGCAGACAGTTCTGCGAGGAGGCGTTTAACTTTTCAGCCTCGCTCACGATGAAGACTTTCTTTTGCGACATCGTCGGTTTCGTCAGAACTTTTTCGATTAGAAATTCACGAATTACATCGATGGGTAGATCGACCGGCGTGGTTTTGTCTTTGCCGTCTTTAGTGAACTGTATCAATTCTTTATAAATGTTGTTGAAGTCCGGGTGCGAGCCGGCTTCAAAGAGTCGGCAGGACTGGCACGAGCCGCAACTATCCACCCTCCGCAGCGGCAACAGCGAAGCCGTTGCTGCGGAGGACGGGTCGGCGAATTCATTTTCTATAACAGCGCTGTTGCAAAGCAGAAGCTTTGCCCATTCGCGGGCGGTCTTAAATTTACCGATGCCATCTAAACCGGCAAAGATATATGCGTGTGGAACCTTGCCTGCGGCAAAGGCCTGCTGCAGAATCAAAATGGCTCTATCCTGACAGAATATATCTCTCAACGGCATAATATAAAATATCCACGAAATCTGTGGTTAAAATTCTTTGACTGCTTCTATTATCTTTTTATGTACGGTTTCGATATTGCTGCTGCCATCGACTACCACAAAGTTTTTCTGCTGGCGGGCCAATTCTAAAAAGCCCTCGCGAACCTTTTGGTGATATTCACGTGGCTTTGCCTCCATTCTGTCGGGCTTGCCCTTCAACCGCTGATAGCCGGTTTTCAGGTCAACATCGATTATAATAGTCAAATCAGGCCAGGGCCTTGTTAGAGAATCGGTAGCCAATTTTATAACATTGTACATCTCAAAGCCACCAGCGTGGCCCTGATAAGCACAGGTGCTCGAGACCCATCTATCGAGAATAACGCATTTTTTGTCTCGCAGTACGGGGACCATTTTTTCCTGCCAGAGCTGTGCTCTTGCCGCCATATACAGAAGCATCTCTGTTCGTGTGCTCATTGCAATATGTTCTGGGCTTAGCAGGATTTGCCTTATCTTTTCGCCGATGGACGTATCACCTGGGTCGCGAAAACTGCTGACGGGAACACCCTGGTTCTGAAGCCATTCGGTCAAAAGTTTTGCCTGCGTGGTTTTTCCACAGCCATCCGGCCCATCAAGGACTATAAATTTGCCTTGTAACTTGTCTTTCAAATTTTCGTTATTCAATTTTTGATTCCTTCCTTTGATTCTAACAGTCTCTTGGCCTGTTCTAAAAGCTGTTCAAAAGAATTTTTTAGTTGTAATTTCTCTGCCCAGTTGTGCAAATAATCCCATTCGAGATTGCTCCACTGAATAATAGCTACTTCAAGAGCATCACGAAACTGCTGTTCTGAGTGGCTGTTCTTAGCCCATTCAAGCTTGCTCAAAATGGTATCTTCTGGCGAGAGAATATAAAGGTCTTTTCCAAGCAGTTTTTCTTTTCTTTTTCTGTAAAATTCTTCAGTATAAAAGTCCGTCTTTTTTCGGATTATCAAGTCGGCTTTCCAAGCATTTTCTACATCGATGATATTGAACATAGTGCTCTGCTTGAGGGCTTCGAAAACAGCGTCGCTGCTTACATAGTAAGTATCGCCGAGCAGTTTTAAAAAATTAGTGAGTTGTTCCTCAGTTGGGTCGATGATTATGTCTGCATCCTGCGTTGAACGTTCGACTCCATAGAAGCTTGCTGCAATGGAGCCGCAGATGACATAATCAATACCGGCTTGTTGTAAGTTTTCGACAACACTTTTTAGAAACTCTTTCTGCGAGGTCATCTATTTAAGCCTCTTTGCTGCGATTATTTTGCGGAAAAGCTCATCACCCACCGTTCTTCGGAGCAATTCCATTTTTATCTGGGTGTCTGTAAAATCAGGATGCAGTTTTTTTATCCCGGCTATCGCATTTTGTCTGACATTATCGCTGAGCTCGAAGGATATAAGTGCCCGCTTCTGCGGAGACAATCTTCGCAGGATTTCATACCGCATCCTTGCAGCTTCAATCGTTGTATCTGCTGGTATTAAATTCATCTTAATCTCTAAATCCGCCCCTTTTTGCAGCCGTCCGGCCCATCAAGGACTATAAATTTGCCACGTAACTTGTCTTTCAAATTCTCGTTATTCAATTTTGTTTTACTCCCCCAAAAACCTTCCGAAATAATTTCATTTCTTAAAGCCAGGTCCTTCACCCCCATGCTTTCTTGTGAAAGCAAGAAGGGGGACTCAGGATGACAAATATCTGGATTCCCGTTTTCACGGGAATGACAATCCACCTGCTTATCTTACCAACTGAAAGTTTTCTTCGCCAACGAGCTGCCGCATCTTTCTGCAAAAGTCAAGGTCTGGATTGACGGAAAGCTCTTTATCGGCGGCTGCATATACCTTGCCCTTATCGGTCCTTACCGCAACATAAACTGGACTTTTACCTCTGTGATGCTGACAGATACTCTTTATCTCGGCTATCTTCTCTTTGGTAACATTTTTGGCATCCAGCCGAATCCTTACTTTTGCAGCTAACTTTTCTCTTATCTCGTCGAGAGTTATCAGTTCCACGGCTAAAATATTGGGCTTTTCCCTTCTGTAATCGAGTTTTCCCTTTACAAAAACAATCGTATCCTGCCTCAAAACGGCGCTGAATTTATTCAGCACATCCGGGAACATTACCACTTCGACCTGGCCCTGCAAATCTTCGAGCGTAAGGACAGCCATCTTTGAGCCGGCGTTTCGGCCTGATTTTGTCAGGTTATATCTTATCTTTGTTATCATTCCGCCGATTACGATTTGTCTATCCGCCGTAAGGCGTCCTGCGGACTGGTTGGTCTGGTCCAATTGTGAGCTATTATGCGTGGAATAAAGATTTATCGTTTCAGCGTAATGGCTCAATGGATTACTGGTAACATAAAAGCCGAGAACCTGTTTCTCATAAGCTAACATTTGCGGCTCGGGCCAGGGGGCAATATTGGGCAGGTGATGATGGTCTTGAGAATAATCGGCCTTGCCGGTTATCTGGGTAAAGAAGCTCATTTGGCCGTTGAGTTTATCGGCTTGCAGGCCCACACCGTATTCCATTGCCTTTTCCAGTCCGGCCATCATTTGAGCCCGATTACCGCCAAGCCGGTCAAAGGCACCTGCTTTTATAAGGGCATCAAGAACCTGTTTGTTGGCAGCCCGCAAATCTACATTTTCGCAGAAATGAAACAAGCTCTGGAATCTGCCGATTTTTTCACGGGCAGCGATAATTTGTTCCACTGCCTTTTCACCGACGCCTTTGACAGCAGCCAGACCGAAACGAATCACACCCTTTTGCTTTTGCTCATCGTCTGTCTGCAAATATACGGGCGTAAAATCGACACCGCTTTCATTGATATCGGGCGCCTGCACTTCAATACCCATCTCGGCACATTCAGCGATATATTCGACGACCTTGTCGGTATTACCCATTTCATAGGTTAAAAGAGCTGCCATAAATTCAACAGGCCAGTGCGTCTTCATATAGGCGGTCTGGTATGCGATAAAGGCGTAGCGGGTTGAATGGCTTTTGTTGAATCCATAGCTGGCGAAGCGTTCGATAAGCTCGAAAATCTGCTGTGCCTGATGGCTGGCCAATCCCTTTTCAACACAGCCTGCTATAAACCTTTCCCTCTCCTTGGCGATGGTCCTGGCCTTCTTTTTGCTTATCGCCTTAATCAGGGTGTAGGCCTCCCGGAGCGGTATATCGCCCAGCCGATTACAGATGCGCATCACCTGTTCCTGATAAATCATAATGCCGTAGGTTTCGTTGAGGATTTCGGCCATAATCGGATGTGGCACCTTCCATTTTGCACCGTGTTTTCGCTCGATGTAATCCGGGATAAGAATCATAGGGCCGGGCCGATAAAGAGCGTTGGCAGCGATGAGGTCTTCGATGCGGTCGGGCTTCATTTTCATTAGCAGACTTTGCATGCCGGTGGACTCAAACTGGAAAACACCTTTTGTTTTGCCGGCC
>CAZKYA010000066.1:0-10407 GCA_964556725.1 uncultured Pirellulales bacterium
GATTTATGGCGGCGCATTGGGCCACCGAAGCGGTACACATTGTTCCGGTTTTTGGCGAGGGGGGTGCATTGCTTGAGCATTGGGTATTTCGATTGTTCTATAACTGGCCATTGACGATACGACGTCGGATGCGCAAACGGGCAGAGTTTCGAGCATCTTTTAAGCCGAGATACTGGCACGTGGGTTTGTGTGTTCTTGCCGGCGTGTTGATTCTCGGGGTTGCCGACTTCATTTACCTCAGGAATATGGGGAAGTTACCAGGATTGATGGATATCTGGTGGCTTGCTGTATTAGTGCCGCTATTTTGTGGTGTTGCGGTTAACCTGGGCTGTGGGGGGGCGGCGTTATGGAAGCGAATAGTCTCTGCGGCTGTTTGTGGTGTCGCGGTTGCTCTGCTTTATGGTGCAATATCCGCCATACTGGGACAATCATACGGAATGACGTTTGGCGAAATGGCGAAATATTGCTTTTGGCGGATATTTATTTTTACTATTTTATCAACTCTTGGAACGCTCTTTACAGAGCTTGAGCTGCCTGAACCGAGCCAAATATCTTTCCGATAAGGACGACCCGCTTTTCTCTTGGCAATGAGAATTTTGTAGTGAAACTGGAGAAGATTTTGAATAGGACGTTGAGGCATAAAAAGGCGGGACGAAAAAAGGGACTTAAGAGTATCAGAGATAGGAATAAATAGGTATGGTGTCCCCAGATTCCGATTCCAACCGCAGATAGTGGCTATACTACTCCTGACAGTTTTTTTGCTTCTTCAACAAGTAAAGGTCGCCCCATCCGCCAGTATACCCACCACCTTGCACTGTCTCCGTTGAGACTGTGCCTAATTCCAATATCAATTAACCTGTCAACACCTGCCAAATCGAACTCTAGTTGGCGAACTTGAGCAACTGGTGAGGCCGCCCGTCTCGATTTGGCTCGCGACTTCTTATTATCGCCTTTCATCTTAACTCCTCCATAAAACTAAAAAGAAGCAACGAATCTATAAACCAATTTATCATTTTCTGCTCCCTTAAGTCAAGGAAAAAGTGTATTTTTATACGAAAAATTCGGCTATTCTGTTCCAATCTCTTTAACAAAACCGAATGATGAAACGCTGGTTTTGAAATCCAATTAGGCCGTTTTTGCCGGCAATTAACACTTTTAACCGAAGAATTAGTCATTAAATCGTCAATATCAATACTAAAAGATGGCTCAATGTGTACCTTTCAGTGGAACTTAAATTAACATAATCTACTCGCAACTTCAATAATATCTCTATGTTTTCCTATAGTCTTTGAAGCCCCCTGGCCAGGGCTCCAAATTGCTCACGAAGCTAATCCTCAGCCGCTGCTCCACATAACTGCAAACTGTATCAGGAATGACTTTCCAGGGAAAAATATCTCATCTCCGAGCCAGTTGGTCTGAGGTTTGGCCATATCCCTTCGTATTTCGGCCTGACTCGCATAGGAAAAAGTCTCATTAGGGGCTTCTTTTTTTAGGTGATACCGCCCCTTGTTCTCAGACAGCAGCCCCTTTTTCTTCAGAACATCCACTGCAAATGAAACGTTCGCCACGGGGAAACCGATGTTGTTAGCTACCTGGTGCTTAGTCACAGCATCTTCTCGTTTTTTGACGCGATTGTGAAAGTACTTGTAGGTCTGCTCAGCCACAATAAAAGCGTCCTCCTTAGGGAAATGTCGGGAACCTGCGTGCCATGTCCACGCGTGAAGGTTTTGTTTTCCTGCATCTTGTACAATGGAAGGAAGAACAGACCCCAGTGATTCGGTATTCATAACCGTACCATTTTCCGCAGTAATGACACTTACCCTATGGTCTTCAATCCAGACAATGTGGTCATCCTGGAGAAAACCATTGTCGGCCAAATCTTCCTTCATAACTTTGTTTGCCTTCACTGGCATACATTCCACACTATGTTCAAGCCGTGTACGTAGCTTGTAGAACACAATGGGCGGTGCGAGAACCTCACACGGCTGGACCCACAGGGCTCCTTTGTTATCTTGGAAAGATAGCTTTCTGGCTGCCACACGATGGTTGAGAGCAACAGGTTCAAAGACGATGCGTATGCAGTAGGTTGTCTCAGCCCGACAGTTATCATCATATGGTTTCAAGGCGTCCTCAAGCAGGATTTCTCCAAACGTGCAATTGAGTTTCAAGAAGCAAGTCCACATGTCTGAAAATTTCCTGCGTAGAGTCTTATGCAACCGCACTTCTCCGCTCAAAGGGGTACACGTGTACTCATCGTAAAGCGGCTCGCTACCAGGCATCATGAACGCAGGAACCTTGAAACGCACTGGTTTTTCATCAAGAAATGGGCCATCCAGTATAACGTCATCATGTTTCATATACCAATTAAGATATTTCGACTTCTTATCGTCAAAAGATGGCAGTTTCACAGCAGGCCGACTTTGCGGTCCGTCAGTTACTGGGTCAAACAGGAGGTGGGGTGAGAGGAACATGAGCTTCTCTGTTGGTACAGAACCTTGGTTTGTTAATACTAAGTCATAACATTCTTTGACCCTAAGCTCATCTTCCTGAGGGTAACACCAAACCTGTTCCTGAAGAAACTGGATTTGCAAGGGTACGTTTGAATACAACCCAATGCACATTTTCCTACTCCCTACAACACTTTTATTCACTCAGCAGAACTGTCAAACTCTGATTGCGAGAATCCAATTTAATTTATCGAATTTTATCTCTCCTAAGGGTAGTGTCAACAGCAAAAGTAAAATATTTAGGGAGAATTTTGAGCCCTTGAAGAGTACTCCGACGATGAGTTCTTCCGGTGTGATTACACTACTAAAAAAGGCAGTTGCGACGGCTTCAGAATTCCTCACTGTCTAAGGCTTCTACTTGTCGCCTAAGAGCCTTGCTGTTAGTCTTGGCATAAATTGCAGTTGTAATAGGGCTGGCATGGTCTAACTGGTCTTGTATGCTAACGATAGACAAATCTGTTCAAAAAAACTAATGCCAAACGCTCCTTGAGCCAAATTGAAATCTGGAAATCTGGGGACATCATACTAATTTCTTGACAGGTACTTGTATTTTTCATAGTATTTTTGGAATGGCAAGACTTACACGAGTGGTAGTTCCGGGATATCCGCATCATATTACCCAGCGGGGCAATTGAAAATATTTGTGCAATCATTAAACGATAAAGGCACGGGAGACACCACAGGGTAAGCTCCCAAACCTGCCGCTATATTTCTCTGAAATTTTTTGCCGTTTTAATCATAAAAACGACCGCAGAATGTTTATTAAAGTTCTTCGCAACGCATTGCTAACTGACAAACAAACAGCTTGATTTAAGCGGGTGGGGACTTGTGCCGCGGCCTTTTCTTGATAAAATTTTCTTGATTCAAAGGGATAATTCTCTTACATTTTGGCCTGTTTTGTGTTAATCTACTTCTTGAGATAATGTGGAACTTGTATGACAATTATAGTCCGGGCAAAGTGTTTTTCGGGCAAAATCATTTATTCAGTGGTTTTGATATGGAAGTTCGTCCTTCGTAGTTCCTTCATCCTTCGTAGGTTGTCCTTCGCCCGCCACGGCGGACTGAGGAGAATAAATACTGCGGAGAATGAATACTACGGAGAATGAAAGGGAGCTGGAAATGAAACCGGAAGTCATATCATTAACACTAAACAAGATGGTAAATCACAAGCATCTTAGGAAACTGCTGGCAAAAAAAATCGACGGTTACATTTATAAGAGTATTGTGAACAATGATTCAGAAGATTTAAGGCAGGTGCAGATAAAACGATACCAGTTCTTTTCGGCAATGCTGCATTGCGTGGTTAGAAATGTAGATAAAGGCTATATTTCAAAGGAATTTATAAAAAAAATCATCAACGTGCTGGTTCAGAATAATCTTATTTGTGAAGACCAGAGTTACTATCAGGCCGTTAAGAAATTTAAAGAAAAATACGGCGAACCGCCGCCAAGTTTCATTGTCTTCTCTCCTACCCAAATATGTAACTTAAAATGCCCTGGCTGCTATGCAGATTCGGCAGCAGACACCTCAGCCACAATACCATATTCTTATGTAGATAGAGTAGTCGGTGAAATCCACGATTGCTGGGGCAGCAGGTTTATAACTATCAGCGGCGGTGAACCATTTATGTACCGAAGCGAGGGGAAAACACTCCTTGACATCTTCAAAAAGTATAATGATATGTTTTTCCTCGTTTACACCAATGGAACACTGATTGATGAAAAGCTTGCGGCTGGACTTGCTGAGGCGGCGAATATCACTCCGGCCATTTCGGTAGAGGGCTTTGAGAAGCAAACCGACGAAAGAAGAGGCCCGGGCATACACAAAAAAATTCTTCGGGCATTTGAATGCTTGAGACAAGCTGGGGTTCCTTTTGGAATCTCTGCTACTGCAACAAACAAAAACGTAGATATAATGCTGACAGATGAATTTTATGACTTCTATTTCCAGCAGCAGGGTGCCAGTTATATGTGGCAATTCCAACTTATGCCCATTGGCAGAGGCAAAGACGAGATGGATTTGATGGTTACTCCGGAACAGAGACTGGCATTATATAGAAAATGGGAGACACTGCTCAGTGAAAAGAAATATTGTCTGGCTGATTTCTGGAACAGCGGCGTTCTCACCAGGGGCTGTATCGCCTACGGCAGAAGCGGCGGATACATTTATATTGACTGGCACGGCAACGTAACGCCCTGCGCCTTTATCCCTTACTATGTCGATAATATTTATGATTTATACAGTAACGGCAGGACACTATCTGATGCACTATTCTCTGATTTTATGAAAAATGGCCGAAAATGGCAGAGAGAATATGGTCTTGATGACTGGAAAAAACCAAAGAACTGGCTAATGCCCTGCTCTATAAGAGACCATTACGAAATGTTCAGAAGTTCGGTCTTGCCGAAAGACGCAAAACCCGAAGACGAAAAGGCGAGAGAAGCCCTGGAATCCGGTGAATATTTTGAAATAATGAAAAACTATGATGAAGAATTGCAATGTTTAACCGAACGAATCTGGGAAACCGAATATTTAAATAAGCAGCCCGTTTCGCGACAAACTCGTCAGGGCAACCTGCTCCGGCGAAGCGCTACGCAGAGCCGAGAAGGCCCTGCTCGTCTTGGCGAAGGCCAAAGCCATAGCCAGGCCGTCGTCCCGATTTTACAGGTTCCCTTTTGCAATCCCTCTTCAAAACACCAAAAGCAGGAAACTGTGAAATATGAACCTTAATGAATTCTATTCGTATGGTTTTTGGAAGTTTAATTTTCAATAAGGCCCCACGGTTATTTTGCCGTGGACTTGGCCATGCCTAACGGCAGTGGCTGTCCTGGAGGATTTTTTGCAATGGCATTAAATAGTTATAGTTCCCTCTGCGATGATTTTTATCTCGATATGTACATCAATACTAAGTCGGATTTGCTGATGCAGCGCGACACTATTCTGGCTTTTTTTGAGCGGATACAAAAACAATATCCTTCTATGGGCCGATTCTACCGACGCAAGAAAAACGATTACTGCCTGGAAGAGGACTCTCATATCGGCCAATACCGCTGGATTACTCTCGAAATAGACCGTATTGGCTCCGGATTTGTCAATCCTCCGAACTTTGAGGAGGCCTTCCGCCAGGACAGGTTGGTGCTTGAACTTGTTCCTTATATGCTCAGTGTAAGTCATCTTGACATCGATTCACTGGATGTTACTTTCGCTATGGATTTTGATTATGTCGGCAGTCACGATGAGATTATCGCCGAGGCGCTGTTGGCGCAGAGTCCGTTTGGCTGCTTTTTGGATTTGCCGCAGGCCAAGCCCATTGACTTTTCGCCTGCGTTTATGGTGGCATTATCGGAGGACGCCCGCACACAGGCCCGAATCAGCATAGAGTCAGGAACAAGCGTTTACGAACCTGGAAGACAAAGGCGACGTTTAGATGAGGCAATAAGTTTGTCTTTTACAATCCGACAATACCCAACAACCAGTGAGAAATTTGACGCACTAAAATCTTTTGAATATCAATGCCAACTGGCACAAGAGTTAATGGCTGAGAAGATAATTCCAAATTTTGTTCGACCTTTAACCGAGACAATCGCACAAAAACGACTAACGTAAATCCGCCTTACTTCTGGCGGATAAATTTTCAGGAAGGACCTTAAAATGGCAATTGAAGCTCCGATTTGTAAGTTCAAAAAGAACAATTTGAAGATTTATATTGTTGCATGCCTTGTTTTCGCAGCTATTTTAGCTTATGACGGATATTTGAGTAAATATGAATGGTCACACCGTCGCAGCTTTTATGAAAAACACATAAAGGAGGGCAAACCCGACGATACAATGATATTTAACCAAATAACCCCAATCATCCTCGTCATTCTTGCCGTTGTCCTATTTGGTCGCTTCCGGGTTCTTAAAGATAGAAGATTGCTGGCTGATGAAAATGAGCTTATTATCAGTGATAGAGAAAGAATCTCTTTAAATAGCATGCAAAAAATAGACAAGACCAGCTTTGACTCAAAGGGCTACTTTGTCATCACATATAAAGACAAAGATGGTAACGAAATCAATCGCAAATTAAGTTATAAAACATACGATAACTTGGCAGCCATTTTAGACCACCTCGTAGCAAAAATCAGTTGAAAATTATCGCTTTCATATCTAATATTAAATAGCTACAATATGCTTTGTGGTAACATTTGCGGTCTTTTTGGGGTCAAAGAAACATAATGAATACTTGCATTGTTGGGTTGCAATGGGGTGACGAAGGCAAAGGCAAGGTTGTCGATATCCTTGCTGAGCAACACGATATCGTCGTCCGATACAATGGCGGCGCCAACGCCGGCCACACCGTCGTGGTGGGGGATGACAGGTTCGCTTTGCACCTTTTGCCCAGCGGCTCAGTGCGACCGGATACCATCTGCGTAATCGCAAATGCAGTAGTAGTTGACCCCGACACCCTGATAAAGGAAATAGAAGCGTTTGCCCAAAAAAATATTATACTAACGGGGCGTCTTTTTATAAGTGAAAATGCTCATATCGTTCTGGATTATCACAAAAAAGAGGACCAGTTACGCGAGGAATCCCTCGGCAAGAACAAACTCGGTACAACCATTCGAGGCATCGGCCCCTGTTATGCAGACAAGGTCGGCAGAAGCTACGCCGTCCGGATGTCTGATTTGCGGAATCTTGAAAAGCTCAAAGACAAGCTGCGGGTCATCGTAGAATACAAAAACAAAATCTTTGCAGCCCTTTATAGTGCTGAGCCGATGAGCGTCGATGAAATCTTCGAAAAGTGCAGGTTTTACGCCGACCAGCTTCTGCCCTTTACGATTGATACAACCGAATTTCTGCACAAATCAATTGCCGACGGCAAGTCTATTCTTTTTGAAGGCGCACAGGGTACATTATTAGATGTGGACCACGGGACTTTTCCGTATGTAACCAGCTCTAACTCAAGTTCACTTGGTATGCCAGCCGGCTCCGGCATATCAGCCAAGATGGTTGATAAATTCATCGGCGTGGCCAAGGCATACACAACAAGGGTTGGTGCCGGTCCCTTTCCCACCGAGCAGGACAACGAAATCGGCCAATATATTCGTAACAAAGGGCGGGAATACGGCACTACCACCGGCAGACCTCGCCGATGTGGCTGGTTCGACGCCGTAGCTGTATCCTACTCCGTAACTATTGGCGCTATCGATTCGGTAGCGTTGATGCACCTTGATACACTCGCCGGCCTAAAAGAAGTAAATATTTGCAGGGCATATAAAACAAACGGGGAAAAAACTACCTTTTTCCCTGCGAATACAGCCAGACTTTTGCAGGCAAGTCCGATTTATGAAACTGTTCCCGGCTGGGATGTTGCTCTTGCTGAAATAAGTGATTTTCATGATTTGCCTGCCAACGCCCAAAATTTTATCTGCCTTATTGAAGAATTGGTCAAAAAGCCCGTCACAATTATTGGTGTCGGGCCAAAACGAAATCAGACAATATTCAGGTAATTTTAGCGGATAGGCCAAACGCTGTGTGCTATGGAACATACCGAAGAGAAACTTAAAAAAACTGCTAAACGTCTCGGTCTAACGACCAGGCAGATGCCCCGCCATATCGCCATAATTATGGATGGCAATGGCCGGTGGGCACAGAAAAAAGGCCTGCCACGGGTTGAAGGGCATCGTAAGGGAGGAGAGACGGTTGAGAGAATAGCTCAATGCTGCGTCGATTTTGGCATCGAGTCTCTGACCTTATATTCTTTTAGTATAGAAAACTGGAAGAGACCCAAAGATGAAGTCAACTCTCTAATGCACCTGTACGCTCAATACCTTGTTCAGATTCGCCAGACTCTGGCCAGAAATAACGTTAAACTGATACACCTTGGCCAATTATCTGGTCTGCCTCCAAAGGTACAAGCGGAACTTACAGAAACCATAGAAATGAGTTCTACTAACACCGGTATGAAACTTGCGTTGGCACTCAACTACGGAAGCAGAACCGAGATTGCAGATGCCGTTAGGAAAATTGCTCAAAAGTATAAAAGCGGCAAACTTTGCCTGAAAGACATTGACCAAGAGTGCATAAGCCGGCATTTATATACTGCTGGCCTTGAAGACCCTGACCTTTTGATACGCACGGCAAACGAAATGAGGGTCAGCGACTTTCTGCTCTGGCAAATTTCATACAGCGAGTTCTACGTTACAAAGACTCTCTGGCCCGATTTCAAAAAGTCAGATTTGGAAAAGGCAATACTCGCTTACGCAAAACGCAATCGACGCTTCGGTGGGATTGCAAATCAAATATCAAAAATCAAATATCAAGATTAAGGAGTTCCACAATTTTGATTTTTACATTTTAATTTTTGATTTTCCTATGCTCAAATACAGACTGCTTTTTGGCACATTAATGACGATTTTTTTTACCGCCGTTGTCATTTTCGACGGCTGGTTGGACGGCGGACTGACCGCCTCGATGGCCGACAAACCGGTGCAGGGGACACTTCTTTTCATCCTTATTACTGCATTGATAGTCCCCGCTCAACTCGAGCTGTCAAAACTCGCCGGAGCAAAGAAGCTGAGGATTTTCGCTCCTGTTTCAATCATTGGCTCAATTTTATTTGCAGGCGCCTGGTATTGGCCGCAACTCCTTCGGCTTCTCTCAGGACAGGTTGCCGAAATCTCGCTACGAATGTATCTATTTTTTCTCTCTGTATTTGTGTTGTTTGCGCTGCTTTTATACCAATATTTTCGCTATGGGATTTCGGATGTAATTGCCAATTGTGGGGCAAATTATTTTTCCATTGTTTATCTGGGGCTTTTAAGCAGCTTCGTACTCGCCATTCGCATCGACTTTGGTCTCTGGCCTGTTCTTATGTTTGTTTTTGTTGTAAAGTCCTCTGACATAGGGGCTTATGCGATTGGAAGTCCGTTTGGCAGGCACAAATTTTCGCCAAAAATCAGCCCTTCAAAAAGCTGGGAAGGTGTGGCCGGCGCCGTTGCGACAGCAGTAGTGGTTGCTATTGGTTTTGCTGTCAGTTGTGATATAATGGCGTGGCGGCTGGCAGTAATCTTTGGCCTCTGTTTTGCGTTTATAGGACAGCTTGGTGATTTGGCCGAGTCTATGTTAAAACGAGACGCCGAGCAGAAAGATTCGGCAAACAAAGTGCCTGGTTTCGGCGGAATATTAGATGTTGTTGATTCACCTCTGGCAGCAGCACCATTTGCGTATTTGTTCTTTATGTTCGCTGCTCGATAAAAGATTAACCACGGCCAATGCCGACTACGTAGAGAAAATTTATTACAAATTAATCCGGCAGTGAAGATTTGTTGAAAGGAAACTTTGGAAATTAGCATACAATTAGATTCAGCCGGTAAGCAGCTTCAATTGTTTGGCCCTGCCGACAGCCACCTCCGTCTTTTGCGACAATCTCTGGGTGTCCGAGTTACCGCCCGGCAGGATAACATAATAATCACCGGCAAAGAAAAAGAGGTAAACAAAGCTGCCGAAGTTATCGACAGGATGCAAAAACACTTAATCAAACGTGGTTCACTTACCAGTGCGGATGTAGCAGCTTTTATTGCTCAAGACAATTTGCCCACAGCCCCAGAGACCGGAGAGGCCATTACCATCTATTCCCACAAAAAGGTTATGGAGCCATCCACAAAGGGGCAGCTAAAATACGTTGAAACAATGTTGGCTAACGACCTGACTTTTTGTATAGGTCCAGCCGGCACGGGAAAAACATATCTGGCTGTCGCGATAGCAGTCTCAATGCTGAAGAAAAGGCAAATCAGGAGAATTGTTCTCGCCCGCCCGGCTGTAGAGGCGGGTGAAAGACTCGGTTTTTTGCCGGGCGATGTGCAGGCAAAGGTAAATCCATATCTTCGCCCGCTCTTTGATGCTCTTGAAGATATGA
>CAZKYA010000067.1:0-10245 GCA_964556725.1 uncultured Pirellulales bacterium
TATGAAAAAAGTATTAAAATGTCATTGCGAGCCTTGCACCAATTGAGATTAAACTCATGCCTAATTGGTGCGGGGCGTAGCAATCTTACACATGCAGGAAATATAAAGCATCAAACCTATTGACGCAAGGGCCAAAAATTCGTATCTTATAGTTAGATTTAGGGCGATTAGCTCAGTTGGCTAGAGCGCCTGCCTTACACGCAGGAGGTCACAGGTTCAAGTCCTGTATCGCCCATATCTCGAATCTTGCGAGAGGGGATTTTTAGAATGTAACTTATGGTTTTTTAAATGTTTGGACGGTAGTCATGCCAGCCGGCCGGGGCAGGGATAAATTTGCCTTTCAGCCAGATATCACCAGGCAAAATACCTTCCAGCAGTCGTTCGTCAAGATAATAACGCTTGAGATAGCCGTCTTGACCAATCTGTCCGACAATACCACGTATAGCTTCGGTGATGGACCCTCGCACAATTAAAAAATCCTGTGGATAGGTGGTTTCTTTCCTGCCGCCGTAACCTTCTCGTCTGACATTTTCAGCTCCCCACCCACCACCACCTACCGTTATCGCTGCCTCAACTACCGTCGGGTCAGACAGATGCCTTTTGTGGTAATTTGCATCGCCTTCGCTTGCAGAGAAAATATCTGGTTGACCGATTGGAACATATTTGAAACCTGCCGGTTCAATGGGTTTACCGTCAACATAACTGTAGCCGCTCATGCCCGGGTCAACTACCTTGATTACACCCTGGGCAATCAAACCCAGCGAATTCGGATTGCTTGCCGATGGTAGCCCATCTGCATTGTGCTGACCCTCAACGACTATAGAATCAGCAATCCATATATTGCCGGTGGCCACAACAGTTATTTTGCCTTTGATTGCATCCTGAAAGCCGTGCAAAAGCGTATCTCCACTGCCTATTATGACACTGCCGTCAACAAATATTTGGCCTCCCGACGCCGATTCATGTCCGCCGAACGACTGACTGACATAAGTGTCAGTCAGAGGCACAATGAGTCTTTCTCCGCTGCTGTCTGCATCTTTGGGTCTCAGATGATAAGCGTAAATATCGTATCTCTCATATCCTTTTCCATCGCTGTCTGGTCGTATTTTGAAATCCCATGTCGTATCATCAGAATTCTGTTGAAAGCCGCGAACTGTGCAATTGTTGGTAATCCGGACTTTTCCTATGTCATCCTCGACAAAAAACTCAAGATGAACAGCAGCTTGTGGCTTTGTTACTGGTGCACTTGCTGACGGTTTTAGTATGAACTTTGCCTTTGTGCTGCTTTTGAAGAGCTCCACCTTGGTCTGAACTGCATCCTCGTTTGTTATTTTAGTATCGGGCTGGTCAAAGTATATCCCTGCATTAAACAGACTGATAACATCTTTATATTTGTCGAAATCGCCATCTGTATACCTTGATTCACCCATTGTTAAAAACTGTAAAAACTCAGGGCTGCCCTTTATGTAAATATCTCGCTCATCAGGTTTGTCTAAGAGATTGTTAATATGAAGGGGCATATCAATTATTTCGTCATCTGCAAAGTATACCGGAGATGTGCTGTTCCGACCGCTGACGATTCTGCACATCCCCATATCCCAGCCGCTTGTCGCCTGAACCACGAGGACGTTAACCGTCCTCCCGAATATACCGCTGTGACCGTTGGATATAATCCTGTAAACTGGACGAGACCCGATAAATGAAAAAAACTCAATTCGGTAGTCGCAGTAACTTCCAGGAAAATTTATCGTTCCGCTTGTTCCTGCCGCCTCTGTTTTCAGTGCGTTTAGCATATCCGGCTGCTTGCACATCCAGAATATCGCCTTTTCATAACCAGCGTCGGCTGCAAACATCGCTGCTGTTTGATTTTTTATCGCGATTGCCTGACGTCTGGTACCGTATGCAGTAGTCAATATACCCACTCCTAACGCAGTCAAAATAACCAGAACCATAGCAACAAGAGCAAGCATTGACCCTTTTTTATAGAACTGCCGCTGTTTGATTTGAATTTTCATGATTCCCGTCCTCCAAATATAATTTCCATATCTTTTTTGGCAGGATATTTAGATTTGATTCGAGGTTTAGTGCAGGCGCAGATAATGAGCGGCAAAAAATTCTTTTATCTCGGAATCGCAAACCCTCAAAAACTGCTGAAAGCTCCTTCTATTATCCTACCTCCTGTTTTGACTCTCTTATCTCCTTATACTAATCCGTTATTTTACAGTTTATTGGGGAAGCTTGGCAGGGGTTTTAAAAACCCATCCATGCCGCTCCTCCATGAGAACAATAGAACTATATCTGTTAAAATCGAAATGTCAAGCAAAAAATCCGATAAATTTTTTTTGTAGAAATCTGTAAAAGGCAGGGTTTTTGCCGGAATTCCTGTAATTTGGGCATCCAGAGGTTTTTGGGTTGGTGAAGTGCTTGAGCACCAATAGCTTTCGAGTGTAAAACTATGCAGTTTTGTGCTGCTTCTCTGTTTGACACTATATCTAAATGAGCGTAAAATCTATTGTTCTGAATTGTTATTTGTTAGGCAGAGTTCAGCTATGAAAACAACGCTCAGGTTTCTTGGCGCAGCTCAGAATGTTACCGGTTCTCGGCACCTTCTTGAGACCAACGGAACGAAAATCCTTGTCGATTGCGGACTCTACCAGGAACGACAGTTAAAATCCAGAAACTGGGACCCGTTTTCGGTACCGCCTGACAGTATTGATGCCGTTCTTTTAACCCACGCACATCTGGACCATTGCGGTTTATTGCCGAAGCTGGTTCGAGAAGGTTTCAAAGGTAAAATATATTGCACCGCAGCTACCTCCGAGATTGCGCAGATTATTTTGCTCGATGCAGCCCACTTGCAGGAAGAGGATGCTGAGTTCAAACGCAAAAGACACGAGCGGGAAGGCCGAAAAGGCCCTTACCCGGAGATACCGCTTTATACTGTGGATGAGGCCGAGGCCAGTTTTCAGCACTTCAGGCCTGTGCAGTATGAACAGCCGGTTCAGATTACAGAGGGCGTCGAGGCAAGTTTTTATGATGCAGGTCATGTCCTCGGTTCTTCGATGATAAAGGTTAAAGTTTCGCTTAACAGGCAAAAGATTTCCGTTTTATTTTCAGGTGACATCGGCAGGCCGCATAAACCTATTGTTAGGGACCCATCTTGTATTGATGAAGCGGACTACGTCCTCATCGAGTCCACTTATGGAGACAGAGTTCATCAGAATGTTGAAGATACAAAAAAAGCTATTGCCGATGTTATAAATTCTACAAAAAAAGCTGGTGGTAATATTGTCATTCCCAGCTTTGCCCTCGAACGCTCGCAGGATGTTCTGTACTACATAAACGAGCTGCTGCTTGCCGATGCAATACCGCATTTGATGGTTTTTTTGGATAGTCCAATGGCTTCGAGCATCACAAAGGTCTTTCAGAAACACAGAGAGTTGTTTGACAGGGAAATGACCGAGCATATCAGGCACGATGAGTCACCATTTAATTTTCCAGGCCTGAAAATGGCAGGAACCACCGACGAGTCAAAGGCAATTAACAATATAAAGAAATCTTCAATAATCATAGCCGGCTCAGGAATGTGTACCGGAGGAAGAATAAAACATCACCTCGTCAATAATATTACCCGGCCAAATAGCACCATAATGTTTGTCGGATACCAGGCAATTGGGACACTCGGCAGACGAATCGTGGATGGCGAGAAGAAGGTCAGAATCCTTGGCCAGGAATATCGGGTCAAAGCAAAAATCGTGCAAATAGGTGGTTTTTCATCTCATGCTGATAAAGATGAGCTTCTACGGTGGCTCAAATGCCTGAATAAACCGCCCAAAAAAATCTTTGTAGTCCACGGTGAGTCGGATAGCGCTCTTAATTTCAGTGATTATATCAGAGAAAAAACTGGCTGGAAGGTAGCTGTTCCGGAGTATCAGCAAGAGATTATCCTCAATGGTTGAAACAATGCCGTAACATATTTAGCCCCCAGTTTTACTGGGGGTTTACCCTGTGGGTTATTTATTACGGCCGGAAAGGTAACTAAGGAGTATCCCTAATTCAAAAAGCAGATACATCGGAATTGCCAGGGCAAATAGGGTAAGCAAGTCGCCACCGGGCGTAGCGGCTGCCGCTACGACAACTGTTCCAAGAAAGACAAATTTCCTTGCTCGGCGCAGCGCCTGTGTTGAAACAAGGCCGGTCTTATTCAGAAAGAATACGGCTATTGGAGTCTGAAATGCCAGACCAAAGACCAGCATCATCGTAGCTACGAAGGATAGATAGTTCGGGAAGGTCCAGTTGGAGTTAATTCGGAGAATGTTTTTGTTGAATATTATCAGGACACGCAGTGTAAGTGGTGCGATTATAAAAATAAAAAATAGAGCTCCAGTGATAAATAACCCGGCCGAGAAAGGTATAGCCAAATAAACATATCGTTTTTCATGGGGGTAAAGGCCAGCGGCGATGAATAACCACAGCTGATAAAAAATCCACGGTGAGGAAATGATTATGCCTGCGACCATACAGGTTTCCATATAACTGACGAAGCCATCGGCAGGAGCAATGCTTTGCAGACGTGCCTCTGGGCCTAATGCCTTAACGTAAGGTATTTCAATAAAATTTATTATAAGCTTACCGAAAAAAAGACATACGATAAGAGTGATAACCACCCCGAGCATCGCAAGGATAAGCCGCATGCGTAGTTCCTCAAGGTGGTCACCCAGGCTCATAGTATAATTGAGAAGGTCTTGATTTTTTTTAGTCTTGCCCATCTCGATAGGTTTGGCGGAATCAGTATTTTATTGAATATTGTTTCTGATTTAATGGGAGATTGGTAACCTGATAATAGCCAATAGTAAATTTCTTGTTGGTCAAGTTGTTAGTCGTTTTCATCTAACTCGTTCAGCCCGGCAGCGTCCTTGGCCTCCTTTGCCACATCGTCCTTGATTTCTTTTACGTCGTCAACGACTTCATCTTTGGTTTTTTGGGCCTCTCGAATGCCTTTTTTGAATTCGGTTAAGCTTTTACCTATATTGCGGGCAAGTTCTGGCAGCCGCCTGCCGAATATTAATAAGGCGACAACAAGTATGGCTATCCATTCCCATCCCTGTGGTGCCCACCCCACGACATATCGCATATATTCAGTCATTTTGGTCTCCTTTTTGCTCTGTCAAAAGATACTATAACTCAACTCTGGCAGTCTTGTCAACCCTCTTGGAAATATTCCCTTTTACAGGTGTAGATAATGCCGGTAACAAGCGGCGTTTGGTCTGATTGCAAAGTCCCTTGCCAAATCAACAATATTTTGTCAATGATCGCTTCTGAGAACAGGTAAAAAAATTCGCCCACTCCAAAAACATAAGTTCTTTAATAATCAATACTTACATTCTTATCAGGCATTTTCCTCTTGATTTTATAGCCCATTTCTGTTATTATAATCGCATAGTAAATTAAGAAGTTTGCTGTTTAAGAGATAGACGATGAAGAAGTTTTATTACGAAATCTGGCTCCCGTTTACATTTAATAAAAAACGGCTTTTGATATTGGCAATTGCAAGTTATATCGCTATGTGTTAGAGGGGCGATGGAGATTTTAATATTCGTGTAACCGCCCAATTTGGGCGGTTTTTTTGTGCGCATTATAAATGCTAAATATTTGACACACCGAAGCTGTTAAATTAAGCTTATAATCAGTCCATATTTTTTCGACATATTTAGCCCCACGTTTTACGTGGGGTTTGAATCTATATTCAAAAACAGGAGTTTCGGAAAATGATTATAGTTACCGGCGGAGCCGGCTTCATCGGTTCGGCAATAATAGCGGCATTAAACAAAAGAGGGACCAACGATATCCTGGTGGTTGATGAATCCGGTAAAGATAAGTGTAAAAACCTTGCAAATTTATCCTTCGCTGACTACGCTGAGAAAAACAATTTTCTAAAGACCGTTGTCAAGAAAAAAATCAGCTCACGCATCGAAGCTGTTTTTCATATGGGGGCCTGTACGGATACAACCGAGACAGACGCTGATTACCTTAGAAAAAATAACTATGAATACTCTAAGTCGCTGGCCCAATGGGCAGCCGCTGCTGATATTCGTTTTATCTATGCCTCCAGCGCTGCCACTTATGGCGATGGCTCAGCCGGCTTTAGTGACGATGAAGACAAAATCGAAAACTTGAGGCCCTTAAATCTTTATGGCCAATCCAAGCAATTATTTGACCTCTGGGCATACAAGCAAGGGCTTTTGAAAAGAATCATAGGGCTAAAATATTTTAATGCCTTCGGCCCGAATGAATACCATAAAGGAAATATGCGGAGTTTTGTCTTAAAGGCCTTTGAGCAGATAAACGCAACCGGCAAAGTTCGTCTCTTCAAATCATATAAACCGCAATTCAAAGATGGTGAACAACTGCGAGATTTCATTTACATCAAAGACGTTGTAGATATGACATTATTTTTCCTCGATAATCCCCGGATAAGGGGGCTGTTTAATATCGGCACCGGCAACGCTCGCTCCTGGAACGATTTGGCAAAAGCAGTCTTTGCCGCTATGGGTGAAACTATCAACATCGAATATATCGATATGCCGCAATCTATCCGCAACCAGTATCAATACTTCACCTGCGCCGACATAACAAAACTCCGCAACGCCGGCTATAAAAAACAAACTACCCCCCTCGAAGACGCAATAAAAGACTATGTCCAAAACTATCTGCAAAAAGATGGATACTTAACCGGTACTTAGCAATTATAGTTTCTCGAAGTAAAGTTCTAATGCCTGTTACACCATATCATTTTGGCCCGAGTGGATTTGTCGGATTGGTTTTTAGAAAGTGGCTTGACATCCCTGTATTTGTCCTTGCTAACGTGGCCATTGACATCGAGGTTTTGCTCTACCGTCAATGGCCAGTTCACCGATATGCTCATACGCTCTTAATCGGGGCGGCAGTCGGTGCCGTCTTGGGCATTGCAATGTATCCGTTTCGGCCTCTCTTTAAAAAAATAATGCAAATACTTTGCGTGCCCTATGAAACTAACTTCTGGAAAATGCTCATCTCCGGTGTCCTTGGCACCTGGCTGCACTTGCTGATTGATGCGTTTTATCATTGGGATGTGCTGCTATTCTGGCCAAGCAAAGCAATACCATTATATGGGCTGATTAGTAGGGAACAGGTAAAATTAGTGTGTCTCGCTTTCTTTATTCCCGCTGCTCTCGCGTATGCCTTTACAGTTGCCTCATACGTCAAGAAAAACAAGCTTAAAAGAACAGACACTACGTAAAACTTAAGGCAAAATAGCTGTTTGCTGTTCCTTGCTTATTTTATACCTGTCCTGTATAATTCTCATCTTTGGAAAACCTTAATTTATGAAGAAGACTCTATGGCAAAGACGGTTGCAGAACAGATTGGAATTCTAAAACGCGGCACAGTTGAAATCTTCCGTGAGGATGAGCTTACTGCGAAGCTTTCCGAAGCCGCTAAAGCTAAAAGGCAGTTGCGAGTCAAGCTCGGCCTCGACCCGACCTCACCTGATATACACCTCGGTCACACTGTTGTTCTTAGAAAGATGCGGCAGTTCCAGGATCTCGGCCATAAGGCCGTCCTTATCATTGGCGACTACACAGCTCGAATCGGTGACCCTTCCGGCCAGGACACCACACGTCCAATGCTCTCGCCGAAGCAAATTGAACAAAACGCAAAAACGTATTTCGAACAGGCCGGTAAAATCCTCGATACCTCTGAAAACAAGCTCGAAATCAGATATAATAGCGAATGGCTCTCGGATATGAGATTAGCCGACATTATTAAATTAACCAGCAGTATGACCGTCGCTCGTATGCTCGAGAGGGACACCTTTGAATTAAGGCACAAAAAAGGAGACCCAATCGGCATCCACGAATTTCTCTATCCGCTTATGCAGGGCTACGACTCGGTGGTTGTAAAAAGCGATGTCGAATTAGGCGGCACCGACCAGACATTCAATAACTTAGTTGGCAGAGACCTGCAGCGCCTAAATGGCCAGAGCCCGCAGGTTGTTATTACTATGCCCATCCTCGTTGGCCTGGACGGCAAGGAGAAAATGAGCAAATCCAAAGGCAATTACATCGGCGTAACCGACCAGCCGAACGATATGTTTGGCAAGGTTATGAGCATCTCCGACGATATGATGGAAAATTACTTTACGCTTTTAACAGACCTACCAGCCGGAAAAATATCTGACCTTGTCAACCCTGACATAACACACCCAAAAGAAGCGAAAGTTCTACTTGGCAAAATTATTGTTGCTGATTTTTACGATGGGGAAACTGCCGACCGTGCCGCCGCCGAGTTTGATAAAGTCTTCGCTCAGGGCCAGCTACCTGATGAAATCCCACAGGTTCGAATTCTCGCCGAACCCATTATGGCCAGCAAACTTTTACTTCATTGCAAACTTGTATCATCCGGCGGCGAAGCGAAGAGAATGATAAAGCAGGGCGGTTGCACAATTGACAGCCGAAGAATCTCCGACCCAAACGAGCAAATTACACCATCCAACGATATGGTCATCCAAGTTGGCAAAAGAAAATTCGCCCGGCTGAAAGTGAAATAAAAAGCCGGTCTTATTTTGACTGTTTCAGAGCCCTTTCGAGGTCTGCGATGATATCCTCAACGTCCTCGATTCCAACCGCAAGCCGGAAAAGTGTATCAATAATTCCCAGTTTGTAGCGTTTTTGCCTCGTATAGTCGTAATAGCTTACCAGTGCCGGGTGAGTTATCAGCGTTTCAACACCACCCAGACTCGGCCCGATATAGCACAGCTTAAGGGCATCGAGAAATCGTTTTGAACTATTGAGGTTGCCCTTTATTTCGAAGGTAACGACACCGCCGCCGCCCGCCATCTGCTTGGTGGCTACCTTATAATGAGGGTGACTTTTGAGAAATGGATAATATACCTTTTTAATGCGTGGGTGGCCTTCAAGAAATTCAGCAACCTTCAATGCTGATTCATTTTGCTTTTGAACCCGCAGTGGGAAGGTCTTCAGACCCCGCAGAAGCAGATAACAGCAGTGCGGGTCAATAGTGCCTCCCATTGATTTATGCAGGTCGCGGACCTTTTCTACCAGCTCTTTTTTCCCGAGCATGGCACCTGCCAAAATATCATTATGGCCCGCAAGGTATTTCGTGCAGCTCTGCAGCACCACATCCATTCCGAACTCTATCGGCCTTTGGTTGTAAGGCGTGGCGAACGTGCTGTCTATAAGTGTAAGCACATTGTGTTTGTCTGCTATCTTTTTGATTTTGACAAGGTCGAAGATATTCAAATAAGGGTTGGTCGGCGATTCGGAAAATATAAAACGCGTGTTCTTTTTGATTGCCTTTTCAAAAGCCGTATAATCACCGAACGGGACAATGGTGCATTCGATAGCGAACTGTTTTAGATATGACCTGCAAAATTCCAGCGTCTTTTTATAGCTGTCGTCCGTAATAACAATATGGTCACCCGACTGAACCAGAGAAAGAATAGTTGTCGTTATCGCGCTCATTCCGGACGAGAAAACGACGCAGTCTTCTGCCCCTTCGAGGTCCGCAAGTCGTGCCTCTGCTATTTTGGCTGTTGGATTGCCGTACCTGCCGTATTCGAAATGCTCTTTGCCCTTTTTGGTGTAATCTTCAATTGCTTTGCTGTTTTTGAATGTAAATGTTGATGTTTGAATAATTGGAGTTGTCAATGAATCAGCGTATTTTGTCCTCGGCTCACCCGCATGAACTGCTCTGGTTGATAAGGATTTACCGCCTTTATTGATTTTGCGCTTGCTTGATGATTTACCCATTGTCCTTTTATTCCTCAAAAAACTAAATTTGTTCTGATGAACATATCAGGTCACATCTCGTTATTGCGAGTCCACCGCAGGCGGACGAAGCAATCTCAATCATTCACGCATTATACACATATCAAATACAGATTCAAGTTTATAATTTGTGATGCCTCTATATAAATAAATCTGTAAAATCTGTGGTTGAATTTTCGTGTAATCTGTGGTTATAATAGTATGTCATTCTGAGCATAACGAAGTGTAGCGAAGAATCTGGCCTGCGAGAAATGGCATTATTTGCTAAATATGACAAGTTAAGTACCGAAATATAATAACGCAATACGCAATACGAAAATATGAAATTACCGAAGCTTCAAAAACCGGATAAATATGTTGGCCTATATATCTTCGACTTCAGCGACCACGTGGGCATCGGTTTTACAGCTGAAGAAGT
>CAZKYA010000068.1:0-10016 GCA_964556725.1 uncultured Pirellulales bacterium
TTTGCGCTATCCATTCTTATATAAACCGGCCCTACATAATTCAGGGCAAATTCGAATATTCTTTCTGTTTCAACCGAGTCAGAAGGGGCTAAAATGATAATATTGCCCAAACCTCTCATAATGGAAATGTCATCGATTGCATGATGAGTGCTTGCCAATGGGCCGTAGGAAACACCGGCATTTAGGCCCACCAGTTTTACATTCATTTCCGAATAGCATACATCATTTTTGACCTGCTCATTAGCTCGCGCTACCAAGAAACAGGCTGCATTAGCGGTTACAGCTACGTATCCCCCCAGAGACAACCCTACCGCCACCCCAACAAGATTCTGTTCTGCAATCCCGACATTAATAAGCCGGTCAGGATACTTTTCCTGAAAAGGAGCAATTTTCGAGGTGCTGGTAGAATCACTAACCAGAACCACGAGGTTAATATTATCCTGAACTGCCCGGATAAAGCATTGGACCATTACCTCTCTAAGGTCTATTGCCGACTGCTCTGTCATTATTCCAGTTCCTCTATGGCCTTTGTAATCTGGTCACCGACGGGTATTTTGTGATGCCAGGCGGCCCTATCCTCAATAAATGAAACGCCTTTACCCTTAATGGTGCGGGCAATAACTACATGGGGTCGGCCATTGCACATATCCAGCCCTTCGATAGTTTCAATAAATTTCGCCACATTGTTACCGTCCGTGGCCTGGACGTCAAAGCCGAATGCCTTCCACTTATCCTGCAGAGGTTCTAAAGCCATGATAATTTCGGTGCGGTCAGCCAACTGTAAGGTGTTGCGGTCAACGATGACGATGAGATTATCGAGCTTGAAATGGGCGGCGCTCATAGCAGCTTCCCATACAGAGCCTTCCTGAAGTTCGCCATCTCCGGTGAGGACAAATGTGCGGAAGGTTCTCTTGGTCATTTTTGCACTTAGCGCCAAACCGACACCTACTGAAAGCCCGTGCCCCAACGCACCTGTGTTTAATTCGACGCAGGGTGTTTTCTGTCGCACAGGGTGGCCGGGCAGAGCAGAGTCAAACTGCAGATAGGTCATTAAAAGTGACTCATCAATATAACCTGCTTCGGCGAGAGTACAGTAAAAACCGCCTATCCCGTGGCCTTTGCTGAGAATTAACCTGTCTCGGTTCGGGTCATTTAGGTTATTTCTCTGGATATTTAAGATGCGGAAAAAAAAACAAGCCAGGATATCGGTCTCAGATAAATCCGCTCCAGTGTGTCCCTGCCCCGCATGCGAATTCATCTTTATAATTTTTTTGCGTATCGCTTTCGCCTTGTTAATAATTTCTTCAGGTGTCAACCGGAATTCATTACTCATGATAGTAAAGGTCCCATTTCACATATTTTGATATTGCCTCGTAAAGCACCTTTGCAAAGTGAGAACGCGCCATAGCTACGTGATGCTCGAAGCCATTCTGGCACAAATAGGCCAATAATTCCCTAAGACGCAGAACTTTGCAGACAGCAATCCCGCCATCCATATCAAAAGGGTCATCTGTAAACTCACCTTCACCCAAGTATCCTTTTATTTGGCCCTTGGAGTCATCGGTTGAAATTCTAAAGAAGGTCATCGGCCCGGGGGCAACGTGGCCCTTTATGGCTCCGAAACACTTTTGTCGGTCTATAACCTGACCTAAAATATCGAGATTGGAAATTTCAATTTCACCCCCCATAAAGCTCCTCGGATAATTACTGCAATGCGTGCAGACGCATTTGTCTTTTTCATCGCCGTAATTATTATTCCAGTCGAGAAAACCCGGAACATTCCCGGAAGCAAGCAGCAAAGCATACATAGAAACAACGCCGGCAACATCCATTTCACAGGCGCTCGGCATAAATCTCTCACCCATCATACTCATTGATAAGCAGGCGGCACAGCCATAATTATTCTGTATGCTGGTCCAGCACTGAACAGCGCTGGCATCAAGTTCATTCTCCGCCATCCAATTATCAATTACAAGTGTGAGTTTGGCCTGCTTCAGAATATTTTTCTTGTCAATATGGTCGGGAATATTGCCATAATCCTTTATCTGAGATAATCTTTCCTGAACTTTTTTTGCCCGGTCATCGAGTTTTCCGGCCTCGAATATAATTTCAGATAAATCAATCGGCACCACCGTAATGCCGGAAGCCTGCAGCAGCTTTTCGCTGAATCTCACCGTTTGAAAAGCAGCAGGCCTTGCGCCAATGGCACCTATTCTTGCATTGGTTAATCCTTTTACGACGCGACAGATTCTTGCAAAACGGTCTATATCATTCTCGAACAACCTGCTGTCTATATCACAGGTATGCTCGGAGGTGTCCGTAAAAGGTATTCCATATTGATACAGATTATTACAAACCGAAAGTTTGCCGCAAAAGGCGTCTCTCCTGCCCTTGACATCAACTTTATCTAACCGGTCATCGCAGGCCTGAATCATAACCGGAACATTCAACCTTGCAATATCCAGCGTTTGAACGATACCCAACTCATCTCCAAAATTCGGCAGTATTACAAGGACTCCATCAATCCTGTCCTGGTTCCGTTTAAACAGCTGAGCACACTTTTTGGCGTCCGAGAGGGTTTCAATCGCTCCGTTGGGGGTAGCGCTTTCAGGCGGAATAACATAATCAAAACCAAGCTTATCAAGCACCTTAAGCAACTGTTTTCGTCCGTCTTTTGCCAGTCGGGCATTGAAAATATTTCTGGTTGCCACAATCAGCCCAAAGGTTATTTTCCTTTGCATCATTTTCATTTTTCTGACTCCTGTTTCACGCTCAAACTTTTATTCTTTGGCCCGCAGCTTGTCAATCACAACCGCCAACAGAATCACGCATCCTTTAATAACCTTCTGCCAAAACGGGTCCACACCCATACTGGTCAACCCGCTATTGAGAACCCCGATAATCAAGACACCGATAACAGTCCCCAGCACAGACCCTCTGCCACCATCCAGGCTGGTGCCTCCAATCACTACTGCAGCAATGGAGTCCAGCTCATAGGCAACTCCTGCAGTAGGTGAGGCGGAGTCAATCTTGGCGGTGACAATAATACCTCCGATGGCTGCCAAACCGCCGGAAATGGTATAAACTAAAGTTTTAATCCTGTTCACGTTCAAGCCGGAAAGTTTGGCTGCATTTTCATTTCCGCCGACAGCATAAATATACCTGCCAAAACGAGTCTTGCTCAATACAATAGCAGCAACAAACACAATAGCCGCACAAATACATACCGGCATAGGAATTACGCCCATAAGCCAGCCTGTTCCGAAGAAATCAAAGGTGGCACCTAAGCCGGTAATATTAGACCCCTGTGTCCATAATTCCGTAAGACCACGCGCTATCGTTAACATCGCCAACGTAGCAACAAAAGGAGGAATTCTAAAGCGAGTAATCATCAGCCCGCTAAAAAGCCCCAATGAGCAGCCAACAAATACAGCAATCACAATGGCGCCTGGGACCGTTACTCCGACAAACAAATTCAATCCGGGGATTTCAATACCGTTTCTTAATAACCCTGCGGCAACTGCTCCGGTTAAAGCCAATACCGAGCCCACGGAAAGGTCGATGCCGCCAGTTAGAATTACCATTGTCATACCCACCGAAAGACACATATTGACGGAAACCTGCCTCATAATGGTCCAGAAATTATCAACGGTGCGAAAATCCTCTTGCAGCACACTGAAGGCCACTATCATCAGAAACAGGGCCACTAATGATTGAAATTTCTCCAGCGTGGTTTTGTGCTCTTTCAGTCCCATAGAATTTTTGATTTAATTAAGTCACAACCTCAAGAACTCTTCGGAATAGCCGCTTTCAAAAGCATTTCTTCGGTAGCTTCCGATGGGCTAAAGCTGCCTGTTTGTCTGCCTTCAGAGAGAACAATAATTCGGTCGGAGATAGCCAGGATTTCCGGAAGCTCCGAGGAAACCATAATAATCCCCAATCCAGCAGCGGCAAGTTCGCTAATCAGCTTATAGATTTCATTTTTGGCATTGACGTCGATGCCTCTTGTGGGCTCATCCAATAAAATTACCTGGGGCTTCGTCGCCAGCCATTTGGCAATGACTACTTTTTGCTGATTTCCGCCACTGAGGTTCGCGACCTTTTGTCTGACAGAGGCGGTCTTGATTTTAAGGCGATTGATATAGTCGTCCGCCAATCTTTTTTCCAAACGATTATTCAAGAATCCCCATCGCTCGGCCTGCTCTATGCTTGCCAAACTGATATTGTCTCGCACAGACATTTCTATAATCAGGCCTTGTAGCTTTCGGTCTTCAGGCACTAAAGCAATTCCCGCCCGGATTGCAGCGCTGGGAGAATCAATTCTGATGCGGCGGTCCTCCAGGAATATTGAACCAGACGACCTGGCAGGATGTAAACCAAAGATGGTTTCTAAAAGTTCCGTTCGTCCCGCCCCCATCAGGCCGAACAGCCCCAAGACCTCTCCCTTTTTTACGCTAAAGCTGATGTGGTTCACCACATAATCTTCAGGATAACCAGGATGAATCAAACAAATATCCTGAACACGGAATAAATTTTCAGCTTGAGCAGCTTTGACCTTCACAAAGAATCCTTTGATATCTCTACCAACCATCATCCTCACAACATCATCGTGGCTGACTTCCGTGAGAGGCCTCGAACCAACAACCTTTCCATCACGCATCACAACGACGCGGTCAGCTATTCGGAAGAGCTCCTCCAGTTTGTGAGTGATGTACACAATAGTTACTCCCTGCCGAATGAGAGAGCGAATCAAACCAAACAGCACATCAATCTCACGTTCGCTGATAGCCGATGTCGGCTCATCCATAATGATGACGCGAGCGTTCTGTGAAAGGGCTTTGGCAATTTCTACAATTTGCTGCTGGCCGACCCGCAAGTCAGAAACAACCGTTCGCGGGTCTATCTGCAGATTAAGTTTGTCCAATACTGCTTTAGTTTCCCGGTTCATTCGCCGATAATCAACCAGCCCTACACGATTCACATACTCCCTGCCCAGGAATATGTTTTCCGCCACGCTCAGATAAGGGATGAGATTCAATTCCTGATGTATTATTGCTATTCCCCGTCCCTGGGCTTCTCTGGGATTGGAAAAACAAACTTCCTCACCATCCAACAAAATCTGCCCATCGTAGTCCTGATATACTCCGGATAATATTTTCATCAGGGTAGATTTGCCGGCTCCATTCTCACCTACAACGGCGTTAACCTTAGCAGTATGAATTTCAATACTTGCATCAACGAGTGCCTTAATCCCGCCAAACGCCTTGTGGATGCCCTTGGCTTGCAAAATAACTTTGTCCTTATCAAGTGAAACCATCAGCTTATTTAAGCTCCAATTTTATTGGGATAACTCTTAATGGACTGATTTGCGGGTTGCCCTCGAAAACTTCTGCTGCGCCAACAAAATGCACTATCGAACCTTCCTTTACCTTGTCTTTAAAGGGAGGTATTACCTGCTCCATCACAATATTGTTAATTTCTTCCGACACCTTATTGTAATTCATACTATCCGGGAAATCATCGCTATCCACCAAGCCGGAGGCGTTCCGGACAGCAGCACCGAAAATCAAATCCGTAGCGATGAGAATTTCTGGCTTGGCTTCTGCTTCGGTTAAGCAGATAAGCACGCCCTCTTCAGTGGCGGAGATAAGCCTTCCTTCTCCTTGCAGTAAGAAGAAATGTGTTGATGACACATGCTTGGCTTTCGTCGAATATTTTTCAATGGCCTTTTTCGGGTCCAGGCGAAAAAGCGTAAGGAACTGCTCGGCATCAGCTGCCTCATCGAGCTTCCTGCTTAATTTATCCCAGAAGTTCCCCGCATATTGCTCAGCATCAAATTTCTTTTTGGCTTCATCTGCTCGTTTTTCCTTCAGGTTTTGAAAGTAAAAGGAATTGTGGAGCAGAAAAATAAGAATTGCTATAAGAACAATATATTTGGACTTTTTCTTGATAAACTGCCAGGTCTTATCTTTACCTCTGTCCATCAGAGTGCTCATTCTTTCTGCCTCTTGATTTCATCGCATCTAAGCTGCAAGTCAAATCCCGTGAACAAATACGGCCTTACATCAATGCTGATGAAACAGCGTTTTTTTAGAGGGAAAAACCCAAGCGTTTATTCTTTCTTTTCGTATGGGATATATTGGCTTATGTTTTCCTTGGTGACCAGCTCCACGGCAACGTATACTTTCTGCTGAAAGTCTCTTTTGCCCTTACTAATATATTCGTGCGCCATTTCTGCAGCCCTTTGAGCCATAACCTTTGGGAACTGCATTCCCGTGGCTACAATCTTTCCCTGCCGAATAGAATCGATAACGTCTTGAGCACCATCAAAACCAAAGACCATCACCTTATCGGCCTTGCCGGCTGCTTTGAGCGCTTCGTATGCCCCCGTTGCCATAGCATCGTTGCCGCAGAAAACCGCATCTATGTCCGGATACTTCTGGAGAAGCCGTTCCATCTTTTCATTCGCTACGGTTCTATCAAATTCTCCCGTTTCCGCAGCCAATCTTTTTATATCAGGGTAATTATCTACTACGCTGCGAAATCCGTTCGAGCGAGCCCAGGTATTGTTATCACCTAAAATTCCCAAAAGTTCGACATATGTACCTTTTTTGTTCAGTTTCTCGACAAAATACTGACCTAAGGCGACACAACCCTCATAATTATTAGAAAGAATCTGACTTGCCGCCAAGTCATTCTGGGCTATTTCTCTATCCATGCAGAAAGCTGGAATTCCCGCTTCTTTGGCCCGCTTGACGTTGGCAATGGAACCTTTCGCATCGGTCGGGTTAAACAATATCGCTGCATACCTGGCAGCTATGATACTATCAAAATGGTCAGCTTCTCTGTTCGTGTCATTCTGGCTGTCAAAGACATCGACCTCATAACCCAGCTCCTCGGCTCTGGCTTTGGCGGCATCCTTCAGAACCACAAACCAAGGATTATTCAGGGTAGAAATAACCACAGCTACCTTGCCATTGCCTTTCGGTTCGACCTTCCTGACGCAACTACTGACAAATAGACTCAGAAAGAAGATAGCAACAATTAGTAAGAAAATCTTTTTGACTATTGTAAATCTCCCATTTTTTAATTAGTCAATCTATCTAAATCAATATGGCAGAATATCACATAATACGCCTGAATTCCATACCAATCCATAAAATTTAACGCACCATTTTATCACGAAAAATTCAATAATGCCACCGCTCCTTTTTGCAGATTCCCTGCTCTTAGCCGTGCATTCTTAAAATAATATTCAATAAAAGAATTTAGGTCGATTAAAGCGAGCTGTTTAAGAAATACGTGTGTCTTTTTTATCAAGAATATACAAAGGCGGTTCTCAAGCGAGATAGTAAATGTTCAGATTTGGTTCGAGTTCGATACTCTCAAACAAAGCATACCTTTGCCTATAAAACCGGCACACCTAAACAAGCATAGGACAATCCTAATTGGAAACTTGCGCTTTTTTGGCAAAAGAAAAGCCAGCTCTAAGTGGCTGGCTTTGCTGGGATTACAAAAATAGCGGGGGCAGGATTCGAACCTGCGACCTCCGGGTTATGGGCCCGACGAGCTACCAGACTGCTCTACCCCGCGATCAATCTCATATTTCGAGTTTTGTCACTCGTATGTCGCAATCAAAGCACAAATTAACACAAAAAGCATTTTTTATCAAGAGAACTAAAGGCGAAATTATAATTTTCCACGAATCTTAGCAGCAATTTTCTCAATTTTTCCCTCCTGATATTTATAAGCAGGCCAGCGGCCAAATATTCCATCGCCAGCATTGCGAGGTATTATATGAAAATGCACGTGCCCAACAAGCTGGCCTGCAGCACTGCCATTATTGCACAAAACATTGTAGCCATCGGAATCCGTTGCGGCTGATACGGCCTTTGCTATCTTGCCGAGCCGCGAACCAACATGACCTAAAAGTTCAGAGGGACACTCGTGTAACTTTTCATAGTGCTGTTTAGGAATCACCAGAGTGTGACCATCACTTAATGGGCCGATATCCAAAAAAGAAAGAACAACCTCGTCTTCGTAAATTTTTGTAACCGGAATCTGCCCATACACCATTTTACAAAAGACACACTTATCCCCACTCATTTTACGTCCATCCTGTAAATAATGCCTTACTGCTGCTTGTTGGATTCATCTGCCTTGCTGTCAGTTCCAGTGGTCTTTTCGTCTTTGGCAGGTTCTTGGGCCTCGACAGATTCCTCGGCTTCGGCAACTTCTTCTGTCTCGGAAATTTCCTCGGCTTCGACAGTTTTACCGGCCTTTTTACGAGCAGCTTTTCTGGCAGCGGCTTTGGCTTTCCTTTTTGAGCCCTCCTCGGCACCTACAAGCTGCAGCAAGACAAGCTGGCCATTATCACCAAGTCTTCTCAGAGACAAATGGATAATTCTTGTGTAACCGCCCGGTCTATCAAGGTATCTGGGGCCAATCTCACTAAATAGCCTTCCGATTACTGTGCCTTTTTTGACCGCTTCACCTTCCTGGTAATCCACGATGTCACGATTGCCAAGCAGAGCAATGGCCTGCCGCCTGGCTGACAATGTGCCTTTCCTTGCCAGCGTAATCAACCTTTCGGCAAAGGGCTTTACCTCTTTGGCCTTCTCGATTGTCGTCGAAATCGTTTCATGCTGGATGAGCGAAGCAGCCAAATTTCGTCGCATAGCCAGACGATGTTTACTTGTTCGACTAAGTTCACGCCCTGCTACCCTGTGACGCATATACTTAAGCTCCTCAATTTATCAGCACTTAGCGTGTAGCATATAATTTATAGATTTCTGCTTGCGCAGGGATAACAATACTGCTACTAACCGCCACTTGATACATCTGTCATTCCCAAAGACAAGCCCATGTCGGCGAGCTTTCTTTTGACTTCTCGTAAAGAAGTCTTGCCAAAGCTGCGAATCTTCAATAAATCAGCATCTGTCATTTTCACCAGCTGACCAACTGTCTCCATCTTCACTGATTCAAGACAGTTGCTTGCCCTTACCGAGAGCTCCAATTCCTGAATTGGTATACTTAGTTTTTTAACCAACTCTTCATTTATTGATTCTTCTGCCGTTACCGCCTCTACCATCCGGGCAACGACGGTTTCTTCTCCAATCTCAAAATACTGCACAAACGGATTAACGTGTTTACGCAAAATCTTTGCAGCTTCTACCAGCGCCATTTCAGGGGTGATTGTCCCATTGGTCCAAATTTCCAGAATTAATTTATCATAATTGGTTCGCTGGCCTACGCGAGTGTCTTCGGTCGTATAACGTACCCTCGTTACCGGCGAATATACGGCATCGAGCATTATTCTTCCGACTTCCTGGTCGAATCTATCCACATCAGCAACTCGTTCCGAAGTCGGCACATAACCCCGGCCATTCTCAACCACCATTTCCATTTCAAATTTTACATCCTCGGTCAAAGTAGCCAAGACCCTATCTTTGTTTACCACTTCTATGGCCGGGTCGGCAACAATATTGGCAGCTGTTACGACGCCGGCTTTGTTTGCCGATACCGTCATTGTCTTTGGCCCCGGGCCGATGAGCCGAACGACAAGATTCTTGACATTCAAAACGATATCGGTAACATCCTCCATCACGCCGCTTATTGAGCTAAACTCATGGTCAACGCCTGCTATTTTGATAGATGTTACGGCACTACCTTCCAAAGAAGAAAGCAATATACGTCTTAAGCTGTTACCAATAGTGGTGCCGAAACCTCGCTCGAAAGGCTCAATAAAAAATCGGCCATATTTGTCACTCGATACCACCGTGTCTCGTTCAAGACGAGTCGGCAACTCTAAACCGCGCCATGTAACTCGCATACAGACCTCCGGTCAAAATCCAGATATTAAAATTACACATTAAAATGCAAAACTTTTCTTGCTCTCTTTTCGGATTCACCCGTCAGAAGAGAATCTATCAGTTTTCCTTCGTAATTTATAATTTTCACAGAGTTATCTTGAACAAAACTCCACAACCAACTGCTCCTCAATAGGAATCTGGACA
>CAZKYA010000069.1:0-9980 GCA_964556725.1 uncultured Pirellulales bacterium
GGCTTATGTGGTAACATTTGCCGTTTACCAAATCGGCAGCTTCATAATGTGAAAAATCAGCCACAGATTTCACAGATTTCGCAGATTTTTTGAGGTAAATTTTTGAAAAATTGAGTTTTTTGAGATAATTTTGGGGTGATTTAAAGGGTCAATCCTTGTTTTTAGCTCAAAAATGAGGGCGATATGTCGTTACAACCAATACAGACGTTATATCTTTCCTAAATTACGGTCAAAAATGAGCTAAAAATGACCAAAAAATGATGAAAAATGACAAGAAATAAATGCTTTTTAACAAAAAATGAACAAAAAATGAGAGATTTTGAACAGGTTTTTTAGGGTAAACCGGAAAAACGACCATTAAAAAGAGGCCCTGTTAAAATGGAGAAAATAAAAGAAATTAGCCACAGAGGCCACCGAGAACACAGAGAAAAATAGCCACGAATGGACACAAAGTTTAGCCACAGATCTGCCGTCGTTAAAACTATGGCGGGACAAGTTTCACGGATTGCAAAGATTGAAAAATAGCCACGAATTTAGTTTGACGGGAATTGGGGTTTTCGGTGGAATTTTTGGGTTTTCAGCTTTTAATTGTCGGATTTTGGGGGTAAAATTGGGCGGCAAGTCAAAAGTTAAAATGTAAAAGGCAAAAATTTTGATTGAGTATAAGAAATGGGAATTTTTGATTTCTTAAGAGATAAACGGGACTTCGGGTACTTACGCGTAGAGCTCTGTGAGTCTTATAAAGATGTGGGCGATGATGTTCCCTTTAGACTTGTCGATGATCCAGACAATGTAATAAGAATCAAGCAGCGCTACACATTGACTGTGCCGCAGGACTGGGAAATGGCAGGAGAGGAATGGAGTTTGGAGGTGGCGGGTGTTTCATACAGAGTTGAAAACGTTATGCATTTCATAGGCGGAAATTCGCGTCGAATAAAATTGGTTCAGGAACCAATGGAAAAATACCCACATGCGATATCTGTTTATGGCGAATGGATTGACAACCGAGGAACAAAACAAAAAGTGCAACTTGGGTATCTTCCTAATACTGATGCAAAGAAGATTACAAAAGAATTGACGAAGATGCGAGATTATCTACTCGTTGGGAAGCTTGCTAAGATGTTTATACCAAGTGGAGAAAAGGGGACACCAGGTCTAAGAGTAGATGTGGCTATATTTCAAACAGCGTTACCGAAATTTGAGGTTCAAGGGCCCGACAAGAAAACAGGGCGCAAAAGAAAGAGAACTTATAGGGCAAAAGACCAGGAAGAAGCGATTTTGCAAGCACAAGGAGACGGTATCATCGTGGAGGTCGATAAGATAAGAAGGGTGTGAAGAATCGTTAATTCTGGGAGGACAAAGGATTTTTCTTTTCGGCGGGGTACGCTGAGAACGCAGAGTTCCTTCGATACTTCGGCAAGCTCAGGACAAGCAGGGCAGGCAATAACAGATTTAATTTATTATCAGTCCGCCTACAGCGGATAAATCCACCCCGACACGGCGGGCAGGCACAAAAAGATTTACGATTTGCGATTTAATAGCTGTAGCAGGAAAATCGCGCCTGCGGCGGATTTATGCTGCCATCTTTTAGTACAATATTGCGTTGCTCTTCAGTCAAATATGATTGTTCAGTTCCTCTAGAAATCCTGTGCGAGCCGCTCCGCAATGGAGCATTCAAGCTCCAGTGCAATGTCTCGAATTTGCGCTGCAGTCACGCCACGCAGAGGTCCGTGCAATCTCCGGAGTTCTTTTAGGGCATCAGGTCTGGCATTCACGAGTTTCTGAACAAGACAACTTGCCTCGTCGTAACGTTGATCACCCGTCCGATAGGGGCATCTAAATTCCGTCGTAATGTAATGAAGAGCGAAGCGAGTGGCGGTTCCCTCTTCGAGCAAATTTGCTCCACCAGCGTGTGGGTCGAGTAGATGCACAGACTCGTGCGCCAGTTGGAACAGTGCACGCTTAGGCTCCTGCATTGCCTCACGACTCAATTGGATGACGACATTGCCACAATTCTCGGGGAACCATATCTGTGGGACGCCATTACGGAACTCAATACCAAGAATCGTATATCTCTTATCTCGCGGGCCGAACTCGCTCTCAACCATCTCCAGAATCTGTCCGAGGCGTGACGCGAGGGTAAATGTGAAGCCGTTGGGTGTGGGGTTTGCGAAGACCAAAGAATCATCCACAATTGCCATCATTTCTCTTTTCTCTGACTAACATAATAATACCTGTGACCGAGCTATACAAACCGATTTGTCAGCGATTCGATTTTTTCTCGCGGATGTTTTCCTCAGGGCAACTAACAGAATTATACCAATTTTTTATTTTTTTACCACGAATCTTAACTGTTGTCAGACAAGTTCTCTCAAATTTCCTCTAATTTTTTCTTTCATTTGTGCCCATTCGTGTGAATTCGTGGTTAAACTCTCCACATAATTTGTCCGGTTAGGGTATTGTTTGAAGCCAATTATTTGCAAATTCAGCGAAATCTGCAAAATCGACATCGCCATCCGGCTCAAAGTCGGCGCCCAGACACCAGTCAGGATAGTGACAATCCATATTGAGCCAGTATGATACGAACACGGCTAAATCAGCAAAATCAACCCGGTTATCCCCCGTCAGCTCTCCCGGCAGGCGCTCTGGCATTGTTAGGTAAATCCAATCAGCATAAGAGCTGAGACGCACTGCATCTATGTAGTCCGGGTCTAACGTATAAGGGTTGTAAGCATTGCGAAACCAGCTCTGGTCATAAATAATGTAATTTGGGTCGTTGTCATGTCCCTCTTCGTAGTGGACTTCCACGGCTCGACACAGACCGGCCGCTTTCCAGATGCCATTGACGTCCTTAATAAACCACCCGCCGCCGGAATCATGGCCTGCAGGAGCGCTTTCATAAGTAGTTGACCATCCCTCACCTAAACCATCAAAATCGGCGATTACTATGTTTGATATTATCTCATCAAGGTTACTATTATCTTTAGTAGATTTAACGTTATTAGTACCGAAGCGTAACGTGGTATTGCCGGCATTGTCCCACTGATAACCGTAGGTTATACCCCACTTTTGGAGTATTGCGCCCCTTCCTTTACCGTAGCCGCCTGTTACTATCGATTTGCCGGTTTCATCGGTGAGTTCATAGATATCTACAAAGTTTGCCAGATTTGCTCCGTAAAGTTTTGCTATTCGCAGGTCGGCTGTGCTATGGTTCCACACCTGTGCGACAGGATATGTATTGCCGCCAATCGTAACCAGCGTACCAATACCACCACCTGCATGTCGCACTGTTATTACACAATTCGACGATACCGCAACGCAGGTGGCGATACTACCCCAGCGTCCAACCACATCCTTATGAGGCCTGTCCGTCCAGGTTACAAGATTCGGCTCACCATTAGGATGCAAGATAATGCCGGGAGCCGACCCTGCTGCCCAGATTAGAAACACCGTGACAACCAGCACGTATGCTAAACTTTTCTGCGCTGTATATTTCATAGATTTAGAATAAGTCCTTGCAGGGATTTTATGGTGACCCTTCTCCTGTGGCTCACCCATCCACCTGTTCAGATTTATACGTAATTTCGAAGCTTACTGCACGATAACAGCTCCCCAAACGCCCTTTATTGCGCTGGGGACTGTTCTTACCTTTGGTAAAAACTACTTAATATTATAACAGATTTGGTCAGCAAAGTGTTGAAAAAAATTACAGCTAAATTTCCTAACTCTCATAATTCGGCTTGCCTTTTGCAGCTTATTGTCAAATGTAGCCCTGCCTGAGGGGCTTTATGGGACGCCCGCCTTGTAGGAAATCGTTCGAGGTTTCTCTTGTCGGGTTTCCATTTTTGCGATTTGTTGCGAAATAGGCTTTTGCCTGATTCATTTAACAAATCTTGCCGGGTCATCTTCTGCGCAGCACCCATTATAAATCCTTTATTACCTTATGCTGAATAAATAATGACCGCTCCGATGGCCAGAATAATCACAGCCATAACTCGAAGAAATAGGGCCGATTTGTTCTGGAACCAGCCGAGCATAGATTTAAGCTTTTCGGCACCAATCATAAATATCGAAAGCCCTGATATTAAGAAAAGAATCCCAAAGAGAGCTATAACCCAGGTGATGTCGCATTCACGGGCTGCGAGTAAAAATACAACCGCCAGCACTAATCTTACCAGCCCTGCAAGGTATATGCGTTTTCCCTGCTTGAAGAATTCAAATAGGTGTTTCGTAATATCCGGCTTTAATAAGAACAAAGCGGCGAGAAAAACTATAACTATACCCACTATTTTTACGACGATGTCCATAATGTTTCCCCTAAATATTTGTTGCCGACTGCCTTATATAATCTTTCGAATTTTCCGCATTCAGCACTATCTGCACAAATATAAATTTTGTTGATTTCTCTACATTCCCGGACCTTCGGACTAATCGAGAATCTCAATCATATCGATATCTATTTCTACACTTGCTGCCTGTCCAAGCATATCTATCTGCAGGACCAGGCGTGTAGCGTTTTTAGTTCTGATAATGACGCCGTGCAAATCGGCTAATGGTCCTGCTATAACCCGGCATCGCTGGCCTGCTTTGATATACTTATACGGCGTTAAAGGAGCACCTGCTCGAAGAGCTTGCTCGAATTGCAGCAACTCGTCGAGTAAATTCTGTTGGTCTTTGACTTCAATTAGGTTCGCCACACGATTTGTTCTCAACAATTCAATCCGCTGATTCTCTTCGCCACAAAAGAACAAATATCCGCTGAATAATGGCAGAAGTGACCGCATCGTTCTGCCCTTGCGGCGATGAACTTTATTGGTCATTGGAAGAAAGTAGCTGATATTTTTTCGAATCAAATCCTGGGCCAGCGCCTTTTCGTTTCTGCTTTTGGTATGAGCAACCCACCATAGACCTGCAAAATCGCGAATCGAATTTACATCAGGCCAAGTCATAGGGGGATTTTCACTTGGTTTGAGCAACTCTGTTCTCCTTTTACAGGCACAAGAAGTAAAAGTGACTTATACAATTATCCTTTAGGCCTTTACGATTTTTCTTCTGGCTCTGCCGTGAACTGCCGCAGTGGCGTTTCGGGTGTCGATAACGAGTTTTGCATTCTTAACGACCCAGTTGTAATCGTAATCACTGTGGTCGGTCGAGATAATGACCAAATCATAGCCAGCCAGCATTTTCGCTGATAGTCTTTTACTCGTCATCCTCAGGTCGTGCTGGCGCTGCTTGTGGGTTTTAGGAATGTATGGGTCGTTGTAGTCAACCTTGGCTCCTTTTTGATGCAGCAGTTCAATCAGTTCTATCGAAGGCGATTCTCTCAAATCATCAATGTCTTTTTTATATGCTAAGCCCAATACAAGGACCTTTGAGCCATTTAAGCTTTTCTTACGCTCATTTAGCGCATCCATAGTTTTTGTGATGACATAATGCGGCATATTGGTATTGATTTCACCCGCCAGTTCGATAAAACGTGTCGGTATGTTATACTGCCGTGCCTTCCACGTTAGATAGAATGGGTCGATTGGTATGCAATGACCGCCAAGGCCCGGACCTGGGTAAAACGCTGTGAAGCCGAACGGCTTGGTGCTTGCTGCCTTGATAACCTCCCAGATATCGATGCCCATCCTGTCGAAAACTATCTTCAGCTCATTGACCATAGCTATATTTATGCAGCGGTAAACATTTTCGAGGATTTTTGTGGCCTCCGCTGCTTCAAGACTGGACACGGGCACCGTCTTAACGATGGCAGTGTTATACAGTTCACAGGCCATATCGCGACATTTGGTTGTCAGGCCGCCAACTACCTTGGGGATAGTTTTAGTTGTAAAGTTTTTATTGCCTGGGTCCTCACGCTCCGGTGAATATGCGAGGTGGAAATCTTTTCCTGCTCTTAATCCGCTGCTTTCGAGTATTGGTGCCATAAGCTCGCGAGTGGTGCCGGGATAAGTTGTGCTTTCGAGAACGACCAGTTGTCCAGCCCGCAGGTGCTTGGCAATCTGTTCGCTGCTGCCAATGATAAATTGCATGTCCGGCTCACGGTTTTCTGTCAGCGGTGTGGGGACACAGACTAATATGGCATCGGCGTTTCTCAGCAGGGCCATATTGGATGTGGCGCGGAAACAGCCAGTTTTTACTATTTGTCTGACTTGCGAATGAGGGACATGTTTAATAATACTCCGACCGGAATTCAGAGTCTTGACCTTCTTCTCGTCGATGTCGAAACCTATCACCTTTAGTCCTGCTGAAGCAAACTCTCTGGCTAAAGGCAGGCCTACATAGCCAAGTCCTAAAACACCGACGGTAATGATTCTATCTTTGATTTTCCTTTTCCACTCTTTCATATATAATGCCTTTGAGACACGCTCAGCTCGTCTAAAATCTTCCAAAAACCAAACAGACCGAGTTATTCGCTTTCTCGGCAGTCACTTACCTTTAGTTGGTTTGTTAAATTGGAAAGGTCAGTTTAGAATCATACGACAAAAATGTCAAGGAAATTGAAAGTTGATTTTCTGTTCACAAACCGAAAATTGAGAATTAAATATGCTCTGTAGAAAACAGTTTAGAGCGTCATTTCCGCCGATAGGCGTCCTGTGGAGAGCGAGCACCCGTGTCTTCTGTCGAAGACAGAAACGGGTGCGAGTCGAGAAATCCCTCGACCTTGCTCGGGACAGGTCTGTTTTTTTATGGATTTGGCTACCGCCACTTCGTGTCTCTACTTCGCGTCCCTTGGGGACGCTTCGGTTGAAATGACATATGTTCTTTTCTACAAAGCAAATTAAATATTGACTTTTTTCTGTTTTTTTGTTAAAAATTGATAGGGAAAAAACCGAATATTGAATATTAAGGTTTTGTTGGGAGTCGAAAATCGAAAACCGAAAACCGAAAATTGGAAATAAGTTTGGCGTTTTGTTCACCTGTATTGGTAGACGCGTCTCGCTACTGAACAGCTTTCGCAGGGCTGCAAAACAGCTGAAAATAAACGCTTCGTTTCTCGGAACAGATGCCACCGGGCTAAGTTCTGCTCTGCAGTTATGCGATAAAGGTTTTGTGGTTAACCCGATAACACACGCTAACTATATCAAACAACTGCTGTCGATTGTCAAAACCAATAATGTAAAATTGCTTGTACCCACCGTTGATCTGGACTTGAAACTTCTGGCTCAAAACAAGCCAAAATTTTCGGCTTTGGGCTGTCGTGTCCTTGTGTCATCACCGAAGGTAGTTGGTATTTGTCAGGATAAGAGGAAAACATATCGGTTTCTTCTGAAGAATGGTTTTGATACTCCTGTTACTATGAATATCCGTTCTGCATTGTCGAGAAAGAACCTCAATTGGCCTTGCTTTCTAAAACCATGGGATGGCTACGCCAGCAGAGGAAATGCTGTTGTAAAAAATCGCAAAGAGCTGTTATTCTTTGCAAGAAGGGTACCAAATCCAATCTGTCAGGAATTTATCAAAGGTACCGAACATACTTGTGATGCTTATGTTGACTTTAATATGAAGGTCCGCTGTGTTGTGCCGAGAAAACGTATTGAGGTAAGAGCTGGTGAGGTAAGCAAAGGACAGGCGGTAAAACACCCTCGCATTATGAGAGAGTCTGCAAGATTGGTTGAGACACTTGGGGCTGGGCCAGGTGTTATAACTTTGCAATTATTTCTAACTTGCAATGATAAGATAAAATTCATCGAAATAAATCCACGATTCGGAGGCGGGGCGCCACTATCAATCAAAGCAGGAGCTAACTTCCCGAAATGGATATTACAGGAACTGCTCGGGGGAAAAGTGAATATTCGTTTTAACGGATTCAAAGACAATTTAATTATGCTTCGCTACGATGGCGAAGTTTGGGTTGACAAACCTTTAAAAAATCGAGGTAAAAAATGATATTTGACCAGTTGATCGGACCGAAGAGGGAGATTACTTGGGTGGTGAGGTTTTGGCCGGTTCTGGTCTTGTCGTTTTTGTTCGCATTGGTTGCTACCTGGTTTTGCAAAAAAATAGCCATAAAGTTTGGAATTGTTGACAGACCAGATGGCCTGGTCAAAACACACAAAGAACCCATAGCATATCTCGGCGGGATAGGCATTCTCATCGGTTTAATAGTCGGAACTCTGGCAGGCATTGGTTGTTTAAGAAATGAGGAATTTTCCAGCCCGGCGTTGAAATGGCTGCTCGGGGTTATGGTAGGTGCTTTCATCGCGTGTCTTGTCGGGCTCGCCGATGATATATTCGACCTGAAACCGTCAAAGAAGATGCTTGGACAAGTCGCTGCAGCGATTGCTTTGCTGGCAGTTGGCATCGTGCCTAATCTTCGTTCGATTACGGATTTTCTGGGCTGGCCTTTGCCCCATAATCTCGAAATAATCCTTCAGGTTTTGACTGTGATATTTTTTGTCCTTGGCGCAACAAATTCATTAAATCTGCTCGATGGTCTGGACGGACTTTGTGCAGGTGTAACAGTGATTATCAGTATAGCCATGCTGCTTTTGTCTGTACATCTAACAACCTGGGAATTTAGTGAAGTCGGTGACCCTGTGCGGATTATAATTTGTCTTGGCCTTTTAGGAGGAGCTTGCGGCTTTTTGCCTTTCAATCGTTATCCAGCCAAGATATTTATGGGGGATGCGGGAAGTATGTTTTTGGGCTTTGTTATAGCTGCATTGATGATTTTATTTGCAGAGCAAACTTCGCGATGGTGGTTGGCCTCAATTGTTGTATTTGGCCTGCCTATCCTCGATACTGCAGTTGCGCTTGCCAGGAGATTGCTTAATCACAAGCCTTTATTTGTTTCCGATCGTGGCCATTTATACGACCAGATGCTCGATAGAGGAATACCATTTAAAAGGACCGTCGCTATCTGTTATATCCTCGCAAGCATTTATGCTGTAATTGGTCTGGTGATGAGCCAGATAAGAACAAGATACGCGGCTGTTGTGCATATTTTTGTTTTCGCAGTTTCGGGCTTGGTTGTGTGGAAAAAAGGTTACTTGAAAATGGAGGGGCTGCGAGGAGCAATTCATAAAGAAAATGAGTAAATTTTTCGTTAATCAACCACCTTCCAGAGAACTCCCCTTTTTTCGAATTCATACCGCTCCAGCAGAAAGTCTGGACAATAACCCTCTATAGGTGATACAACGTAAACCGCCTGCTCTGATACCAACTTACCAATAGTATCTGCTGTAGGAAACGTAATAGGACTCTCGTAGCTTCCATGCGGCGAGACAATTTTCACATCTGGAGCTGTTCCTCTGAATTTCTGAACATACCAGAGTGGGTAAACCGTCGTGCCATCAGCGATTATTACTGCCCCATTTTCAACACCAGATAAGGCCTCATTGGCAAACTGTTCAGGGCCTTTGTAACCGGTTTTCCAGGGCTGTAAAAACCAGATATAGTTATTTCGATAAGGAATTGACAAACTCAGCACCAGCTAACTATCTTCCAGGTTGGTAATCCGCAAATAGTTTGCCCCAGGGACTTTTTTCAAGCCAGGTATTCGCAATCTTTCTGCCTCGGGATGGAAACCATATTTTGTCGTGATAAATGGCTGAAGCGAGGATAAAAATATATACCAGAGGTGTATGAAACATAAGTTTCTCAAGCCATCGCATGGGTCCAAACCAGAATAACTTGCCCACGCATGAAGCTGCGTTATCACCGGTTGTGAAGCCCCAGTCCTCCTTTCCAACATCGACATCACCGACAATTTCGATATCACTGAACCGGCCGGTGCCGAGCCCTTGCTCATGTGCCAATCGAATAAAATCGTGGTCCATCGGCTCAAAACCCATCAATTTTGCGGAGACTGCATCGATAGCAACACAATCATCCGAAGCCAGAAGAATGTTCTTGGTTACAGGAATCATCGTTCTGGGGCCAGCCCCGTTGCCGGCCGTGGTTCCATCCGTCACGGTAAAAATCCCACTGTGGATTTCCTTTTGAATAGCCAGCAAGTCCACGAGGGTCTCGTGAAT
>CAZKYA010000070.1:0-9945 GCA_964556725.1 uncultured Pirellulales bacterium
TGCAGGCCTTATATGGTATCGGCGTAAATCCGCAGGTGAAAACTATCCAAAAGTCATATTTCCCATACCACTCCTGGAACTTCATAAAATTTTCTCTGGTAAGCCCCACAAACCCGAGATGGGTATAAACCCACTCGCCTATTATAGACCAGAGGAACATCCCTATCAAATAGCCAAAGATTCCCCCAAGGACTGATGCCACCGAACACAAAAGAGCAAACCGCAGCCACTTTCTCGGCACTCCGAGTGACATTGCTGCCAATAGAACATCTGGAGGAACAGGGAAAAAACTCGATTCTGAGAAACTGAGCAAAAACAGCGCTGCCAAAGCGTGTTTTGTATCCGCCCAGTGAATCACCCAGTTATACAATCGCCTATGCCAGTGCCACCACACAACCTTCTCGTGGCTCGTTTTTACTTCTTCATTCGCCATTCAAAATCCCTTGCTCGATATTCGATGTTCTTTTATTGCATCTTGTATCGCTATTAACTAAACAGCCGCTGTCCCTTCGGCTTTTCATCTTTTGATTCTGATTTACCCATTTATCTCTCCCTCTAATAAAAATTATGAGATTGCCACGGCCTTTCAGGCCTCGCAATGACCGAGGCGGTTAAGTCATTGCGAGCGAAGCGAAGCAATCTATTCTTTTCTTTGTGCTCTCTGTCCGCCAAAGGCGGATAAATGACCTCTGTGGCTAATTTTTATACTAAAAATAAGGCCAACCTGCTATAATGTCAACGAGCAAATTTCGTATATCAAACGAAATACGTTTCACAAGATACGAATGATGTTGACTTGCAAAGAACAATTTGAAATTGTCAATGACGGATTATTAGTAAGAGCTCCTGCCAAGATAAACGTGTCTCTTTTAATAGCAGGCAAACGACCCGATGGCTATCACGAAATAGACACCATAATGGCCAAGATAAACTTCTACGATGAGATATTCATTGAGAAAAGCATCAAGCTGCGGCGGGCTCCGCCCCGACGAGAAAAAGCCAGCATCGAACTTATCTGCAAAGGGCCAGAGTGGGCACCTGAGGGGCAGGATAATCTCGTCTATAAGGCCGCAAAGCTGTTTATGAACACCTGCGGCGAATGGGCTGATATTAAAATCACACTGACCAAAAATATCCCTGCCGGCTCAGGGCTGGGCTCAGCCAGCAGCGATGCAGCAGCAACCCTTATCGGGCTAAACAAGTACCTCGATTTACAACTTCCCAATCGCCAGCTCGCCAGGATGGCAGTTCAATTAGGCAGCGATGTTGCCTTCTTTTTGGATGGGCCGCTTGCAAAATGTGGCGGAAAAGGAGAAAAAATTAAGAAAATAAGCAAAAAATTTAACTTCTTAGCCCTTTTGGTGCTGCCGAATGTAAGTGTTTCTACGGAAAAGGTTTACGCTAATTACCGGCACGACCAGACACTATACAAAGGCCTTAACATCCGAATAAACAGCTACTTACAAAAAAACAGGATTGATTTAGTATTGAAATTGTGCGCAAATATGCTTCAAAATAGCAGTTTTAGTTTGCATAATGAGTTAGCCGGGTTGAAAGACAAGATTGAATCATTAGGTATCGCTCCTTGCTGTCTAAGCGGCAGTGGCTCATCGTTTTTTTATATTATGGGTACCGATGACGGAGAGAAAGCCAGGCAAAACAAGCTCAAAATCGAAAAGAAAATCGGCTGTAATACCATAATCGTCAGGAGCAACAAATGGTAACAAGCCAGAATTGAAAGGTAAAAGAGCAAAAATCCAAAAAACAATAAAACTTTTCGGCTCAAAAGACGAAAATACGATATACGCAGTACCAGATACAAGATACGTAGTTAGCGAGGCAAAGAAAATGGAAATCAGTGAGGTCAGAGTCAAATTAGTGAACAACAAAGATGACAGATTAAAAGCTTTTTGCTCGATAACGATGGACAATGAGTTTGTAGTTCGCGACATCAAGGTTATCGAGGGCGCAAGCGGCTTTTTCGTCGCTATGCCTTCGAGAAAGATGAGTGACCATTGTGAAAAATGCGGGGGCAAAAACCATCTCAGAGCTAAATTCTGCAATAATTGTGGAGCATCGCTTTCGGAAAACCGGGCCAGGAAAGACATCAAAGGCAGAATGAAACTGCATGCCGATATCGCCCATCCGATTAATGCAGAATGCAGGCAAAAAATTCAGGAAAAAGTAATATTAGCCTTCAAAGAAGAAATGGAAAAATCGAAACAGCCGGGTTATAAGCCAATCGATATGGACGAGCCGGATGATGAAATTCCTGAAGTAGTCTAATTAGTTAAAGGGGCACCGTTTTGCAGTAAATCGCAAAATGGCAACCCAAAAATAAAAAGTGCAGATATAAACCAATCGCTTGCTGCTCAAGCAGCTCTTGAGAATCAGAAACCTCCCCCTTTATCGCGTCAGGAGATTCTCCAAACGAGTTAAAATACGTTTGAGAAACCCACAAATAAAGTCCAAACCATCCTTTATGTCGTAAGGTCCTCAAGAACCTTATCGAGAGCAATATCCAATCGGTTGTTGAGGTCGTACTTGCCTTCGGTAAGCTGCCGACGGACATTAAGAACTTTTTCCTTGCGAACTTCCGGCAGCGAGGCAATCTTTTTTAGCACTTGGCCAATAGGTGTGGTATTGATATTTTCGAGGATTTGTTCCATAAGCAAATCCTTATCATCAGAGTTTCTGTTGACAGGGCCTGCCTGTCGATTCCGGCTTTCAAAACGGCTGTTGGAGTTAAAATGTTGCATTTAACTTAAAACCTGTCCTGCATAGCATACTTTCAGGTGGAAATATCCGTAGTTTTGCCTGAAAGCCCTTAACCACTATATCTTGTGTGCCCCCTGAATCCTTTCTGAGGCCGAAAACAACTTGTCAACATTGATATCGACACGAGCAGTCAAAAAACTTTAGAAAAGTTTGGCTCTTAGCTAACCGCTAAAAAAAGCTAAAATCACGCCAACTCGTGCCAAAAACCAGCTTAATAATATTGAAAATCGGTCCTTAGAAAAACACCCTCCAACACCCCAAATTAGAGCTGGACCGGACATAGAAGTCTATCTGGGAAAGCCAGGCAATATACTATATATAGTGATAGGCAAATTTTTAAGAACGCAAAAAAGAACACAAGGGTATGGGAAGACAGAAGGGCTTACTTACTTATGTACCTACGCCCTTATCAGTAGTAATACTTGAATTCGAGGTCCGCATCCCAGGCATCAGGCAGGCCTTTCTTTTTGGTGAGTTTGAGGCGATTGCACTGCAAACTCACCCAGCGAAGCTGAATCGTCGAGAGAAACTTGGCAAATCTTTCCAAATCAACCTCCCTCAGAGCCACGTTGGCGTTCTGGCTTTTTTGTCCCTCTGAGGTTATGATTATCCCTGAACTTAGCTTGTAATTTGCCGATGGTATTCCACATACGGTGGCAACCTGCTGAACAGAACGGGCATAATCAAATTCTTCTGCGTCCACCTTTGACTCGACAAGCTCCAGCCGGTCAGGGTCAAGCCTAAGAATCTCCTCCATTATGGATTTAGCGTCTTTATAATCCTCCAGCTCTTTATTCAAGCTGCGGTTTGCTCCTGGCAAAAATACACCCCAGATAAGCAATGGCCACAGAGCAACTATAGCTGGAACGAGTATGTAATACAAAGCTGGATTCTTGTATATGTCCTTCATAAAGCGATTCATTAGAAACTACTCAAATTATCTGCTTTGCTCAGCATAACAGTTTTTAATTTTTTGCCATGACCGTTATGGTGAAATTATCCCGGCCTTCTTTTATATCGAGGCGCTGTTGTTGAATCTCCAAATCAGCTTTTTTGATGGCTTCGAACAATCTTAACGTGTTTCCGCGGCTGGAGGTATCGCCTACTATACTGATGTTTCTGTCAGTGATGGTAATCGAGTCTATATTTAAGTCTGTCTGTGCCGCACTACTGTTAAAGGCCTGGAGCACCAGAGTTAGTTTTGAGGATACTGATTTTTCTCCTTCGGCGCTTATCAGGCCTCTCTTAACATCTCTGACGTGTCTTAATTCATTTCCGAGTTCTGTTACAGGCTTGGTTTTATCCGGCGGCTTTTTGCCTAACATAACAGCCGAGTAATCCTTTGCGAATTTTTTACCTGCGGTGCTACGGCCTCTGTTTACCTTCCATAAACTTGTTTGAAGATACAGGCCGACAACAAACATAAGGATGGTAACAGAGTAACTTGCAACCTTCAGAGCTTTGCGCAGCCGAACCTTTTTGCCCTGATAAGGCATAAAGTCGTTGCGGAAATTTATGTTTTGTGTCTTTTCCTGGTGCGCCAAACCCGCTCCACAGGCGATTACAAAATCGACCGGCGCATCGCAATCGGCCAGAGTTTGAGGGTCTGCTACAGCAGAGGCAACTAAATCAAGGCCACTGACTTCGATGCCCAGCTTGCTGCTGAGCTGCTGATAGTCTACAGAACCAGCCGAGTCGAAAACTTTAAGGCAGTTTATCGGCTCGTCTGTTTGACTCGATGTAATGGTCATAAGGACTTCTCTTGCAAGCAATCCGCTTCTGTCCTGTTTCGGGCCAATCAAAAATGTTCGCACTATGGGCGTTTTCTGCGTTCCTGGTCCTGTGGATGATGGCGGGACAACCAAATAACCACTGCGGTGAGAAAGTATACCGAATAAAGTCCCGCCTCGGCGGGATTCAGGCAAAGATATATTTTGGCAAATAAACCTCGACAGACAATTAACGTCCGGCTCTATGGTTACGGGGTCAATATTATTACTTTGTAAAGAAAGAAGAATATCTGACAATGTTTTCCGCTGCGCAGTAAAAACAGACAGATGAGAACCGGCCTGGTCGCTTGAAATTATATTAAAAGCTATTGCAACGTCGGTTATATCCGTGGCAAGTGCTTCCTCTGTATCAAACCGGACGGTTGCTGCGATTTGTTTCGGCTCATTAAAGTCACTGTGCACATTGTGCTGCATAAACATTGCACAATCCAAAGCCACTGCAACTTCGGAAAATGTCAATCCTCTCTCAGCACAGCCCTGGGAAATAAGACTTGCCAGCCCTTGTGGATTTTGCTCCTGATGCTCTCGGCTGGAGACACTAAAGCAACCCAAGACACCGTGGTCCCGACCTTGCGAACCGAGGCAAACCACAGTAGCTGTGTCTTTGCTCATATAAATTCCCAAACAGCTCTGAGGTTCCGCCGTGTCGGGCAAAGCTCCGAAAATCACATTACGTATATTGTATTTCATAATACATTAGTTTTTCACGCGATACACAGTGCGCATCACGCACATTAAATACTCAGTCGGAGATTACAGCAACCCGTTTTAGTGTTTTGCCATCTTTGGTTATTGCTATAACAGATGATGCCTCGGCTACGCCACTGGCCGCTGTTACTCTAATCGTGAAAAAGCTGCTGGTAGTCGTGATGTACTTTTCACATTTTCTAACCGAATCAGAATAGCTAAATAGTGCCTGCCTCAAATCTTCTATATTTTCAAACGGCTTTATGCGCCTTCGCTGTATAATGGCCTCAGCGATTGCAGGAGCATCAGATGGGCCGCCAAAAGCAAAAGCTGCTTCCAATACATGCCGAGGTGCTGTATTTACATTAACCTTACTCGTGCCCCACACTCCCATATATTTCAGGGCTGATTCTTTCCTGCTTTCACTAATTATGGTTGGTCTGGCGAGCAACTCGGTGGCTCTTTCAAACAGCGAACTGTGAAGAAGCTTTGAAAAATGGTCAGTCTGTTCGTCAACTTGTGCAGAGGCGGGTATAGTTTTTCTGGTTGTCCGAACTCTGGGAGTAGCAGCTCCTCTTCCACGTCTGACCGCTGTCTCTGTTCTCGTCGATGTTCTTTCAACTCTCGTCATCGGCTCGAACTCAAGTTTGAACGGCTTGATTTTGCTTATTTCTGTTAACTCTTGTTTTAATAAATCACGTGGACTCAAATCCTCACCCAAGGACACATCCGGCGCATCACTGACATCCATCCACTCGCAGAAAGTATCGAGTGCCGCCTTAGCTTCACGCTGAACTTCTTTATCATCGAGCATCGCCCAACCAATGGGGTATTTTGCATTTTCGTCTTCAATCTCAATCTTAACCATAGCAGAGCCGATCTCAAACTCAACTGGCTTGGTTACAAACGGCCAAGCAGGGCCATACGGACCAGGTATCACTGGAGGACTAACGTCGTTAAAGTCAATAGCATCATCAGTATCATTAATATCGTTAATATCGCTAACATCGTTGATATCATTAAAACTCTTATTTTTGTTGGCTTCTGTGGTTTGCGACTTGTCAGTCAGCTGGGCTATAAGTTCCTGGTACTGAACCTCGCTAAGAGCAAATAAATCGGAAAAATCCGGCTCATTAGGGCGGCTAATCAATTGCGGCTGGATATCTTCCAACGTGGCAAGTGCATACTTTACCGCTGAGTCACAACCATAGCGAGCTTTGCTGTAATCTATGATATACTGGTCACGGTGGCGCTGTGCGGACAAACGGCTGCTCAAGGTGTAACCCAATGTCGAAAGCACAACCAACAACACTAATGTCACCAGTAATACGATGCCAGGGCGGTTTTGGGTACCGTAATTATTTAGACTACTGCTATTCATTATCTGAGTTTTCCTTAATCCTCCTTCGGCGCTAATACGAATGTGATTCTTCTGGTTCTGTCAATAGCTATGGTTCGTTTGATTTTTTCTGCATCCGGCACATCCAAAGTGCCGTCTAATGTCTTATAGGGCTCGGCAAAAGAGATTGTTGCCACAATACCGGGAGGCAATGAAGCACCTGACCATTCATTTTGAAAATCTTCACCCCTTGGGACCTGCATCCTGAAAAAAGTGACGCCGGTGCAAATCGGCACAAAAAGCTCTCTTTCCCATTTTTCTTTGCGTGGATAATCCTCAAGTAGTTTATCCTCTAAAGCAATACCGCTGTGACTGCGGTATAAAACAAGACTATTGGCATCTGCTTCATAGTCATAGTTAGTTTGCCAGGTGATTTCTTCAAATACCATCTCTCTACCTTCGCCGTCTTGAATAGTTTTTTGAATCGTCATTTTGGCGGTCGGCAAACCTCCTTCAAATTTATTCTCAATGACAATTCTCGTGTTAGAGTCGGAAGAAATTATTCTGTCGAGGTCTTCAGCGATGCGCTGCAGAATCTCGCGGGGCAGTCGGGAGCTGTCGAGCTTGCGTGTAACTGCAGCAGCCGTGTGCTCGGCCCGGCTGTAAATACCCAGCACCGCCACCAGAATCATCGCACCTATTGTTAAGGCCGCAAGCACCTCAGCTAAGGAAAAACCCATTTGTCTCATAAGTTTGTCAGAAGTTTTTTTCATTTATTTAGTCCCGATAGACGTCATTGAGGTCATATCTTTCCCTCGTTTTGTAGCTTCGTTAATAAATCCCAGAGCTCCTGGAAATTCATTTCTTTATATATCTGCCTATTTGTCAAGCCCGTTATCGGTTCTATCTGGTCTAACCATTCCTCCTCACTAACCGCTTCCTGCCCGGTCGGTTCGCCTTTTTGGGTGGTCGGCTCTGTTAAATCCTGAATAGATTCTGCCTGCTGGCTTTTAACTTCGGCGGTAGGATTGCCACCACTTTGTTTGAAGATATCGATATTGTCCTTGATAAAAGAGCCATCTTCGGTCGTTAGCATACCATTATCAATCCACTGCTCGATAGTTTCCACATCGACACCAGCGTACTCAGCGGCTTCCTCGATAGTTCCAAGGACCAGAGAAGCCAATCGCTCTTTTTCTTCCTTCTGCTCCTCCAAAATTTCAAGCAACTGCTGCTTTGTCACATCGGTCAGCCAGTGAGTTAATTCGACTGTTTGAACTTCACCTGCCGTGTCGGTATATTCAGCCGAACAAATTCCTCTGACCCACATCCGCGCCGTTATCGGCTCATAGAACGTCTCAACAGCAGTTTGCCATTTAATTTCGGGGTACTTGTCACTTGTGCCAAATTCGACGGTCTGTCTCACCGAGTCAGAGGCGAGAAGTTTTTCCATATTCTCGCGTGCAACCTCAAAGGCCTTCATACGCAAGGCCGAATCTGCCGCCGAGGCCGCACAGCGGTTTATAACAACCAATACACTTGAACTGATAAGGGCTAATATAATCAAAGCGGTTACCATCTCTATCAGAGTAAACCCCATTAGAGATCTCCTGTGTACGTGGTACATTCTGCCTTTGAGGCTTACTTCTAACGGGGTAAAAGCTCTGCGGCAACGCATGTATGGTATCTTGTATTTTGTATCTTGCATCTTGTGCCTTATATTCTGCCCAATAAGCGATTTAGAACAGCACTTCTTCCTTATCTTTCGGCTCCAAAAGTTTAACATCGCCTTCTTTTAATGAAACAATCCTGTTCAGCCGGTTAACTACTACCGAATATGGTTGTTCCTTTTCATCGAACAGAACGATTTTCCCACCGTATTGCCAACCTGAATGTCCTGCCCGAAACTTTGCCCAGCCGTTATTGATATACTCCCCGTCGTCAAACTCGATATAAGCAACTCTGCAATTATCACTAAAATCATTTTCAACGATAATCTCTTCTTCCAGAACCTGTGACAGGTCGGGCGAAGTAATCTCACGAAGGATATAGTTTTGCTGTGTCGGGTCGATAATAAGCTCGTATCTTCTATTGCTCTCGGCGGCGGCACTGGCAGCCATCTGCATTGTAGAGATAAGACCCTGTACTTGCGCTCTAAAGGTATTTTTTCGCAGCAGACCAAAAAGGTGTATTTGAGCCAGAAGCACAAATAACGAAATCATCACGATTACTATTACCAGTTCGGTAAGGGTAAAGCCGTGAATGTGTATATGCGTCTCTGCATTTTTGTATTTGTGCGTTTTGCTGGCCATACATTTTATGCTGCACAGTTCAATTTGCATCAGTGCTGCGCAGGTCCTTATCGAAGTCTTCACCACCTTCTTCGCCGTCGGCACCATAGCTTATGATAACAAATTGGCCGCCTCCTTCGGGATAAAGCTGATAATCAAAATCGTTGTCCCAGCCATCTTTTGGTATTTCGGTGGTCTCGATATATCCGCCCGGCTCCCAGTTTGTGACATCGGATGGCTGCTCAATAAGAGCTTTGAGCCCTTCTTCTTCGGTTGGATATCTGGCGGTATCCATCTTAAATTGATTAACCTGGGCGTGAAGCATCTTCAGGTTGGCCTTAGTAGTTGTTACACGCGCCTGGTCTATCTTGGTTGCTACCCGTGTAACTACCAACGTGGCAAGTAAGCCGAGGATTATCAGCACGGCCATAAGTTCGACCAGTGTAAAACCACTTCGAGCGGCTTTTTTCCTTTTTTGCTTTGTCATTTTAATCTCCTGAGAATCTGTCAATATTCGTGAAAAATCAGTTCAAATATGCCCACTATAAATCAGTCTCTCGCTGCGCTCATAGTTTTCCTGCGGAGACTTCCAAAATCGGTAATATTGTCGCATAGGCGATTACGCCGATTATTGTAGCCATAACGATTATAATAAGCGGTTCAACCGCTGCACCTAATCTTTCAATAACTACGTCGGTCGAGGATTCAAGGTTTTCACTGATATTTTTAAGCATTGTCTCTAATTCGCCGCTTTTTTCACCCACAGCGACCATGTGCGCAATAGCGGGGTCAATAACACCGCTTTCCCGCAACGGCGTTGCGATGTCAGCACCGGCAAGAATTCTCTCGCGAGACTGTTGAACGGCCCTTTTCATAAGGACATTGCCGGTAACCTCTGCTACGACACTAAGCGACTCAGCCATAGCAAGTCCCGAGCCGAGAAGCGTCGAAAGAGTAGATGCAAAACGCGAAACACCACGTTGTTTACTCCGAGGTCGGCACGGAGGTCGCCACACTCCAGAATTGTGGCGCATAGATGCACCACGGTCGGGTTGAAAAA
>CAZKYA010000071.1:0-9928 GCA_964556725.1 uncultured Pirellulales bacterium
GCGACAATTCACGAGCCGCTGTTTGAAGTAAGGCACAAGTTTACCATCGGCTGCGTTTTCGAGCCGATAGACCTGCTTAATGACGCATTGAAGGAGTATTTCAACATCTCAAATCCTAAGATTGGCGTTGCGGCACTGAACCCGCACGCAGGCGAGGCCGGCCAATTCGGCGACGAAGAGCAAAGAATAATTTCACCGGCAATCCTATTAGCGCAGGAGCAGGGGATAAACTGTCACGGCCCATTCCCGGCCGATACGCTTTTTTTGCGGGCCGTTCAAGGTGAATTCGACGCAGTTGTCGCAATGTATCACGACCAGGGTATGATACCAGTAAAACTGCTCGATTTTAAGAAAGCCGTTAACATAACCATCGGCATACCTATAATAAGAACATCACCTGCTCACGGAACGGCTTTCGATATTGCAGGCCAGAACTTCGCCGACCCGACCGGTATGAAATCGGCCATAACCACTGCAATACAAATGGCAGCGGCAAAGAAGAATTTAGAATTAAGAGTTTAGAATTTAGAAATTTAATTACATAATCTCAGAGGAAAAACCTTATGAACAATAAAAAGACCCAAAGAAATTCTAAACAGAAAGATATCAAAGAACGCGGATTTTCGTTTGCCTGTAGAATTGTGAAACTTTATCAATTTCTGGCTAAGAAAAAAGACGGCGGCGAGGTCTTGGGAAGACAGGTCTTACGCTCAGGAACATCCATCGGTGCAAATTTGGAAGAGGCGACAGCCGCACAAAGCAGAGCAGATTTTATTTCTAAATGTAACGTCGCGCTTAAAGAAGCACGAGAAACATATTATTGGCTTCGTCTCTTAATGACAACCAAGATAGTTACAGCTAATAGATTAAGGCCATTATCAAACGAATCGAACGAATTGGTCGCTATTCTCACAACGATTGTTAAGAAATCCCGTTCTGGCCATTAATTCTACATTCTCAATTCTAAGTTCTAAATTCGGAAAAATGCAAACCAAGCAGCAAATCCAGCAGTTGCTTGCCTCAGCAGGCGCTAAAGTAAGCAAACGACTCGGCCAGCATTTTCTAATTGACCTGAATCTGATGCGACTGCTCATAGATTCTGCGGACATTGGCAATAACGATATTGTGCTTGAGGTCGGCTGCGGCACAGGTTCTTTGACCGAGGGCTTAGCCGAGCACGCCGGTTACTGTCTCGCTGTCGAATACGACCATGCCCTGACGGAAATCGCAAAAAAACAGCTTTCAATAGCAATAAATGTCGAGATTATCAATGCCGATATCCTTGAGAACAAAAACAATATCAGCCGGATAGTTATAAACAAAGTATCTACTGCTCGCAAAAAACACGCTGGCCGAATTCTGTTAGTGGCGAATCTACCTTACAATGTCGCCTCGCCTGTAATGCTGAATCTGGTTACAGGACCGCTGGCGGCGGACTGTATGTATGTCACGGTTCAAAAGCAGGTTGCTGAACGGATGGCAGCCGTTGCCGGCAACAAGGATTACGGCATTTTGAGCATCTTATTGGGTGCAACCGGCGACGTAAAACTAATAAGGATTTTGAGGCCGACGGTCTTTTGGCCTCAGCCGAAGGTTGACTCTGCAATCATCAGATTTATTCGCAATAAAGAAAAAGTCAGCCGAATCAAAGACATGAAGCTCTTTAGCGAAGTCGTCGGGCTCTTTATGGGTCATCGGCGTAAAACCATTACGGCCTGTAGCAAATTAGCCAAAGGCAAACTTACACTTGCAAAGATTGACAATTGGCCGGAAATCTTCGAGTGTTGTCACATCGACCCAAAACAACGTCCTGAACAACTCATGCCGGAAGATTATGTAGCCATATCAAATCTATGCTATAGTTGGGCCCGTGAATAATTAATTGGAATAATTAGATAGTTGCTGACTTGTGCCTGTGGCTGTGGCATTCAATATTCACCGCTATCGGTAGCGACCCAATATGACAAGGGGCGGTCTCGACCAGAACAGCTAAAGCAGTTATATCACCACCAAGCCCCTGTGGCCCTAAACCAAGAGCGTTGACCTTCGAAAGCAAATCTTTCTCTAACTCAGCGTAAAATTTATCTTTGTTTTTGCTATTTAGGTTTCGCAGCAGCGCCTTTTTACTGAGTAGACAGCTTAATTCAAAATCGCCCCCAATCCCAACCCCGATGATAAATGGCGGACAGGCATCAGCGCCGGCACTTTTGACCACATCGACAATCCAGTCAATTATCTGTTGCCTTTCTGTTGTAGGCCTGAATATCTTGAACTGGCTTTTATTTTCACAGCCCGCGCCTTTTAACATAACGGATAGCTTCAGAGTCTGCCCCGGTGTAATTGTGTGATAAATTATAGCAGGTGTATTTGAGCCGGTGTTTTTGCGTTTATTTAATGGCTCATCAACAACGCTTTTTCGCAAATAACCCTTTTGGAAGCCAGCCGCAACGCCGACGTTGATTGCATCATCCAGCGTCGCATGTTTTTCTCCGGCTGGGGGTCTGATGGCTACTTCAGAGCCACACTCGGCAAAGACTACCGCAAGACCCGTATCCTGACATAGTGGTATTGATTCGGCTTTTGCTATCCGGGCATTTTCGATAAGCTGATTCAGTATTTTGGCTGCTGTGGGATTTGATTCTTTTTGTGCTGCTTTTTCAAGAGCAGCTAAAACATCATCGGGAAGTTCACAGCCGGCCGCTATGCAAAGCGATTTAACCGTCTCAGCAACCTTTTCAAATTCGATGTATCGCACAGTTTGTGTCTCGTGTAGCGTGGTTCGATTCACGAATCACGATTCACTATTCAAAATTGACCTCGAAGGTTTTATAGGTTGTATTGCCGATGTCGTCACTGACCTTGATGGCGATTATATGCTCACCGGGCTCTAATTTTTCAACCACAATCGTAAAATTCTCCTCCGTTGTGTCATAAACCACGTCGTCTGGTATAGCACCTATCCATTCGGCATTGCTGTCAATGGTATAATCCAGCTTGCCGATTGCGCTGAATTCGTCGGAAACCTGCAGCTTCAGCGTTATGGTTTTTGCATTTTTATCAATAGTGTGCTTTGTAATAACAGGCCCTGTATTATCAACTATTACCGGCTCACTTATTCTGCTGCCGGTCAGTTTCGTTGTGGTGGTGTTGCTTCTCTCGTCACTTGCGGTTATTCTGACTTCGTATCGGCCGTCTTCGACAGTCCTGCTATCCCATTCAAAATTGTCCTCTTCAAGCTCATCTTTGAGTTCAATCCAGTTTGTTCTGCCGACTTTTCTAAAGTCTATCTTGTAAATCAGCTTGTCGGCGTTGTCATCCTCGGCTTTATAGCTGATTTTTAACGTATATTCCTTTTGGGGTATTCGGTCGACGCTGACCGATTCGACCTTCGGTGCCAGATTAGGAACACTACTGGCGACAGCAATCTCCCTTATGAGCGGGCTTTTGAGACCATCTTCGCTTTGTAGCACAAGTTTATATTGGCAGAATCTGCCGAGAGGACAGCGAAGTTGTATTGGCTCTGTTACTGGCATGGGTTCGGTCCACTTTGAGAAAGTTGAGTCATTTATATCTTTGACATTTCCACTGCGGGAGGCCACAATGACCTTGCACCCTTTTGGAATATCTGCCTCGATTTGTAGCTTACCCCAATTCGCCGGCTGGTCGGCATCAATAAGGTCGGAAGTGTAAGTACCCTCGGAAGCGAAACCAGCTCCTAACTTTATCAACTTAGCGGGATTTGCCGTCCCAAGATATATATCTTCACCGACAACGGTTACCGCAGTTATTTGAGATGCCTGCTCGTCCTCATAGATGATCGCCTGCTCTTCTGGAGCCAGGTCGATAGTAAAAAGCTGTGCGCTGTTTCCGGTGCCGACAAGCAGCTTTTTATTTTGTTCAGCCAGGCAGAAGAAGACCGCAGTTTCACTAAATATATCCGTGACGAAGCCGTCTTTGGTTATCTTGTATATGGAACTGGCTTTATCTGGCTTGGTTCTTTTATCTACTAACGTAGGACCTTGGACTGTTTTTTCATCAGTTTCTTTTTTTGTATTCGCAATTTTAAGTTTGAGCTCACCTTCACTTTCGGGGGCACTTTCTTTCTCTTCGCCCTCTTCTTCCGGTTCAACTTCAGGCCGACCGGTAAAAGGCAATTGCGCAGCGAATTTCGTTTGTGCCTGTACAATCTTGGCCAATGTTGCCGCCGCATAAAGACCGCCATCCTCTGCAAGTAGTAGTGCTGTGATCTCCGGCTGGTCGCTGTCATATAAAACTGTTGCCATTTTAGTGCGCGGATTTATCTTGTATACAAGTCCTCGACTGTCACTGCCTGCATAGACAAAGCTATCCTTTCCGATTGCCAGTGAAAGTATATTTTTGTCTTTAGCTTCGTAGATAAGCTGTGATTCTTTGCCGAACGGGTCAAGCTGATAGACCTTGCCTTTTGGTCCCGTTCCTAAATAAATATTACCTGCATCGTCGGTAGCTATTGCGAAGATATATTTGGCGTCGTTCGGCTCAAAAATAATTTCCATTTTGTCCGCTTTGAGTCGGTAGAGTCTGCATTTTTCGCCGCTTATACCGGCTAAAAGCTGGCCGGACACATCAGTAGTCATCGCGAAAATGTGCTCGTTCGATAGATATTTCTCGGCCTTAACCGCCTTCGCACCAGACTCGGTTACATTATTGCGCATTTCGGTCTGTTTGCTGTTCGGGTCTTTTTCTGGTTCCGCCGGATAAATCTTTTTCAATTTGTTGAGACTGTATTGATAAATCCCGCCGTTGGGGCTTGTGCCGAAGTAAATAGTTCCGCCGCTTACAACAATGCTGTTTATCGACCAGACATCTTCTAACTCCTCGAATTTCTCAACCAGCGACTTGGCTGAACGCCCAAGCTCAATGGTTCCTTTGGAGCCAATCACAACGTCTTTGATTTTGCCCTTCAATAAATCCGAACTGCTGGAATGACGTGTAACCTTACTGCTGACAGCTAAGGAAGTTGAATTCAAAGCCAAACAAACCGAAATTATCGCCAGAAGTGCCCTTGTGCCTTTTTGCTTTCGCAAGAACAGGGGGCGATTAATGTAAAATTTATCTTTCATAACGACTCTCCGAATAAAAAATCAAAGCATTAAAAGTCAAAATTCAAAAAGGGCCAATAACTGGTGGATAGTTTCTGGTGGACACCGACTATTTGACCAATGAATCAGTTAACCAGTTACCAAATTTTTGTTACATTTCTATCATTATACGCGCAACTTTCCTATCAGCAATGATTGTGCCGGTTTCTATGCTTTCTTCAAGCCAGTGTTGGTATGGCTGGGCGCTTAATGTCCTTTTTTCATTCTGCAGGACCAATGCTTTCGTCGCAGGCAAATCGGGAAGTTCCGCCTTTTCTAACGCAACACCGCCGGGTGGTAAAATCAAAAGACAATACAATTTGTCTTGCCTGATTTGCAGGGAATTATTTATCGCTTCAATTAAGCTCGGAAGACTTTGTGCAATAAATTTGTATGGGGCAGCTTTTTGAAGAAACTGGGCATAATCCTGTGAGCCACACACAGTCAATTCATATTCTCCGGCCGGCATATCTTCTGGTATTTTCAGGCTGAACTGGTATTTTTTCTTTCCCGCCAGGAAGGATTCCACAACTACTGCAACCTCAATTATCTCACCGGCTTTAATTTTTGAATCGGACAAATTGACCGACCATATGTGTGAAATGATACTTTTTGGCATTATGCGGATTTCGAAGTCGAGCGATTCTATATTAATTTTTTTGAACGGATTATTCATAAGAACCGCAACCGAGCTTCTGCTTTCCAGTAACATCTCATTTACACCCATACCGGTTGAGATATTTTCAAAGGTAATTGGTTCGGCCTGTTCTAAGTTGATTGCCACCTTATACTCAATGGTATGGTCCAGCGGGAAATCGCCGAGGTAAGATGCCGCGCCGGCGACGGCCACGGCGAATATCATCGGCGTAAGCAGCCGGTCGTCAACGACCTGGCAGTTATAAACCCGCTTCTGGGAGTCATTGTAACGGTCAACTTTTATTGTCAGTGGTATCATCTTTGGCTTTTCGCCGATTTGTCCGAGTACCGCTGCCGACTCATCCGTTGTCAGGGAACCGACTATTTCAAGCATGCTGCCGAGCTTGAAGGAGCGAGATAAGCTTGATATCACAGTGTACACCTGCCCTGTGGCCATCGGTAAATTCACAGGACCGCGGCCGAGAAAACTATGCCCAAAGCCGTAAACCTTATCGCCTATAACTTCGGTAGCTGTTCCAAGGACGAACATAGTAATATCACCACTCACCAATGGAACTGTAAGAACAGCGCCCGGCTCTAATGACACGTCCTGCCCACTTGCTTTCTGCTGCCCACCACTACTAATACCTGGAACGACCATAAGTCCGAAAGGTTCAGCGAACGCCGCAAGCTGCTTACAAACCTCGGCTGGCAACCCGGAGGTTATCAATGGACAGGGCAAAGGGCTAACACCGGCCAGGTTATTGTCTTTTGTAAATCGTGGTTTTGCAATTTGCCTATCGATTTCCACAAGGTCAATCGGCCTGGAAAAATCAAACACAAATCCCGCTTGAGTAGTATCTTGCTCGGAGCTGTCGAATTGGCCTACTTCGAGCATCTCTTCTATCGGCGTCGCTCCGTAAAGCGGGTCTTTGCTGAAATACCATGCGAAGGCTAATGCCCCTGCCAATCGGCCATCGATATAGACCGGCGAGCCGCTGCACCCACCTACAGGACCCGTATGGATGAATCGCTCATCGGTGCCCTGAACCAGAATTGCATCCCTGCCCGGCGCTATATTACGGACTATACTTAGAACCTCCATCTCAAACTTTTCGATATTGGTGCCTTTATAGCAGGTAAGACAATATGCCTTCATCCCGGGCTGAATTTCGTCGATGCTGATATATCTGTTAGGGTCCCAGATGCCTGTTAATGCTTTTGGGGTCTTGGGCTTATCCTGCTGCTCGCCCTGTAGCATAGAACGCGGCATCGCAGCGTCCAACCCCACGCCATCTTGTATGCTACAGGGGTCGGCTGCCAAACAGACCGTTGATTTAATCAGGCCCAGGACCACGGAAAGGCAAAAAGTAAGGAATAAATAGTGAAAAGCTTTAGCTTCCACCTTTTTTTCGAACATCTATACCCTTTCGATTAACCTTAGCCAAGAAATAAAAATTTAATCAATTGAAGGGTTAATTGCAAGACTAAAGTAGTTTTGTTATAATATCGGTTCAAATTTTAAGTAGAATTCAAATAAAGTGGTTTGAATACAATCTATTTTAGTATAAAAACGGAGAAATAGATGAGACCTGACCATCGGCACGAATTAAAGACCAATGAATTGGCCGAATGGCTAAACAACTTGCCACAATGGGCGAGGGAAAATAGCATAACGATTATCTGCGTATCAGCATTGATTATTGGCATTGCAACCTTTTATGTCTGGAGAATCCATAGTAAGAGGGAAGTGGCTCGAAGACAGCTTGAGCTTTCAGGTCTTGTCAGCCAGTTATTTGACAGCCAAATGCAGATCCTTAGAGCAAAGGCCCAGGGAAGAGACCTTTCGTTTATCCTGCTCCAGCCAGCCGATAATCTCAGAATCTTTGCCCAAAACGCAGATGATAACCAGATGGCTGCTTTTGCACTTATTAAACAAGCAGAAGCCCTGCGGATGGAGCTGCATTACCGCCAGGGGATTGTGCCCGAGCAGGAAGTAGCAGCTCAGATAAACCAGGCAAAAGCCAGCTACACTGAAGTGCTCGAGAGATGCCCGACCGACCCCTCGTTAACGGCTATGGCTAAATTTGGCCTCGGACTGTGTGAAGAGGATATCGGCAACTTCGAGGTGGCAGAGCAAATATATCGCGACATCACCACAAACCCTGATTTTGATTGCACCGTGGCTGCTGTTCAGGCAAAGCTGCGTCTTGAGACAATGGCTGACTATAAGCAAAAGATAGTCTTTAGGCCGGCACCGAAAAAACCAGCCATTAAGTCGATAATGCCTGCCGACACTAATCTGCCTACAGATGCCAACCTGGGTCCCTTAGTGACAAATACAATCCCTGAGGTACCTGACACCAATATCGCTATAACACCGAACAGCACCTCAGAGATACCGGATATAAACCTCGAAGTCCCTTAAAGAATAGCGTCCCTGAAGTAAACGACGTCAACGATGTCAATTTACCCGATGTATGATTAAACGAGGCGAGATGTTTGATGCAGGATAGCGGTTATGAGTCATGGTTCGGCCTTGCTCACCATCGTGAGCCTATCGAGCGATTGACGCTTCAAGTAGGAACTTCAATCAAAGAGCGTCGGCTCGATAGGTATCTCCACGGTCGGTTCAGCAACTTCAGCAGGGTGATGATACAAGATATAATCAAACAGGGTGCCGTTAAAGTCAATGGCAAAATCGCCAAACCCAGCTTCAAGCTAAACCCGGGCGATAAAATCGAACTGATACTGCCTGAGCTGCCGAGCAAGGAAATTCCACCCGAAGATATTCCTCTAAATATCATTTATGAAGATTCCGATTTGATAATTCTCAACAAACCACCTGATATGATAGTTCATCCTGCTCGCGGCAATACGCACGGAACTTTGGTAAATGCCCTGGCATTCCATTACGATAAGTTATCGAGCGGATTAGGGGAATTCCGTCCCGGCATTGTGCATCGGCTTGATAAAGACACGACCGGTGTTATGGTCGTTACCAGGAACGACATTGCCCAATGGAAGGTCGCAAAACAATTCGAACGCCGTCAGGTCAAAAAGGGCTATCTTGCTATCGTCCACGGCACCCCGGAGCTTTCAGCCGACCGTGTAAAAGCACCACTGGGAATCCATCCAAAAATAAGAGAAAAATACGCAATCAGGCCGGAAATCGGAAAAGAAGCAATCACTTTTTACGAAGTAGTTGAATCCTTTCGTGGCTTTTCGTTGTTGAGGCTGACGCCTAAAACCGGCAGAACGCACCAGATACGGGTACATCTGTCATATATAAAACACCCTATCGTCGCCGATGATATGTATGGCGGCAAGTTCGTCTATACTTGGCAGTTGCAGGACGCCGAACCTGCCCCACAGGACCCTATCATAAATCGAGTCGCCCTGCACGCTTCAACACTCGAATTCAAACATCCCGCAACTGGTGAAGTTGTATCGTTTGAAGCTCCTCTACCCGAAGATATGCAAAACCTCCTCGATATGCTGCGAAAATATCGAAAAATCTGATGCTCTGTCATTCCTGCGAAAGCAGGAATCTGCTCTATCCCCTTTTGCTCCTGCGGTAGCTTTGCCATGTCTGCATCATACCGGCAACTATCAGGATGTTGCTATTCTGCCTCTTCGACGACGTGCAAATAACAACGCAAGACATAATATCCCTAATAGTATAAAGGTAAAATTTCTTTTACCTGTATCCAACTCTTCTCTAACTGGTCTGCCTGGGCTTATCTTACGTATGTCTTGAGCATGTATATCCATGTCTCCGCCGTGTTGGACGCAATTGCGATGAAAAACTCCGGCAATCTCCAAACGGTCCCCCTTAGCATGGTAACTACCGGTAAATTGAATTTCCTTGGCTAACTCCTTATTCAGCCAGACACCAATGGCGTTTTCGCCGTCATTTATATTTACCCAGACAAAATCTCCCCGCGTCATTACATCGCCGACTACCTCGCCTGCATAGACAACACTTTTCCCGTCATACTCCTTGGCATTATTAATTAATTGCGTACTGGAAATATGCTGTGCATAACAGGCGGTCCAACAGAAAAATATTAAGCTGGTAGCTGATAACTGATGGCGGATAGCTCTTTTCATTATTTTCCTTTTATCACTGCAATAAGAAATCCGATTAAGGTGAACACCGACATAAACTC
>CAZKYA010000072.1:0-9898 GCA_964556725.1 uncultured Pirellulales bacterium
CTCTGGCGAATTCAGACATAATCGCCCTTGTAATCTGCTTTTCAGATACTTTTGAGAAAGTCATAATTATTACCTCCTTTATTTTGCCGGTAAAACTTCAATCATTCTATCAAGTGATTTTTTTGCTTTTACTCTTATGTCCTCCGGGACGGTAATTTTGTATTGCATATTCTCCAGTGAGGCGATGACCTTGTCCAGAGTAATACGTTTCATATTAGGGCAAACCGCCTTTTCAGTGGCAGGGAAAAACTGGGCATCTGGATTACGCTTTTTAAGGGCGTGAATTATCCCTACCTCAGTAGCGATAACAAATTTTTTCGCTGAGCTGTTCTCGACAAATTTTAGCATTTGTCCGGTACTAAGAATCTCATCCGAAAGTTTTTTTACCGGCTCGGTGCATTCCGGATGGGCCATAACAACGGCATCGGGATATTTGGCCTTTGCGTTTTTGATGTCATCTTCAGTTATCAAGACGTGAACGTGGCAATAGCCGGGCCAGAGGATAAGGTCTCTCTTTGTTCTTTCAGCAACAAATTGGCCGAGATGCCTGTCGGGGACAAAAATAATCGGTTTATCCGGGGGCAAAGAATTCACCAGCTCAGCGGCATTGGCGCTGGTGCAGCAGTAGTCGCTTTCGGCTTTGACTTCGGCGGGGCTATTTACATAACAGACGACCAAAGCGTCAGAATGCTTCTGCTTCAATTCACGAAGCTGCTTAGCGGTAACCATATCGGCAAGTGGACAGCCAGCAAAGCGGTCGGGCAAAAGCACAGTTTTCTGCGGAGAGAGAATAGCAGCGGTTTCAGCCATAAACTTTACGCCGCAAAAGACAATAACTTCCGCATCAGTCCGGGCGGCCTTTATACTTAGACCCAGAGAGTCACCGGTGAAATCGGCGAGGTCCTGAATCTCTGCGGGCTGATAGTTGTGGGCGAGTATCACGGCCCTATGTGTTTCCTTAAGTCTTTTTATTTTCTTAAGCAGCCGCTCGTTCAAAACAAATCTCCCAAATAGTAAGCATTGAAATCCGAAATCCTAATATCGAAATTCGAAACAATATCAAAATTCGAATCTCAAATGCTCAAAATACTATACTTTGAACTATGGTTTTTTCACTTTTTAGCTTTAAGTTTTTGTTTTTTCGTGTTTTGTATAGACCAAATCGGGATGCGGAGTTGTAACTGTAACACCTGGGGGGACGGATTCCTTTATCCAGACGTTGCCGCCGATTACGGCACCTTTGCCGATAGTTACATCGCCGAGTATGGTTGCCTCGGCATAGATGGTTACGTTATCCTCAATTGTCGGATGACGTTTGCCGCCTTTTATAATCCTTCCGCGTTCATCCTTCGGAAAACTAAGGGCGCCGAGGGTAGTTCCCTGATAAAGTTTTACATTGTCACCAATGATGGTGGTTTCACCTACGACAACGCCGGTGCCATGGTCGATGAAAAAGTTTCTGCCAATTCTGGCGCCGGGATGGATGTCAATGCCGGTTTTTGCGTGCGCACATTCTGTCATTATGCGAGGTATCAAAGGCACCTCTTTCAGATATAATTCGTGGGCGATGCGATAAGTAGCAATCGCTACGATGCAGGGATAACTAATCACGATTTCCTCGTAAGACTTTGCAGCGGGGTCGCCATCGAAGGCGGCACCGACATCGCCTTTCAGCAGCTCTCTAATTGCAGGAAGCTGAGCCAACAGATGCTGGGTGGCGTCTTCAGCCGTTTTTCTGCAGTCGCCGGTGTCACAATTTTCCATTCTGCATCGGTATTTGTAGGCCCGCTCGAGCTGCTCAGAAAGCTCTGTGTAGATGTGGGATAAGATATCAATAATAACGAAGTTGATATTGGATTTTGTGACCGTTCTTTTGCCGGTATAGCCTGGAAAAAGAATCTCAGTGAGCAAATCAAGAATCTGCAAAATTTTATCCCGCACGGGCAGGTTGGTGACATCGATAAAATTTATACCGGTGTCACCCTCGTAGGTTTTAGCAACTTCGCCGACCAGCTTTTCAATTGCCTGGTTGGTTCTTTTGCGTTTTGGCATTGTCGAACTCCTTTGAAAAAAATCACTCAAACATTTCTGTTGAGATATACCTTTCTCCAGTATCTGGCAGGATAGTAACAATAGTTTTGCCCTGGCTTTGTGGTCGCTGCGAAATCTGTATTGCGGCTGCCATTGCGGCACCAGAACTTATGCCGGCCAGTATCCCTTCTTTAGCAGCTAATTGTCTGGCTGTTTCCAAAGCGTCTTCATTGGAGACCTGAATAATCTCATCTATTATCTCAACATTCAACACTTTGGGCACAAAGCCAGCGCCGATACCCTGTATTTTATGTGGGCCTGGTTTTCCGCCTGAAAGGACGGGGGAATCTTTCGGCTCCACGGCTACCACTTTGAGGTTTTTATTTCGTTTTTTTAACACTTCGCCGCAGCCGGTCAACGTTCCTCCGGTGCCCACACCAGCTACGAAAATATCTACATTGCCATCGGTATCCGACCAGATTTCTTCGGCTGTGGTCTCTCTGTGAATCTGCGGATTGGCGGGGTTGTTAAACTGCTGAGGCATAAAGCCGTTGGGGTTTTTTGCCGCGAGCTCTTCAGCTTTTTTTACTGCGCCGGACATACCAAGCCCAGCGGGCGTGAGCACAATTTCTGCACCAAACAATTTCAAAAGTTTTCTCCTTTCAATGCTCATCGATTCGGGCATAGTCAAAATCAAACGGTATCCTCTGGCGGCACAAATAAAGGCAAGACCTATGCCGGTATTGCCGCTTGTCGGCTCGATTATGACAGTATCGGATTTTATCAGCCCTTTTTCTTCCGCCGCCTGTATCATTGATAAGGCAATTCTATCCTTGACACTGCCGCAGGGATTATATGATTCGAGCTTTGCTAAAATAGTAGCTTTGTCCGAGCCGAGCTTGTTGATTTGCACCAATGGCGTGTAACCGACTGCGGCTGTAATATCTTCGAATATAGCACTCATAATTTGTCCTTTATATTTTTATATTGCTTTGTAAAAAACATCGAGCCAGAGCTTTTATTGCGAGCCCTTTGCTTGCTAAAATGTAGGAGATTGCCACGCCCCCTGCTTTCTTGCTTGCCTCTGCGTCTCTCGATGCAAGACGAGGCAGCGGGCGAAAGCAAGAAGGGGGCTCGCAATGACATACGGTATAAGATTTCTACAAAGCATTTTTATATTTGATAAGCTAAACTGCCTTTATCTTTTGCCCGGTCAACCAAATCCTGAAGCGTTACGGACTGCAGGACATTCCTAATCGCCTGATTCACCTGCATCCAGAGGTGTCTGGCCATACAATCAGCGACGCGAGCGCAGTAATTTTCGTCTTCGACACATTCAACGGTGGTCACAGGCCCTTCGAGGCAATCGAAAACATCGCTAAGTTTAATTTGATTCGGAACTTTGGCAAGCATATATCCGCCTCTTGGGCCTCTAACGCTTCTAATAAGGTCTCCTGACCTGAGGATGGTCATTATTTGTTCAAGATATTTCACGGATATATTCTGGCGTTTTGCAATGGTTTTGAGCTGCAAAGGACCTTTTTGATAGTTATCAGCCAGCTCCAGTATCGCTCTGATTCCATATCTGGTTCGAGTCGAAAGCTTCATAATTTATTTCCTATTTTACCTACTATATTAGTAGCATATTATACGAATTTGTCAATCTTTAGTGCGAAAAATTGAAAAAAATAACAAAAAGTAAGAAATATATGCTAAATTTCTACTTTTTTACGCTTAAAAGGGGCTAATCAGGGCCGAAATTTAGGAAAAAAACACTTTATAACTACCCAATAGTTAATTCATTTGACAGCTTAGTCGAGAGACTCTAAAATACATTAGTGAGCTTTGCGACTATTTCAAAAGGGGTGCTACGGATGGCCAAAGGTCCCAAGAAAAAAGTCGTATTTATATCCTCTTTCCCGCCGAGAAAATGCGGAATAGCGACTTTTACCTCGGACCTTATCAAAAATACAGTGTCGGCAGCCAAGGGTGAGCTTGAGCCGCTGGTAGTGGCAATGCAGTCAGATATCGATCTGAAATATGCTGAGCCGGTTAAGTTTGAAATCCGCCAAGATGTCAAAAGCGATTATATCTGCGCAGCCGATTATATCAACTTCAGCCATATTGACCTGGTGTGTGCCCAGCACGAGTTTGGGCTGTTTGGCGGTGAAGCCGGTGACTATTTGAGTTTGCTGCTTAATAGATTAAAGGCACCTGTTATAACAACTCTCCATACAATTCTTGATGACCCCAATGAAGCTTACCGCAAATCATTAGTAGAGGTCTGTAACGCCTCTTATAAAATAATCACAATGAATGAGCGCGGCGTGAGTATGCTTCGGGATATTTACGGGATATCTGAAAAGAAAATAGGACTCATCCCCCATGGAATACCTGATTTGCCCTTCGTTGACAGCAGCTACTACAAACACAAATTCGGGATGGAAGGCCGAAGAACGATTCTGACATTCGGTCTGCTCAGTAAAAATAAAGGGATAGAGGTGATGCTCAATGCGATGCCGGATATCATCAAGGCCAACCCGTCTGTTATTTATATAGTTCTGGGCATGACCCATCCATCGGTATTAAAAAGCGAGGGCGAATCATATAGATTCAAACTTCAACGTATAGTAAAAGACTTAGGTCTGCAGAGGCATGTAATCTTTCACAACAGATTCGTAAAAGACGAGGAACTGCACAACTTTTTATGTGCAGCGGATATTTATGCCACGCCATATCTAAGCAGGGAGCAACTGACCAGCGGGACGTTGTCCTTCGCGGTTGGCGCAGGCAAAGCAGTCGTTTCCAGCCCTTATTGGGCAGCTATGGAGCTGTTAGCCGAGGGTCGAGGAAAGCTGGTACCATTCGGCGATTCAAAACAAATGGCTGAAGCAATAGTAGAAATACTACGGAACGATTCGCTGTTTTATTCGCTGCGAAGACGCGCATACGACTATGGCAGAGTCAGGACCTGGCCCAAAATTGGCCAGGCATACTGGAAACTATTCAGTGTAAAACACCTGCCTGTTCTGATTACTACGAAAATCCCACTATCAGCAACCGAAACAATATCAAGCATAGAAGTGCCGGAGCCGTCATTGACCCATTTGAGAAAGCTGACCGATGACACGGGCCTATTACAGCACGCCAGATTTACGATACCAAGCCGCGAACATGGCTATACGACAGACGATAATGCGAGGGCCGTAATCGCAATGACGAAATATTACGCTCAGTATCCAGAGCCACAAGCACTGCAGCTACTGGATATTTATCTGTCTTTCATTATGCATGCACAAAATAGTGACGGGACAGTTAGAAACTTAATGAATTACGACAGAAGCTGGCACCGAAAAGAGCCGGAAAGCGGCTGTCTCGGCAGAGTTCTGTGGTCGTTCGGGACAGTTATGGCCAAACCACCAACCGAAGCATACTTATCGATAATCAAAGAATACTTCGATAATTCAGTTAACCATGTGCAGAAGCTTTATCCGAGAGGTATGGCATATTCCATACTCGGAATGGTTGAGTATCTAAGACAATTTCCCGGCGCCAGTGACATCAAGCGAGAGATAGAAATAGCAGCAGACGGCCTTGTAGCACAATACGAAGAAAACAGTGACGCCAACTGGCATTGGCTTGAGGATACCATAACTTATGAAAATGCTGTTTTGCCGAATGCACTTTTTGTTGCCGGTATGGCATTCGATAATAAAAAATATCTTGAAGTGGCAGAGAAAACATGTGCGTTTTTGCTGGATAATACCTTCAATGGAGAACATTTCAGCTTTATCGGCTGCAATGGGTGGTATGAGAGAGGCAAGACAAAAGCTCAATTTGACCAACAACCAATAGAGGCAGCAAGCATGGTAATGATGCTGAGGGCTGCTTATGATGCCACAGAAAACAGCAAATTTTTGATACTTCAAAGAAAGGCCTTTGACTGGTTTCTGGGCAAAAACGATTTGAATACCCCCTTATACGACTTTAAGACGAAAGGATGCTGCGATGGGCTTATGAATGGCGGGGTTAATGCCAATCAAGGCGCAGAGAGCACGCTGAGCTTTTTATTGAGCTTGCTGGCCATAGACGAAAGTTACACCTTGATTGACAAAATCGAGGGCAGTAAAACTGTTTCTTTGCAGCAGGTGCAACTTACAGAGCAGACAACCAAAGAACAGGTGCCAATTAAAAGCATATCTGTTAAAACCGAACCTAAGAAGGACGCGGTCGAAGAACCCGCCTAAAAAAAAGTTTGAATGAAAGTTGTTAGCTTTAACGTCAATTCTTTGCGCGCCCGTTTGCCCCTTGTGCTTTCGTGGCTCGATGAAAACAAGCCGGATGTGCTTGCCGTTCAGGAAACCAAGGTTCAGGATGTCGATTTTCCAGCCGAGGCGTTTGGCGACAGCGGCTATAAGTATGTTTTCAAAGGCCAGAAAAGCTACAACGGCGTAGCGATTTTCAGTAAAACCGAAATTAAAAAAGTCAGATTCGGCTTCGATGGTGAGCCCAAAGACGAGCCACGACTGATTAAAGCAAAAGTTAATGGCATCACCATCGTCAACACATATATCCCGCAAGGTTACTTACCAAATTGCGAAAAATTTCAATACAAGTTAAGCTGGTTTGAGCGGTTGCTTCGATATTTCAATAAGAATTTCGAACCCACCGAGCCGGTTCTCTGGGTAGGTGATTTTAATATTGCACCGGAAGCGATAGATGTATATGACCCTAAGAATCTATTAGGGCATGTTTGTTTTCATCCGGAGGTCCATAAAAGATTGAAAGAAATTATGCAGTGGGGATTTGTGGATGTGTTCAGGATGCACTGCAAGGAGGCGGGACAATATACATTCTGGGATTACCGGCCTATCAACGCCTTCAAACACAATCTCGGCTGGCGCTTAGACCATATTATGGCCACGAGACCTCTGGCCCAAAAATGCACCGCCTGCTATATAGATAAAGAACCGCGAACTAAAGAAAGACCGAGCGACCACACGCCTATTATCGCAGAATTCGACTTGTAGATAATACCAATCACAGCCCGTTATTTCGATAATCAATTACTCTCTAATTTCTTGATTGCGTTGTCGGCTTCTTTGCGAACATCCTCATCCGAATCTTCCACCCTTGCTTTTTCGAGGGCAGGCAGAGCTTTTGTATTCTTCACTTCGCCGAGTGCCTGTGCGACTTCTCTTCGCAATTCCGGGTCTGGGTCTGAAAGCAAAACATTCTCGAGGGCCTGCCTGACCTGGTCATCGAAAGAAAATCCAGCCAATTCATCTATCGCCTCCATGCGCTGGTCTTTGTCAACCGTCTTGAGCTTTTCGAGAAGCTCGCTTTTCCTGTAGCGTAGTTCTTTGAAAAGTTGCTGTGTGTTTTCATCGTATCCCTCCGGCTGCACAACCACCACTTGTTTTTCAATTACTTGCGGCGAAGGAGCAATAACATAATAATCGGGCTCCCCGCAGTACCAATATCCAGAGCCGACAATAATAGTTTCCACGTGCGGACGATAGTGCCGCCAACCCCAGCCGTAGCGAACCGGTTCAAAATAACGGTAATGATGAGAGTATCTGTGCGGGCCCCATCTGTAATCGGGGCTGTAACCACGATGAAAATCTGAATGGCCGAAGCCGGCGCCTATATATACACTGGTGCGAGCCGAAGCCGTATTTGACGGACAAATAAGGAAACATAATACTACTATTTGAACTAATCCGTATTTTAGCGTTTTCATTTTCGTTTCTCCTTAACCCGAATTTTTCAAAGCCGCAGAGAATTAAGTGTTTTATATTGTATTCTATTAATCGCCATTTTTTTCCTATCCGTTCTCCGTAGTAACTACGAAGGACGAATCAGTGCCATATCCGGCCGGTTACGCCGAAGGCGTACAAGTTTTTCATAAATTCAGACGCTCTCGACCGGCCTTTTATTGCAAATCGCCACCGTATTATACCATAAAAACGCCGTCAATGTTCGAAATCTTCGTCCCAGCGACCATACATTGATAATTGCAGAATTTGAGATGTGAGTAAAGAAGACAGAAGTCAGAATACAGAAAACAGAATAGCAAATAGCGTTCAGCGTGTAGTACCTTGTCACCAAGCATGCCCTGAGCTTGTCGAAGGGACCCCGAGTCACAAAAAAGGTTTAACAGCGGGTCGCAGAGCCGCTATAAGATGGAATGCGCCCGCAGAGCGGAAATGTCCCAACGGCAAAGCTCACCTGCCGCTATGGAGCGCAGCGGAATAGCGGTCAGATGGATCGCTTTGTTATGCTTTTCTCTATTTCTTCGATTCGCCACAACCCCAATGACTTGTCGCTATAAGCACCTTTACCTTCTGCATAGCATTCGCTTATTATTCTTAGAGGTGGAGGGAAATGAAATGGCGTGATTTCAAGGTTAAGCGTACGCCATTGCCCTGTGAATATGTCGCGATTCTCTTCTCGTGAGGGAAAAGTTGTTGCAAGAAGATATTCTGATTTACTATTGCACATGTTATCCAGCGCTAAGAAAACGTCTTTGAAAGAAAAATGAACAAGACAATCACGGCACAAGATAAGATCCACTTTTGGCAATTCATCATCAATTATGTTCAGGTGTTTGAAACTCACGTTCTTGCGTTCATATTTTTCTCTATTGCTCTGTATTAATTCATTGACTATATCTGCTCCAATATACTTTACACCATATAAATCTATGCTTTTCATCCAATGGAAATCACCACAGGGTATATCCAGGATTGATGAAATAGTCAAATCTCGAAAAAGTTTTGGCAATTCTCTAATAATTACTCTCGTCTGATATAGATCAGACCCGGGTCCAGAGGCAGAATCCTTTCCGCCAAATCTACTTCCTCGGTAGATTTCAGTAAAGATATTTTCAATGTACGTGTTTTTCAATTTATATCGTAAATAAGGGTACTTTAGAAAACGATATAGGTATGGAATACCTGGTATTTTCTTGACCAACTGCTTGACTACTTGCATATCAAATTCCTTTAGTTAAAGCCTAACGTTGCGGCTCAGCGGCAGTGGAACGCCGTCCACTGGAATGTATTGTTAGACGCAGTAATTTTTCTTTTGTAATTTTCCAAAATGGTTGCTCTCACTATTCTCTATTATTCTCTCTTACCGTAAGACTGTCTACGGCAATCCACAAGTGACTTACCAGCCAATCTTAAGGCCAAGAGTTTCCCCATACCATTTGGCTTTCTTCTTCTTTCCATAATAAGGGTATTGGTAGATGATATTATATGGGATTCTCTCCCTAATGACAATCATCTCACGTGGATAGAGAATGCTGCAATTGCATCGAATGTGTAGCTATTTCAGATATTGCTACTCCATTATTCTGGCATTTTCCTTCCGAAAACTGAATCCTTCAGTGGGTTCGTTGCACTCAAAGTTTCGTCTAACAATGATTCAGTCTGTATAAAACTAATATATCCTATCCGCCGGAACAGGTCAAATGAAATCTTCAGGCTACGGCAACTTCGCTCTGACAGGTGTTGGATTTTCCGACAGCCAAAATGCTTCGACCCTTCGACTTGGTTCGGCTTCGCTCACCACAGGTCGCTCAGGGTTGAATCTTGATTCTGCCGAAGGATTCAACGGATTGTCAATCACTAACTGATTTTTAATCTCTGGACTTACTCAAATTTATCAACTCTACTCGGTCGCCTTTTATTAACGCTAATTTCTTGGATTTGCTCCAGCGTTTGATTTGCTGTTCCCGGTTTTTAGCTTCCGACTTATCTTTGAATCCCTCCGTATATAAAATTCTCCTGGGCCTATTATAATTCGTGTAATGACCGCCTTGGCCTGTTTGATGGTCTTTGAGCCGGCGTTCTATGTTATT
>CAZKYA010000073.1:0-9767 GCA_964556725.1 uncultured Pirellulales bacterium
TCGGGGATAATATTAGTGATTTGTTTCCAATTTTAACCCCTGAAATGAGCGACTCCGCCTGTTTTGACGGTACGCTCGAGCTTCTTGTCAGAGCAGGCCGAAGTATGCCCCACGCAATGATGATGATGATACCTGAGGCCTTCGGGCCAAAGTATCATATCAGCACGGATAAGCGCGCATTTTACGAATATCACTCTTCAATAATGGAGCCGTGGGACGGCCCTGCTGCGATGGTTTTCACCGATGGACGGCTTATAGGAGGCACTCTTGACCGCAACGGCCTAAGACCCTGCCGTTACCTGGTTACCACCGACGGCCTGGCAATTCTTGCCAGTGAGGCGGGTGTGGTGGAATTGCCGCCGGAAAAGATTCGCAACAAAGGCCGTCTGCGTCCCGGCCATATGTTTTTGGTGGATACGGTTGAGGGACGGATAATTACTGATAACGAAGTAAAAAGTAAGGTCGCCCGGCAGAAACCTTACCGCAGATGGCTGGAAGAAAACAGAATTGAGCTTCGCGGCTTGTTCGATGCACCCAAGCCTGTCAAAAGCGACCCTGAGACAATAGCCCAGAGGATGCGGGCATTCGGCTACACACGCGAAGAGCTAAAGATGATTTTGACACCAATGGCAATCAATGGACAGGAACCGGTTGGCTCGATGGGCAATGACACACCACTGGCAGTGCTTTCCGACAAACCGAAACTACTGTTTAATTATTTCAAACAGCTATTTGCTCAGGTAACCAATCCGGCAATTGACCCCCTCCGTGAAGGGCTTGTGATGAGTTTGATGGCGTTCACAGGTAAAAGGAGAAATATCCTTGACGAGGCGCCACAGCATTGCAGGCAGCTAAAGCTACCACATCCTATTCTTACTAACGAAGATATTGAGCGACTTCGCACGGTTAATCGAGACGACTTTAAGGTCGCAACTGTTTCAGCCGTTTTCGAGGCCGATTCCTCTGACCCTGCCGGCAGTCTTCAATGTGGCCTGGATTCTCTGGTCAATGATGTGGAAAATGCCATTAAGGATGGTGCCTCATTTATTATCATCAGCGACCGTGATATTTCGAAGACGGTGGCGCCGATTCCGTCGCTTCTGGCAACGGCTGCAGTGCATCGCGGACTACTTAACCGTGGGCTTCGCGGTGAAGCCGGATTGATTGTTGAAAGCGGTGAGCCAAGAGAGGTTATGCACTTTTGCCTTTTATGCGGCTATGGTGCTAATGCTGTTAATCCATACCTGGCATTTGAAGCTCTCGGTTTGCTGCAGCAACAGGGCGAGCTGCCCGAAAAAATGGAGCCGGTCCATATAGCGGATAATTATATTGCTGCGATTAAAAAGGGCATCCTGAAAACTATCAGCAAGATGGGTATCTCGACGCTCCGCAGCTACACGGCAGCTCAGTTATTCGAAGCGATTGGGCTGAACCGACCGTTTGTTGACCAGTACTTTACTGGTACAAGCTCGCGAATCGGCGGAATCGGACTTAAGGAAATTGCTCTCGAAGCAGTCGCCAGACACGAATCAGCGTTCCAGCAGCGTCCCGCTGGGACGCTCGAGCTGGATTTTGGCGGTGAATATCATTTCAGGCACGATGGCGAACGACATCTCTGGAATCCCACTACTGTCTCACGATTGCAGCACGCTGTGATATATGATGATGCAAATGCTTATGCGGATTATGCCAGGGCGGTAAACGAGCAATCACGGCAGCTCTGCACTCTGCGAGGGTTGTTTGAGTTTGCTGACGGCAAGCCCGTACCCATCGGTGAAGTAGAACCTGCCAGCGAGATTGTCAAAAGATTCTGCACAGGTGCAATGAGTCACGGCTCAATCAGCAAAGAAGCACACGAGTGCCTAGCGATAGCAATGAATCGCATCGGTGCGATGAGTAACACCGGCGAGGGCGGAGAAGACCCATCACGATATACGCCGCAGGACAACGGCGATTCAAAAAACTGTGCCATCAAGCAGGTTGCCAGCGGCAGATTCGGCGTTACTATAAATTATCTTGCTCACGCCAAAGAATTGCAGATAAAAATCGCTCAGGGTGCGAAGCCGGGCGAAGGCGGCCAGTTGCCCGGACACAAAGTAACCGATGAAATCGCAAAATTACGATACTCTACGCCGGGTGTAACACTTATCTCGCCACCTCCTCATCATGATATATATTCGATAGAGGACCTGGCACAGCTTATATATGACCTTAAGTGCAGTAATCCTCAGGCCAAGGTTTCTGTTAAGCTTGTCGCAGAAGTCGGCGTTGGGACGATTGCTGCAGGCGTAGCAAAAGGTAATGCCGATGAGGTTCTTATCAGCGGCCACGATGGTGGAACCGGCGCAAGTCCGCTATCTTCCATCAAACATACCGGCTGTCCCTGGGAGCTTGGCCTGGCTGAGACACAGCAGGTGCTTGTGATGAACCGCTTGCGCGACCGAATAAGGGTTCAGGTTGACGGCCAGATGAAAACCGGCAGGGATGTCGTTGTGGCTGGGCTTTTGGGAGCCGAGCAGTTCGGTTTCGGCACAGCGGCCCTCGTGGCGATTGGCTGTACTCTTTTGCGCAAATGTCACGAAGGAGCGTGTCCTTTTGGAATCGGGACACAGGACCCTGAACTTCGAAAAAGATTTACAGGAAAGCCCGAATACATTCAGCGATTTATGTATTTTGTGGCTGAAGAAGTGCGCCAGATTATGGCGCAGCTCGGCTTTAGAAAATTCGACGAATTAGTCGGCAGAGTCGAGCGATTGCAGATTGCCAAAGCGATTAACCACTATAAAGCAAAAGGTCTCGATTTTTCAGCCGTTTTTCATCAACCTGATGTTTCTGACAAAAGCATGCTCAGGTTAAGTCGGGCACAACCGGACAAACTCGGGGACCATCTTGACCGGCAGATTATGGAAAAAGCTGCCGCTGCCATTGAAGACGGGGAAAAAACCATCATCGAAATGCCGATTAGAAACATAAACCGCACGGTTGGCACAATTTTGAGCAATCGAATAGTCTGCAAGTACGGCCAGGGGGGTTTGCCTGACAGCACTCTGGAAATTGTCTTTCGTGGTTCAGCGGGGCAGAGCTTTGGTGCATTTCTTGCTCCGGGTATAATGCTTCGGCTTATCGGCGAAAGCAACGATTATCTTGGCAAGGGACTCTCCGGCGGGAGAATCATTGTTCAGACGCCTGATAAATCGCCATTTATAGCTCATGAGAATATTATCGTGGGCAATACCCTTCTTTATGGAGCGACCGCAGGCGAGGTATTTATTAATGGTATGGCTGGCGAACGGTTTGCTGTCCGTAACAGCGGAGCGACAGCCGTTGTTGAAGGTCTGGGGGACCACGGTTGTGAGTATATGACAGGTGGAGTGGTTGTCGTTCTCGGCAAAACGGGCTGTAATTTTGCCGCAGGCATGAGCGGCGGTATAGCGTATGTCCTTGATGAGGCGCAACTATTTGATACACTTTGTAACCTTGATATGGTCGAACTGCAAAGCGTCTGGCAGCAGGAGGATAAAGACCTGCTTTGTGATTTAATCCAGCGCCACTTGAAATGGACCAATAGTGCGCGGGCGCAGCATATTCTAAATGCCTGGCAGGATATGGTTGGAAAGTTCGTAAAGGTTATTCCGATTGACTATCAAAAAGTGCTTGAACGAATCAGAGCGGCCGAACGGCGTGACACTGAAACAACTCCCGCCACTGAAGAGGTTTTCCAATGGGCGAGATAAAAGGTTTTCTAAAATATAAACGCCAGGACGTCGGACATCGGCAGGTTCTGGAGCGTATAAGGGACTTCGAAGAAGTGGACCTGCCGCTTACCCCCGACCAGCTCCGTCAGCAGGCAGCAAGGTGTATGGACTGTGGAATACCATTTTGTCACGGCGTGGGCTGTCCGCTGAAAAACTGCATACCGGACTTCAATGAGCTTGTTTACAAAAACCGCTGGCAGCAGGCCTGTCAATTGCTGCATTCGACAAATAACTTCCCGGAAATTACCGCGCGAGTATGCCCTGCACCGTGCGAAACGGCGTGTACCCTGTCTGTCAGTGATGAGCCGGTGCTCATCAGGCATATTGAGTTTCAAATTGTCGAACGTGGCTTTGAGCAGGGCTGGATAAAACCTCTGCCGCCTGTAAAAAAAACCGGCAAGCAGGTCGCAATAATCGGCTCTGGTCCAGCGGGGCTTGCTGCTGCTCAACAGCTCGCACGGGCCGGACACGAAACGGTGGTTTTTGAAAAAGATGAAAAAGTCGGCGGGCTGCTGCGATATGGAATCCCTGATTTCAAGCTGGGAAAACGCATTATTGAGCGGCGGTTGGAACAACTTGGCGCCGAGGGTGTTGAATTCCAAACCGGTGTGGAAGTTGGGCAGGATATTTCGGCTCGTTATCTGCGAAAGATGTTCGACTGTGTGTGTTTGACGATGGGGGCAGGTCAGCCCAGAGACCTTAATATACCAGGCAGAGGATATGAAAATATCGTTTTTGCTATGGAATATCTGTCATTACAGAACCGGCTTCGTTCTGGTGGGCAGGTGGATGAATCCAACATAGTTACAGCCAAAAACAAGGTTGTAGTCGTTATAGGGGGAGGTGACACGGGCAGTGACTGCGTCGGGACTGCGCGACGTCAGGGAGCAAAGCAGATATATCAGCTGGAAATACTGCCTAAACCGCCGGATACCCGGCCACCCGATACGCCCTGGCCTATGTGGCCGAGAATTATGCGCACCTCATCCTCACACGAGGAGGGCTGTGAACGGCTCTGGAGCGTTATGACCAAGAAGTTTTCGGGAGTCGAGGTTCGGGTAAGTCAGTTGGAGTGCTGCAGAGTGGAATGGGTCAAACAGGCCAGCGGGTGGAAGATAAAGGAGTTGCCGGGCACTGATTTTATTCTTCCAGCAGACCTGGTAATTCTTGCTCTTGGTTTTGAACACGTAGTGCATGATGGACTTATAAAGGATTTGGGATTAAAGCTCAATGGCCGAGGCGATGTAGCCGTGGATAACTACCAGACGAGCGAGCCGTGGGTTTTTGCTGCCGGAGATGCAGTCAATGGTGCTTCTCTGGTTGTAACGGCCATTAACAGTGGCCGGGAGGCAGCGGCAGCTATCGACCAGTGGCTTAAAGGAGATAGTTAGTAAAAAAAGTTTATGCCGAAACGTAAGGACATCCATAAAATATTAATCATAGGTTCCGGGCCAATTGTTATAGGTCAGGCCTGTGAATTTGATTATTCCGGTGCTCAGGCCTGCAAAGTTCTAAAAAAGGAAGGTTTCAAAGTCGTTCTCGTCAACAGTAATCCTGCTACGATAATGACAGACCCCGAACTGGCTCACCGAACATACATCGAGCCGATTACGCCGGAGATTGTTGAGAAAATAATCTGCAAAGAAAGGCCGGATAGTCTGCTGCCGACGCTGGGTGGACAAACAGGCTTGAACACCGCTGTAGCATTAGCCGAGAGCGGTGTGTTAAAAAAGTATAACGTCCAGCTCATCGGAGCAAAACTGCAAACAATCAAAAGGGCTGAAGAGAGAGACCGCTTCAAAAAAGTCATAGAACAAACGGGTCTGCAGGTACCCAAAAGCGGATACGCACACTCCTGGGAACAGGCAAAGCAGATTATTAAATGTGTTGGTTTTCCCGCTATTATCCGTCCCTCATATACATTGGGAGGAACCGGTGGAAACGTCGCCTATAATGCCGAAGAGTACGAGCAGTATATTCACTGGGGTATGAATCTTAGTCCTGCAAATCAGGTTCTTATTGAAGAGTCTGTTATTGGCTGGAAGGAATATGAACTTGAGGTGATGCGAGACAAAAAGGACAACGTTGTTATCGTTTGCCCCATCGAAAACCTCGACCCTATGGGTATTCATACCGGCGACAGCATTACTGTTGCCCCGGCCCAGACGCTCACTGATAAAGAATACCAAATAATGCGTGATGCCTCGCTTAAGATTATGAGAGCCATCGGCGTGGAGACCGGCGGCTCCAACATTCAGTTTGCGGTTAATCCTGATAATGGCAAGCTCTATGTCATTGAGATGAACCCGAGGGTCTCGCGAAGCTCTGCACTTGCGTCCAAGGCGACCGGCTTTCCTATAGCCAAAATCGCTTCGCTGCTTGCGGTTGGCTATACTCTTGACGAGATTCCGAACGATATTACAAAGAAAACACCTGCCTGTTTTGAGCCGACCATCGATTACTGCGTTGTTAAATGGCCACGCTTTACATTTGAGAAGTTTCCGAATACTAACCCCGAACTGACCATTCAGATGAAATCGGTCGGCGAGGCAATGGCTATCGGAAGGACTTTCAAAGAGGCCCTGCAAAAGGCCATAAGGTCTCTTGAAATTGACCGCTACTCGCTCGATAGGAAACATATCGGTGGTGAAATTTCTATGACAAAGCTTAAAGAGAAGCTTCGAACCAACTGCTGGGACAAAATCTGGTATGTTGCTGAGGCCTTTAGAAGAAAACTCACGACCGAGGAAATCTATTCTCTTACGAAAATTGACCCATGGTTCCTTGATAATATAAAAGACATTGTAAAGCTCGAAGAAAAAATAAAGTCTGATGGTCTTGCAAAACTCAATCGCAGCTCTTTGCGGAAGGTTAAGGAATATGGTTTCAGCGATAAGTACCTGGCGTCGATTTTGAAGATAGAAGAATCGAAGTTTCGCAAACACCGGCAGGAGCTTGGGATAAATGCGGTTTACAAAACTGTCGATACCTGTGGTGCCGAGTTCGAGGCGTCAACTCCTTATCTTTATTCGACATACGAATCGGAATGCGAAGCTAATCCGACCAGCAGGCGAAAAGTTGTTATCCTTGGCGGAGGGCCTAACCGAATAGGCCAGGGGATTGAGTTTGATTATTGCTGTGTCCACGCTGCTTTTGCCCTGCGGGAAATCGGCGTCGAATCGATAATGGTAAACTGCAATCCCGAAACAGTCAGTACCGACTACGATACATCAGACCGGCTTTACTTTGAGCCACTTACCTTTGAAGATGTGATGAGTATAGTGGAAAAGGAAAATCCGGACGGTGTAATCGTGCAGTTTGGCGGCCAGACACCGCTGAAGCTGGCGGTGCCGCTGGAAAAAGCCGGCGTAAAGATAATCGGCACCTCCCCGGACAGCATCGACCGTGCAGAAGACCGCAGACGTTTCAACCGGCTGGTAAAAAAACTAAAACTTTGTCAACCGGCCAGTGGCACAGCAACAACGTATGATGAAACCTTTAAAATAGCAGAAAAGCTGGGCTATCCAATTTTGATTCGTCCTTCGTTTGTGCTTGGCGGCAGGGCGATGCAGATTGTTTATGACCGGCAGAAATTAAAAGATTGTGTCGAAGAGGCAATCGAGGCCTCCGGTGAACACCCGATTTTAATCGATGAATTTATTGACGATGCCACAGAGCTTGATGTTGATGCGATAAGCGATGGCAGGACTGTGGTAATTGGCGGAGTAATGGAGCATATCGAAGAGGCAGGTGTTCACTCCGGCGATAGTGCCTGCTCTCTGCCGCCGGTTTCGCTTAGCAAAGAAATTTTGAAAGAGGTTAAGAGGCAAACAAAACTATTGGCGTCGGAGTTAAAAGTCAAGGGACTCATAAACGTTCAAATGGCAATCAAAGATGGCCGGATTTACATTCTCGAAGTCAATCCACGGGCCTCTCGAACCATCCCCTTCGTTAGTAAATCAATCGGTGTCCCGCTTGCCAAGCTGGCGGCGAAGGTAATGACAGGTATGACACTGGACGAGCTGAAATTCACAAAAGAAGTGCAACGCAGTTACTTTTGCGTCAAGGAAGCGGTGTTTCCATTCATAAAATTCCCGGGTATAGACACTTTGCTGGGGCCGGAAATGCTTTCTACCGGCGAAGTGATGGGGATTTCCGATGATTTTGGAACTGCCTTTGCAAAATCACAAATAGCGGCGGGAAATAATCTGCCGACCTCCGGCAATATCTTTTTCAGTGTCAAAGACAGCGACAAGCCAAGGGCGGTTGAGATTGCACATAAGTTTTATCAGATGGGCTTTAAGATTATTGCAACAAAAGGGACGTGCATTGAGTTTATTAAAAACAATATTCCTTCGGAGTTCGTATTAAAAGTCGTAGAAGGCAGGCCCAACATAGTTGACGCAATAATAAACAATAAGATAGATTTGATTATAAATACAACTATCGGCGGGCAGACAATAAGGGATTCGTTTTCGATAAGAAGAACCGCCCTTGACCGCCAGGTGCCATATATAACAACGATAAGAGGAGCTAAAGCAGCTGTTTTGGCGACTAAAGCATTAAAGGATAAAAAAGTCGATGTTAAATCCATTCAGTCTTACTATTGCTACTCTGCGAAGTAGCGAGCCTACTCCACCGAAGCGGCTGCGCAAAGGTGAGAGTGGCTGCAAAGGCTGGAAGGAAGCTCCTTCGCTACGAAGCACGAGCGGTAGCAGGAAATTTAATAAGTGAAAGCTATTTTATTACTTGAAGATGGAACCGTTTTTGAAGGTAACTCTTTTGGCGCCAAAGCTACCAGATGCGGAGAGGTTGTTTTCAATACCGCTATGACCGGCTATCAGGAGATTTTAACCGACCCATCCTATTACGAGCAGATTATTACGATGACATATCCTCTGATTGGTAACTATGGAACCAACAAGGCCGATGTCGAATCCAGAAAAATTTTCGCAAGGGGCTTTATTGTCAAGGAAAACTGCGATTATCCCAGCAACTGGCAAAGTAAAAATTCGCTCAGCGATTATCTAAAGGCCAACAATGTTGTCGGTCTCGAAGGCATTGACACCAGAGCCCTTGTAAAGCACATCCGAACCGAAGGTGCAATGAGAGGCATAATTTCTTCGGAAGAATTCAGCGTTTCAAAACTTGAGAAAAAACTGAGCCAGTACCCCGGCCTTATAGGCAGAGACATAGTTAAAGACGTAACAGTGAAAAAGGCCTACCACTGGGATAAAGCAGTAGTAGATGTAATAACTTCTCGGGAGGAAAAACCGCCGGTAAAATATAAGGTCGTGGCTTTTGATTATGGCATCAAACACAACATTTTGAGATTGCTTCGCTCGCACGGCTGTGACGTTTGGGTTGTGCCAGCCAAAACATCCGCCAAGGAGGTACTGTCGAGAAGACCCGATGGCGTTTTTTTAAGTAATGGACCGGGTGACCCTGGTGCTGTCGATTATGCGATAAATGAAATCAGGAAATTGCTTGGTAAGGTGCCTGTTTTCGGTATTTGTCTCGGTCATCAGCTCCTTGGCCTGGCTCTGGGCGGAAAAAGTTTCAAGCTCAAGTTCGGCCATCACGGTGCAAATCACCCTGTTAAAAATCTACAGACCAATGAAATTGAAATAACCAGTCAGAACCACGGCTTCTGCGTAGATATTGACTCACTTAAAGACAAAGATGTTGAGCTGACCCATATTAATCTCAACGACCAGACCCTCGAGGGATTTCGCTGCAAAAATATTCCTGCTTTTTGCGTTCAGTATCATCCGGAGGCCTCACCCGGCCCGCACGATTCAAATTATCTATTTGAAAGATTTGTAAAATTAATGGGCGAGCGTTGAGTCAAATCAGTTATCTGATTGCTCTGTAAAAACCTTACACCGGGGGTCATTGCGAGGCCCGAAGGGCCGTGGCAATCTCCCATCTAACCGGCAGAAATAGCCCCTCTGAACATTTGAGATTGCTTCGCTTCCACCCTCCGCAGTAGCAGAGCTACTGCTACGGAGG
>CAZKYA010000074.1:0-9723 GCA_964556725.1 uncultured Pirellulales bacterium
TCTTCTGTAAATGCAAGTGCAGTGTCACCGTCAATAGTGATATGATTGTCATCGTAAATAACAATCAGATTGTCCAGCCCCAGATGCCCAGCCAACGAGCAGGATTCAGATGCCACTCCTTCCTGCAGGTCGCCGTCGCTGGCAATTACGTAGATGTTATAATCAATAACACCAAAACCATCCCGATTGAAATAATTAGCCAGATATTTTTCGGCAATTGCCATTCCGACCGCATTGGAAATACCCTGGCCCAGAGGTCCGGTCGTAACTTCGACGCCACAGTCGGGCTCATATTCCGGATGGCCCGGCGTTTTACTGCCCCACTGCCGAAAATTCTTCAGCTCATCGAGACTGATGTCATATCCCGCCAAATATAACAGCGAATACAACAACACACTGCCGTGGCCAGCCGAAAGAACAAAACGGTCTCTGTTGTGCCAGCGGGGATTGGCTGGATTGTGTTTGAGGTGCCTGTCCCACACCACATACGCCGCCGGCGCCATCCCCATCGGCATACCGGGATGGCCGGAATTGGCCTTCTGCACAGCATCGACCGACAAAAACCTAATCGTTTGAACACATAGCTCATCAAGCTCGGTAAAAACCGGATTCTTTACAGATTTACTCATCGCCTACTTCCTAAAATAAAGTTTTCTAATACAGTTTTGATGCAAAAACGAAGCAAATATGGTAATCCTAAACATCCATTTTGGCAAGCTTTTTTATGCCTCATCCTACAAGCCGTCATCGCCTTGATAGTACGCAACAAAATTAGCTTTGTTGACTATCGTATTAACGTCAGGGATTTCTGTGGTTGAATCTTGACTGTCGTCAGACAAGTCCGCCGTCCGTGTGGCGGACAAGTTTGGCTCATCAGCAGCCAAAATCGAAAGAGAAAAGACAACAACAAACGTTATTAAGCATATCGCTCTCATCTTACCCCTCACTTTTCTTTCCGCTCACCAATAACTTTACAGGCGTGTCTGCGTGACATTATCCCACAAGCCAGCGCTAAAATCGGCACACTGATTATACTAATCCAGACGAGAGTATTCCATCCGACAATAGCAAACTGGTGGACATTCACAGCTACCAGAAGCACCGTCGCCGCCGATATAACCGCACAAAAGGCACAGTTACAACTCGGCCTCATCGGCTCAACCATTGCCTTAAACAGCCTTTTCTCCAGAATTCTGACAATAGCCGGCAATACGAGCAGCGTTACTGCACCAGAAACTGCCATAATAGCACAAACGAAGATTCCAACCGTTTTATAAGGTACCAGCGGTGCAGCCAAAAGCGGTAAAAAGCCAATAGCGATTACAATTACATTTCTGCTGATGGCTCTTGCCGGCTCGCCAAACATCTCCAGCGATGCCTTCTCCCAGGATTTGCTCTGCCGATATACCCCTCTGGCACGTTCAAGAAAATGTATTGCAAAATCCACTGCCATACCGAGCGAAAGTGCGCTTAATACCGCAACCGGCATATCGCAATCCTTGCCCGCCAATCCAATGATGCCGTAAATGGCCCCTATGGTGATAGTCAACGGTATCATACAGATAAGACCCCACAGCACCGAACGGAAAAGTATCACCATCATAATAAATACAATGATAAAGCTGCCTAAAAATGATTGCAGCATTCCCCAAACCATCTTGTCCTGCCAGACTACATTGATATACGTAAGTCCTGCCCAGTTGTATTTAACAGAGGCCGGCGGAGGATTTTGCTCGAAGAAATTATCCACAGCGTTGACAACCTTTTGCATATCCTTATTGTCGCCACTGGTTAATTGAAGCCAGATATTGGCGTGCATATAATCCATCGTCACCAGATGCCATAAATCATCCGGATTGTGACTGCTTTGGAACTGCAACAGACATTGCGCCACCGCAGCGGAAGAATCAGGAATCTTATAATTCTCCGGCTTACCGTCAATAAGCTCCTGATGAACCTTTTTAACTACATCAGCTACCGAGTTGCTCTTTCCCACTAAACCGGTTTCTTTAAGATATTTCTGAAGTTGTGCAATGTAGCGAAGCATCTCGGGCTGTTTGAATATTTTTATGCGCTCTTTTTCCAGCTCAAAAAAGTCCGCTACTTCATACCACAGGTCGATGTCCTTTCGCTTGGCAGTATCCAGTTTTTTGCCAGCAAAGTCGCTTACCTTACCAATCAGGTCTTGTTTTGTCTGCACCTTTGTTGCCTGTTCTAAAACTACCTTCTCTACATTCTCGATAATATCAGCGGCGCCGGGAAATCGCCCTTTCATTGCCAGGATTTTCTCTGAAAAACGCTTGCGCAGGTCAGGAATGTATTCAGTTAGAGTCGCTTTATTCTCATCGGGGTCGAGCACCAGATAAGCCATATAGGTCCCGCCGAAGTGCTCATTCAGGACAATGTCGGCCTGCCTGATAGGATGGCGTTTAGAAAACCACTTAACCGGGTTGTCGTTTATCCGGATTCGTGTGATGCCATAGACCGCCACCAGCGTGATTATAAGCATAATTAGCAGGATGGGCTTTGCCTTTGTGTAGGTAAATCGTCCACCTGAACGGAGCAGTCTGGTAAGCCAGGTTTGTTTTTCACCGTGCTGTGCAGCACTGCCAAAGTTCTCAAGGGCTTTGTCGCTAATCATCATTACATAGGCAGGCACAAAAGCAACCGTGCACACCCACACAATCATAATACCGACAGCAACAAATACGCCAAACGCCTGAACCGGCGGGATAGGCGTCAGCGCCAATGAAAGAAAGCCGGCAGCAGAAGTCAAAGATGTATAAAGCATCGGCATAAACAGATTAGTCATAACCTCAAGGATGGTGTTTCTTCTGCCCTTTTCTTTGCTATAAAGGTCAAAAAACTCAGAAAGAATGTGCACCGAGTCCACCACCGATATAGGCATAAGAAAAATCGGTATCATCGAGCTCATAATATGAACCGGAAATCCAAGCCCAATTAAAAGCCCCATCGTCGAAATCACCGAAACCATCGCCACTATCATCGGAGCCAAAACAAGAACCAGCTTGCGGAAAAAAACCAGCATTAAAATAAAAATTACAAGCATCGCCATCGGTGCTGATATGGCCATTTGTACGAACATCTCGTAGCCGAAGGTGTCCTCCGCCACCGGCAGGCCGGTAATGTGATACTGCTCATCACCTTTGAATGTTGCTATCTTCTTCTTGAGTTTCCTGTAAACATCGTGACTCAAATCCTTACTGGTAAGCGGCAAATAAAGACATACTGCCTTTCCATCCTCTGAAACAATAGTTCCCTTCAGAAGAGGATTAGACATTGCTTTATCTCTTATTTCCAGCGCCTCGGCCTGTGTTGTTGGTGGCTTCTTCATCAGCCATTCGAATTTAACCACGCCGGGCCCACCCTGGCCAATGTGGTCCACCGTAGAAGGTGCGAGTATATCAACCTCAATAACGCCGATTTGCTTATCCGGGTCTTTTTCATCGGGCCAGCGAAGCTCTGTCTTTGCAAATTCAGTCAGTTCGTAAATTCTGGCCAGAGACACAGGATTGAAAACGCCATTTGGGTCTTTCTTGTTGACGATACCAAGCACCACTATATCGTGCAGAGCAAATTGCTCTTTATTCTGGTTATGAAATACTCTCACCGGCTCATCCGGCGACAGCATATTCTCAGGGTCGGTATCAACTTTGATTTTTGGTATTAACGCACCCAGAGCCAATACAAAGGCGACCATCACAACTGTCACTAATTTATAATGCCTTAGAGAATAATCCGTGAGCTTCTGTCTAAAATCCATTTCTTTCGTCTATCCGTTATTTTTACGCAGGATTGTCATTCATGCAAAGGCGGTAACATAATACGCTATTAAATCTTACATTACAACTTTGTGTTTTCCTTCTGAAATGCGCGATATATACGATGCGATACGAGTAGTATCAGATACTTATATGACACAGAACCGCCAGTGCCCAAAGCAAATCTTTTTTATTCACGACCTTCGTTTCATACCTTTCATTTATGGGTATAAGATGAACCTCCTTGTCGGTAGTTCTTATGAGCTTACAGGTAACACCTATTTGGTTTGCAACACGTGCAATTGCAATTTGCCCCTGTGTCGCCGGCACTGAGGGGCTTACTACCACTATGTCACCATCATTTATTCTCGGCGACATACTGTCACCATCTATCTGCAATGCAAAACTATCAGGGAACAGCTTGTGCACTTCATCACACTGGATAAACTCCACTATCTGGTCCTCACTTTGCCCACCGACCTGAATGAGGTTTGCCTGCTTTATTTTGAGTCCGTCCACTAACACCCTCGCCTGCAGATCAATGGACACCGACCCATCTATAGAGTTGATAATCGTTTTGCCGATATGTTTTCCCACAAGGTCTTCGAGCTGAGTGATTGCCTGTTTTGGCTCCGGCAGAAGTGACTGGTCCCAAAAATGAACTATCCCTGCGGCGGTTCGTCCCAGCACTGGAATCCAGCCAGGCAGAATATGCCTGGCCGATAAAACTTCGGAATCAAACTTCTCTTCAATCCCTTTTTTTTCGCACAACAGCTTTACAAAGGCCAGAACTGGCTCTGCCAATTCCGGATTATTTATAAATAGGTCGTCTAATTTTTGACAAAGTCTTCTATTTGACCCAAATGCGAATTTTTTTTCGGTTTGATGACCCTTCAGAAGCCATTCTAAATCTGCCCCGGTAACCTCACATATTTTCAGCAGAAGGTCAATTGGAGGAATCCTGTTCTCTTCATAATAGCTGTAGGTAGAAGGACTTATGCCTAAAGCTCTTGCAAATTTGCTCTTGCCTCTATCGCCTGCATATTGCTGGCGCAGAAGTTTAAGCCGTTCAATTATCGCCTTCTCGTTAAAATTCTCCATAAAATTACGTAAAAACGAAAAATATTCTTGCAATACTTCGCAATTGCGTTAAACTTTATAAAAACTCTTACAGTAGGATGTGAAAGTAAACAGAAACCTGAGTTTTGTCAATAAGGGAATCGCAAAAATGGCAATATCTAAAAGGGAAAAAAGGAACACCAATAACGAAAAAAGCGAGAAAAGCCAAACAAAAGCAGCAAAATATGTAAGCCATCTTCTGGAATTGCATAAATTACAAGGAGTATTGCTGAACCGGCTAAGCAAGGAAGTTAAGTGAAAGTCAACAGTACCCAAAGTATACAATATCTCCCCCTGGCTTTTTGTGGCGAGAACCTTGACTCGTTCTAAATGGCGTGTAAACTACTTTTATTGAAAGGAACTAAGATATGGAAACCTCGATAAAATCAAAAGCTCGAGCGCCAAGAAACCGAACTTTGACCCTCGATAAGAACGAGCGTATTCGTCTCAGAAAACAAATTATGACAAACCCACCACCATCGAGGTCGAAAATGCCGTTCACAGGTATTGCTCTCGGAGACTACCGCAAATGGGTTCAGGTTTTGCCAATGGCCCATGTGGACCTGTTATTCCTGGACCCCCCATATAATCTCGATAAATCTTTTAACGGCAATAAGTTTTCCCGACACAGAATCGTTGATTATACAGCGTGGCTCGATGAGATTATAAGGACACTTAAACCTCTGCTTAAGTCAACGGCAACTATTTATATTTGTGGAGATTGGTTAACGTCTATATCAATTTTTGAAGCCGCTTCAAAACATTTTATTGTCCGCAACCGAATTACCTGGGAACGAGAGAAGGGCCGAGGTGCAAAAACAAACTGGAAGAACTCAAGTGAGGACATATGGTTCTGCACTGTATCAGACAGGTACACATTTAATGTTAACGCAGTTAAGATGCGACGGAAGGTTTTAGCACCTTATACTTATTCTAATGGCGACCCAAAGGACTGGACAGATAGCGCATCAGGAAAATTTCGCGACACTCACCCTTCCAACCTCTGGACAGATATAACTATTCCGTTCTGGTCTATGCCAGAAAACACAGACCATCCAACGCAAAAAAGTGAAAAGCTTCTTGCAAAATTAATACTGGCCAGCTCAAATCCTGGTGACTTTGTGCTTGACCCTTTCCTTGGGAGCGGCACAACGTTGGTGGTTGCAAAAAAGCTTGGGCGCAAATATCTCGGCATAGAAATCGATGAGGAATACTGTCTTCTTTCAACTCTACGTCTTGAACTTGCTAAAACTGATAATACAATACAAGGGTTCTCAGATGGTGTATTCTGGGAAAGAAATACTCTGGCTGAGCAGAAGCCAGACCAGAGGAGCAGCAAAGATAAAAATTTGTTTACTAATAGTACGCCTTGAGTAAAATACTGTCGGAACTTACCTCGTTCATAGATTCGTACGTGGCTAACCATCCCAGATGCTCAAAGACTAAAATTGCTGAAGCCACAGCTTCTCGTTTCGATTTGGAAAAAACAAGGTCGGTTTACCACCGGCCAGAGTTTGCAGTTCGATTTTCAAAGGCCAGTGGTCGATCGTTTTCGAATGTTATACTTTCACTTTCTGCTTTACAAAATTACGATCATTCTCCGTTTATCATTTGTGTTGTACGCCCAAAAAGTGTCGAGCTTATGCTGGCAAACACAACTTTTCTTAAGAAGATAAGTCATAGCTCACACCAGCTACGAACCGACAACATTAGAGGCAGTTTTCTCGGACATGATATTCTGCGTGAGTACAATGACATCAAAAATTCACCAGAAAACTTTGACGCTCTTTTTGAAATCCACACTCAATTCACGTGGCAGGAGAACCTTGCCAGACTCGTAGAGCACACCAACGCAATTGCTCCTACCGGAGAGAGGTTCGCCCCTTCAAAAGAGCAAAGGCGAAATATACTTAAAAGCCCCAAGATTGCCAAGCTGCTTAGCAATCATCCTGAATACCTTCAATTGTATAAAGACCTTGATGGGTTAGTTCGGGACAAAGAAGGTGAGATTTTGAAAGCTGCGCAGATTGATAACATCAACCTTCGGGGAAATACGATAGAGCAGATTGTAACGAGAGCAGGAAATTTTCATAGTCTTGAAGACATCACTCAAACTTTGGCTTTGGGGCCCGAGGTGAAAATTGATATTAAAACAAAGATTCTGACGCTCGCATCAAGCCCTAAAGCTTACAACATTGACAAAGTGTTGAAAGAATTAGCTACCGGCAACACCGTGTTTTCTTTTTTCTTTATCGGTATCGATATTGAAGCCAATACAATAAAAACTTGCCTTGTTTCAATCTTCGACCAAACCATTCTTAGGGCAACACGTGTACAATTTCATTGGGCTGGTCGCAATTCACGGGGAGTCACACAGCTGACTGGAGATTTCTCACCAATATTTGATTCTGGCTTTTCAGAGGCGATTGACACATTTGCAGCTGAAAAATTCCTCAAAAAACTGATCGGTCTTAAACCTCTGGTGCTTAAGAATAATAGAAGCAGGAACTAGTAGTCGCAACCGTTACTACTACCAAATGTAGAAATTAACAGCACGACTAAACTACTTTGCGGAGAAATATAGGCATTCAACATTACAAGCTATTTTTTCCTTTTTTATTTTTCGAATCTTCTGAACCCTCAAAGCCACGTGATATATCGACAAAACTTTTCACTCGACACTTATTATTCGGTTTGTAATCGAGTTGCAGGTCTCTACAGATTTCGATTGCCCCCAAATTCGAGTTGCCGTATAGCCCAAATCACAAAAGCTGCTGCACAGCTTTTTTCCAGCCTTCGTAAAAGGCATCAACCTTTTCAGCGTCGGTACCGGGAGAAAACTGCCTTTTGGTAACATTGATAGTTGTTAATTCGTCGATACTATGGAAAATACCCTTTTGAAGACCCGCCAGGTAGGCCGCACCGAGGGCAGAGACATCCTCTATGCCAATATTGACGACGTTCGTCCCCAGCAAGTCGGCTAAAAACTGCATGACAAAATGATTAGCTGTTATGCCCCCATCAACCTTGAGCTCCTTTAATTTGACACCGCTATCCTGCTCCATAGCAGTAATTACATCTTTTATCTGATATGGAATTGATTCGAGAGCAGCACGGACGATATGGTTTTTATCGCAGCCAAAGGTCAGACCCAGAATCGCGGCTTTGAGGTCCATTTTCCAATGTGGAGCACCAAGACCGCTAAAGGCAGGGATAAGATACACGCCATTATTATCCTCAACAGAAAGTGCCATTTCCTGGGTTTGTCGGCTTTCTGCAAACAGTCCCAGCCGGTCGCGCAACCAATTAATTGTGGCCCCACAGGTAACGATTATGCCTTCGAGGGCGTAATCGACTCTATCAGATGTGCTCCAGCAGATAGTAGAGACCATTGCCCTTTTCGACTTAACCGGCTTAGAGCCGACGTTGAGCAGGATAGACGAGCCGGTGCCCATAGTCGCCTTGGCTGTGCCGGAAGAAAAACAACCTTCGCCAAAGGCGGCTGCATGGGAATCACCTATCATAGCCGATATGTTTATCTTATCCGGCAAGAGTCCTTCAAAATCAGAGCGGCCATATAAGTGCGAAGAAGGTTTTGCCTGCGGGAGGTTGAGTCTTTTTAGATTGAAATTATCTAAAAGATATTTATCCCACTGGAGGTCGTTTATATTGAAAAAAAGAGTGCGACAGGCGTTGGTGTAATCCGTAAAGTAACTTTGACCTTTGGTAAGCTTAAATAACAGCCAGGCATCGACGGTTCCAAAATAAGCATCTGCGGCGTCAATCGCATTTTTTATCAGGTGGTCGTTTTCATAAAGCCAGATAAGCTTGGTTCCTGAAAAGTACGGGTCGATAATCAAACCGGTTCTGCTCTTGACCTGGTTCTCCAGTTTCGAGTTTTTCAGGCGGTTGCAGATTTCCACCGACCTTTTGCACTGCCAGACAATCGCCTTGCAAAGAGGATTTCCCTTTTTGTCCCAGAGAAGAAAAGTTTCCCTCTGATTTGATATGCCGCAGGTTGTGATATTTTTCAAATCTCCGGAAGGGTCTTCTGAAAACTTCTTTAAGCACAGTCTTACAGAATCCAGCACACTTTGATAGATTTCAATCGGGTCCTGCTCGACAAAGCCGGGCTGGGGAAAGTAAGACCTTATCTCTTTGGTTGCTTTTGAAATAATCTGACCTTTAGAGTCAAAGATGAGCGTCTTTGTTCCACTGGTACCCTGGTCGATAGCCAGGATATAGCTTTCAGTCATATCAAACCTTCCTTAAGAAAAAGTTGCGCTGACAAGACCTGCTTCCAGAAAAATATCATATTCAAAAAACTACCTATTCAAAAGCTTTCCGGCGTTTTCGAGAATTCCATTTTTGTCTATTTTGTAAAATGCCCTGATTTGTTCTCTGGGGCCGGCTTTTGCAAAATGGCCTTGTGTAATCCCCAAACGAATTACCCTGGCAACAAGTGATTCTTCAGCAATAATTTCAGAGACAAGACTGCCCAGCCCGCCATGCAGAGAATGCTCTTCTACAGTAATAACGTTCTTTGTTTTTTGAATCGAATCAATGATTCCTTTCCTATCCACCGGCCTTATAGAGGAAACATTGACGACCTCCGCGTTTATGGAATCGGCTTTCAGGGCCTGTGCAGCAGCATAAGCTTCGTGAACAACTGAGCCCATAGCAAAGATGCTTACATCATCTCCTGATATAAGGATGTCCGGCCTGCCAAGTTCAAATTTATAATCTGTGCTGTGAAGAACAGGGAACTTTGCGCTATCCATTCTTATATAAACCGGCCCTACATAATTCAGGGCAAATTCGA
>CAZKYA010000075.1:0-9670 GCA_964556725.1 uncultured Pirellulales bacterium
TTAGCCGCTTGTTGAGTTACTTCCGTAGGTAGTCATGATAAGAGGCGGCATATTCTCCAAGGCACTTCCTGAGCCGTTTTCTCCGATTCTTTTAAAACTGATGATAACGGAAAGTTCCCACAGACTTACTCCAGCTATGCTGTCGTCGATGGTTCTCCATTTGAGCATGACTACCATTGGCAGGCCGTCAACCGTGATGCTATATACCGCATCGCGCAGTGGGCTGCCCGATACCCCACCATCAGAAAAATCTTCGGGTATCGGTAACGGCTCTGAAAAACCCAATCCCAGACTGGTTGGGTTATATTTGTGCACTTCGCCAGCGTAACAGTAACTTTTCCAGTCCTCAAGCAATAGCTGTGCCGTGCGTGTAGCGGTGATTTGCTCACGTGCTATGCGGCTGTGTCTGGCCGCATGGTATTGATAGCTTAATGCGCCAATCGCAGCTATAGCCAGAATGCTTATAGCCGCTACCGCTTCAATTAAGGTAACTCCCTCTACGAATTTGAACCGCTTAATCATTTTTCATTTGCTCCCAATACTTAATATAGAGTGAAAAATCTATTTTGCAGGTCACCGCTGAAAACGCTCTTTTTGCCATTGTATTAACTTCTTTACTATTTATATTGACCCCACTTTTATGCAATGAAACTAATGTCCATTGCTCGTAATATCTGGCAAGAGCTACTCAGCTTTTTGTGGGAAGAAACTTGGTAGGAGAAAGCAAATGCACCTTCCCACCACCATCCTTAAAAACTAATATACCTGATTTGTATAAAAATGTCAAGAAAATTATGCTTAAAATTGAGGATTTTTTTACGGCTTTATAGAGATGAAAACAAAGGTTCGGGCGCTCGTCTCGGCGAAGTGCCGAACCGGAGCCGAAAAGCCAGCTCGTCAAGGCGGAGGCCTTGCCGTAGCTCTGGCTGTAGCCCGAAAAGATATTTATTGAATTTATGTAACCCCTTATTACAAAAGTAGATATGTTAGTTCTGTCGAACCAAAGCATGTCTCTAATACCTTTCCCTGTCTGCCCCGCTGCCCCGCCTTGCGGCGAGAGACGCAGGGGCATGCGACAGGCAAGATTTTTGCGTATATGCTGCCACCGTAACTATCCAATTAAATGATAGCATCGTTGAGGATTTAAGAAATCCTTATCTTATTGTTATTCCGTTTGTTATTCCGTGCTTGCTTGCCCGCCGCTTGCCTGCCGTTTGTGTGGCGGGTTCGTCTGGCGGGATACCGAATCCGGAAATAATTAGCCCCCGATTTATCAGAGAGTTGTTTTTCGTCCCCCGTCATTTATTGCAGGGTTTTGTCTAAAGTCGGTAATCGTGCCAGCCGGCAGGTGCTGGAATATATTTGCCTCTCATCCAGATATCGCCCGGCAAAATCCCTTCGAGCAGCCGTTCATCGAGGTAGTAGTATTTTTTGTAGCCGTCGGGATTAAAGCCAGTTAATCCGACAGCTCCTCTGATGACCTCAACAATTGAGCCGCGCACTATCAGGTCGTCCTGGCTGCCGCTGTATTCACGTCTATTGCCGACGTTTTCAGCGCCCCAGCCGCCGCCTCCGACAGTGATGGCGGCCTCGACGACGGTTGGGTCGGGCAGGAACCGGCCTGAGTATCCTGTCTTGGTGATTCCGATTGGCTGATATGTGAGCCCCGATGGGGGGGAAGGTGTGCTGCTTGTGGGGTTAATAACTTTGACGACGCCTTGGGTGATCAGACCGAAAATGTTAGGATTACACGTTGCTGGCATCCCGTTTTCGTCGCGCGTACCGTCGAGCAATATAGAATCGGCAACCCAGATATTGCCCGTTGCTACAATGGTCATCTTGCCTTTTACCGCCATATTAGTGTAATCGCTGCTTCCGATTACGACGCTCCCATCGACGAAGATTTGTCCGCCCGGTTCGGACTGCACACTGCCAAACGATTGGGTAACATAAGTTTCGGTAAGCGGTACTATAACAGATGCTTGGCTGGTTGGCTTGTAGTGATATGCGTAGATATTGTATTTTTCGAATCTGCTTCCGCTGCTGCCGGGGACCACTCTGTAATCGTATGTTCCGGCGGTGGTCGCTCTTACAGTGCAGTTGTTGGTGATACGAACTTTACCGACACCGCCATCGACGAAGAATTCGAGCTGGACGGCAGGATACCGAGACCAGGAACCGCCGGTGTAGGCGGTGGGAGTAAACCTGTAGGAAGTATCGGTGCTGTTTTTGAAGCGGTCAACCTTACTCTGGATGGCGGATTCATCGGTTATCCTGCTATCGGGCTGGTCGAAATATATCCCATCCTCAAAAAGATACATCAGGTCGTCGTAATCGCGGGAGTCGCTATAGCCGGGCTTGTCGATGCTGCCGGACCTGTATTTTGATTCCCCCATTGCTACACGTTCTTTGAATTGCGGCTGGCCTTTTATATTAATGTCTCTATAATCCGGAGAGTCTTTGAAGTCATTGATAAATAGAGGCATATCAATTATCTCTTTATCCACAAAATACAACTCAGTCGTTGAGGATGGCCCCGTTGGAACTCTGCACTTGCCCATATCCCAGCCGCTCAATGCCTGAACTACATAGACCTCCACTGTCTTGTTGAATATACCGCTGCGCCCATTGGATATGACCCTGTAAACCGGACGAGAACCGATGAAGGAAAACAGCTTGATTTGATAGTTGCAGGAGCTGTCTGAAAAACTCAGAGTGCTTTTCGTTCCGGCTGCTTCCTCCTGCAGTGCGCTTAGCATATCCTTTTGCTGGCCCATCCAGTAAATCGCCTTCTCATAGCCGGCCTCGGCTGCCAGCATTGCGGTCGTCTCATTTTTCAGCTGGATTGCCCGGTGTCTGACACCGTAAGCCGTTGCAAGCATCCCAACTCCCAGAGCGGACAGAATAACCATGGCTAAAATGGCCAGGACAAGTGTCGAGCCATCCAGAGCTGCGGCAAGGCCTACGCCTTGACGAGCCCGATAACATCGGCTTCGTTTAATTTTGCTTCTCATAATATCGCCCCCCCAACCAGTCTTTTCAAGATTTATCCGCCGCAGGCAGATTTATCCGCCGCAGGCAGATTTACCCGCCATAGGCGGGTTTACCTCGGCCACATATTTCGCATTAATGTCGCCGTCATTACCTTGATACTTTCACCGTCTGTCGGGTCCGTCAGGGTAATATGAATTCTAACGGCTCCCTCGCCTACGCCGTTTACCACCGTATGGCTGAAAGCTCCCATATCTGGGTCAACGGTAACGTTTTCGGCAAGGACGGTTGTGGTCACATCGTTGGTATTTTTGCCGCCGCCATCGACCGGCACCGCGCCAGGCGGATATGGGCCGCGGTTAACCTTTAGTTTATCATCGTCAATATAGAAAAGGGCATAAGCCGTTGCCGTCTTGGTGACGTCCATTAGCTCGTGGCTGTCTTCTGCGTCGAGTCCGACATCCCAGTATCTAAATTCCACTGCATCGCCTGAGACTACTTGTGCCGATGTGCCTATTGGTTTAGCTTCTGTATAGCTGCTGCCGTTTATATTGTAGATTTTGTAGCTGAGTCGGTTGGACTTTCTTCCCATATTGCCGAATGTTAACATAACGGCCTGTGCATCCTGTTTTATTTTCTTGTGTGCGGAGATATAGGTATTTGACCACGCTCGATGACCGCCGACCAGTAAGACACCCACTACCGGCACAAGCACTATGGCTATGACTATAGTGACAACTATCTCGACCATCGTAAAGCCGCAACGTGATTTGTAGCTTGTATTTCTCATTTCATATAATCCTGAATATCAAATCCCTGTCGGCAGACAGGCAAGATTGAAACTCGAAATAATATGTTTTTAACATTTGAACATTGAAATTTCGAATTTGCTCATTCTCCATAGTATTATTACAAAGGACGAATTTCGGATTTCGTTCTTCCCCGGCTACGGCACGCTCCGCCGTGACGAGGAATTTAGTATTTATCACTTAGCCGCTTGTCCCGTCAATCCTGGCGTATGTAGTCAGGATAATAGGCGACAGATTCTCCAGCGCACTGGCAGGGTTCTGTCCGCCGCTTTTTACAAATCTGACCATAACGGCAAGTTCCCTCAGTGTTACTTTGGCTTCGATGTCGGTTTCAACATCCATCCATTTGAGCATAACCTGCATTGGCAGGCCGTTAACTGTGATGGAATATACCGCATTGTGGAGTGGGTTGCCCTGTCCTATACCTTGCCCCTCGCTCCATAGAGAGGGTATTTGTAACGGCTCTGAAAAACCCAGTTCCAGACCGGATGGGTCATAGTCGCGTGAGCCGCCGGTGCTTTTCCAGTCCTCCAGCAGCAGCTGAGCCGTGCGTGTTGCGGTGATTTGTGCTTCGGCTATTCTGCCGTGTCTGGCAGCATGGTATTGATAGCTCAATGCGCCCATGCTTATTATAACCAGAACGCTTGCGGTTATTAGCGATTCAACAAGGGTAATGCCACCTTCGGATTTGACTCGCTTTATGGCCAGGCCATTAACTGTCATAATTTACCCCCCTTAAGTGTTCTTGATGACACAGTTTCATTATGAGCTCTGCGAAAAATCTTGTTCTAATCTCGAAATAGCGCTCCCTGCTCTGCGCCCTGTCCTCCGCCGAAGCGGCTACACAAAGGCGAGAGCAGCTTCGGCTGAAAGCTCTGCTACAAAGGGCGAAGCAGAGTAGCGCGAGTGTGAAAGATTTTAGACCCCTCGCTCGCTCAGCACGGACTTTCTATTTTGCAATAATTGAAATTGCAAAACGCAGCCCGGCGACAGTTTTTAGCTTTGTCCCGTTAGAAATAGATTGCCTGCCAAAGGCATCCTGTGGATTTCGGCATTTCTAACGGGACTTAATGTTTAATAAAGGGGGCCATTTAACTGGCCCCCTGTTAAACATCGCTTCTGGTACTCTTACGTACCTCCGCCCCAGGTCCATTCGCCTTGGTCGTCCAGCTTATACCAGGTGGGTGTCAGGTTGGCGCTCGAACCCTGGATTGTAAAGGTCAATACGCCGGCCGTAGTAAGACCAATCGCTGTGATACTAAAATCGCTGGACTCAAAGTAAGTGCCGTCGAAATCCTCTGTGCGGAATCCGAGCTTGTTTCCCCACTCGGTGAATGCACCCGCCAATCCAGTGATCTCTTCCTTCTCGGCTACATAGGCACGTATCGCACTTGCTACGGTGCCTATCATCGACCTTCCTTCTGACCACTTGGCTGAGTCGATTCTGCCTCGCATAATCGGTATCGCAACCGCAGCAAGGATGCCGACAATCAGAATCACGACCATCAGCTCAACTAATGTAAAACCTTTTCTGCTTTCCATTTTTACTTCTCCTAAAAAAATGTTCCAAAATTACGTTATTGTGTTTATGCCTGCTAAACTTTTGTCTGTTACAGCAGACAACAGGCACTGTTTCTTATCTTATCACACTTACCAGAATTACCTAAATTAACTATTTTTAATTTACTAAAATTAAAATCCCTTGTCAACTCTTTTTTTACTATTTTTCCTAAAATCTCCATTTTGACAAATTCGGTTAGATTTCTCTACGACTTTATCATATTTATTTTTCGTTCCGGATACGCCTCCCGGTTCATAAGGACACGGATTTACTTTGCCATTTCTGACATTGTGAAGATTGGCAGATACAGTGCAAGAACTATAACCAATACAATTGCGCCAACCGTTACAATCATTATCGGCTCGATAAAAGCCATCGCCGTGGTTATTGTTGAATCGACCTTTCGTTCGAAATAGTCGCTGGTTCTGTCGAGCACCTTTGGCAGTGAGCCGCTTTCTTCCCCTACCTGTACCATTTTAATGACCATATTTGGGAAAAAACCCGATAAAGCCAAACTCGAGGCGATATTTGAGCCGCCGACAACGTGTTCTCTCGTTCGTATTATGGCCAACTTTATAATATCGTTAGTTGTCATTGAGGCCAGTATATCAAGCACCTCAAGGACCGAAACTCCCGCAGAAAGTAGCGTTGACATCGTCCTGCAGAACATTGCAACGAAGGCCTGACCGAGAATCCTGCCGAACAAAGGCAGGCCCAGCACGAGTCTGCTGAATAAATAGTGCCCCGGTTTGGTTTTCGTATAAGTCAGAGTTGTTAAAATGATTATGAACAGTACCGAGCCGATGATGAATACCAGATTAGTAGCGACGGTGTCGTAAAACCCCATAAATGCCTGGGTGAAAGCGGGTAGCTTCCCGCCGATTTGTTCAAATATGATGCGAAATCTCGGTATAATAAAGGTCATTATGAATATCACTATTAAGACTATGAATGAGAATACAAAGATAGGATAAGCTACCGCTCCTTTAACTTTTTTGCCCAGTTTGTCGCGATTGTCCAGATATTCTGCCAGCCGCCGCAATGTAATCGGAAGAGTCCCGCCGGTTTCTCCTGCCAATAGCATTGCGCGGAACAGCTGATTAAATACCTTCGGAAAGTCCGCAATACTATCCGAAAATGCCATACCTTTTTTCGTCTTTTCTGAAACTTGTTGCAGAATTCGCTGAAGCGACAGGTTTTCTATGTCTTCGGCAATAGTGTCTATGGCTATGGTTATGGGAATTCCTCCCTCTAACATCGTGGTCATCTGCCAGCAGAACGCCGCAAGGTCTGCTGATTTGATGCGTCTTCTACGAGGCGCTCGTTGGACTCGCTTTATCTCCGCTGATACCTCATCTATGGAGATGGGGGTGAATCCTCTTTCGCGAAGCCATGCAAGCACGTCATTTGGATAGGCCGCCTCCAGGAAACCTTCTCTCCGTTCCCCTGACGCATCCCGAGCTATATATCTATAGCTTACACTCATTGTGTTAGAGCCCAAAACCTTAATGCCGATACTGGTAAACTATAACTCAAAGGTAAAGACCATTAGTTGAAGATTAGAACCCACTTGATTTTAAGTTTAAATCCTTGTTTTTATGTTTTTGCTTCACCTTTAGCAATTTCTTATCGGTGTCTTTAAGCCTTGAGTTTAGCAAAATCGCCTTGCCTGCCGGGTCAATTGACCTGGCTACGCCAATCATATTGTCAGTATTTAGCCCTCATTTATTGAGGGGTTTTCCGCTATTGAACTTCTACGTCTTTGGTATCTTCCGCAAATGTTACGCTGAGGACGTCTTCAGCGGTTGTTAAACCCTGCAGCAGCTTAAGCACTCCGCTTTCAAGCAGGCCGCCGTAGCCCTTTTGGTGTGCCATAGCTCTTATTTGCGCCTCACTGGCGTTGTTGACAAGCATTTCACGCATATTATTATCCACAACCAAAAACTCAAATATGGGCAGTCTGCCGTAATAACCTGTCCCGCCGCAGTTTTTACAGCCTCGGCCGTGGTAAAATATGGCGTCTCTGGCCTGTTCAGGGGTAATCTTCAAACGCCGAAGGACCTGCTCGCTCAAGGTTGTTGGCTCTTTGCACCGCTCACATATTCTCCTTACAAGTCGCTGGGCTATGACCAGATTCAGAGTCGATGCCAGCAGGTACCGCTCAATACCCATATATACCAATCTGCTTATGGCGCTCGGCGCATCGTTGGTATGGAATGTGCTCAAAACCAGGTGCCCCGTCAAGGATGCTTTTATCGCAATTTCCACCGTTTCTTTGTCGCGTATTTCGCCTATGAGAATTATATCCGGGTCCTGTCTTAGTATTGCCCGCAGACACGATGCAAAAGTAAGGTCGATTTCCGGCTTCACTTGAATCTGGTTAATACCTTCCAGACGATATTCGACCGGGTCCTCGACTGTTGTGATATTTTTCCTCGGGTCCTTTATGTAATTTAATGCTGAATATAATGTGGTGCTTTTGCCGCTGCCGGTCGGGCCTGTCACTACTATGATGCCGTGCGGCTGGGACAGTATCATCCTAAACTCAATAAGCAGTTGCGGTTCAAGGCCAAGTTCATTTAGATTGTGGTTTACAGCTGCTGTGTCCAGGATTCGCATCACGACCTTTTCGCCGTATATCGTTGGTATTACCGATACACGCACATCTATGTCTCTATTGGAGGCCTTTATTTTGAAGCGGCCATCCTGCGGCAGCCGGCGCTCTGCTATATCCATCTTTGATAGTATCTTAATCCTGGCGATTACCGCTGCCTGCATCTTTCTGGCTGGCGGAACCATGTCTCGAAGGTCACCGTCGATTCGCATGCGAATGCTCATCGAATGTTCCTGCGGCTCAATGTGGACGTCACTTGCTCTGCTTTTGACCGCCTGGCTTAACAGCAGGTCAACAAAACGTATCACCGGTGGTTTGCTTGCCCCTACTTCACCGCTGATATCTGACTCCGTGAGGTCATCTATAAGCTCTTGGGTATCTTCTTTGCCTACCTCGATCTCTACTAAGTTGCGAAGCTGCTGTTCTTCGATATCGGAACCGTGGTAAATCAGCTCTATTGCCTTGCGAATTTCCTGAGGTGAGCTAATTGCTGTTTTAATCTGCCGTTTTATTTTCAGCGTGATTGTATCTATTGCAATAACATTGAGAGGGTCTGCCATTACAACGACGATTTTATTATCTGTCTCGCCGACAGCCACGAGGCAAAACCGCCTGGCTACGCTTTCAGGCAATGTCCGGGCAGTGTTCAAATCTATCTTGTGGATGTCATCGAGGCGGATGTACTCCATCGAGAGATGTTCGGCCAATGCACGGGTAACATCCTCGTGATTGAGCATTTTCAGCCGAAGCAGTACCTCACCGAGCCGGCCGCCCTGTTCACGCTGTGCGATTAGCACTTCATCTAATTCCTCGGGGCTTAACAGGCCTTTGGAGACAAGCAGTTCGCCGAATAGAAGGTTGTTTTCTATCTGCGAAGTGTCGGGGATCGCTCGTGTAGAATCCATTCAATCACCTCCACCTTAAATACTTAAACTATCGTAATTTTCTTTGATTTTAACCTCGATTAATTGCAAACAGCAACGAAACGAGCGCTCTTTGCCTTAACAATAAGGGTAGAAAGCCCGTAATGAGGTGTGTAGCTTCACCCTTCTCAAGGTTTTACTGTTTAGAGTATAATATAAAAAAGTGTTGGTGGCAAGTAAAATTTGTCTATTTATTTGAGAAAAATCATTCATCGGAGAAAATGGTTTACCAATTTGATAAAGTTGAAACATTCTTTATGGGACGGCTGACGATTCAGTCCTGAACTGCTGTTGCCTGTTTGCTGATTGTTTTTTTTCGGAGACAAAACATTTGTTTCTTGCAACGCTGATATAATCCATACTATCGCTAAAATACTAATCTTTCATATAATTGTTACGATTGTTAATATTATACTTTGTTTAGTCGCTGCTGAGCCGGCTCAAAATTATTTAGGGTTTTGCTTAATTTCGCGGGTTTTCTAATTGTGTTTGCCTAAAAATTCTTTGACGAAAGGCAGAAAAGTCCTCACAATTAGGTATTCCTTGCGGATGTGGCGGAACTGGCAGACGCGCAAGCCTCAGGAGCTTGTGGGCCTTGGCCCGTGGAGGTTCGACTCCTCTCATCCGCATTTAATGCGTCTTTTTGTCTTCTATTCGCAAAGAACTCAACTATTTAACGAAATTCTCACATACAGGCCGATAATATACTTGGCTCTTGATATATCGTTCCTGCTGAGGTGGGTAGCAGTGAAATAAAATGTTTAGCTATGTC
>CAZKYA010000076.1:0-9542 GCA_964556725.1 uncultured Pirellulales bacterium
AAGCTGGTGGCCAAAAAACCGTCCTGTAGCAAGTATTTCACGAATACCTGCGAGAATGCAAAGTGCTATCGTGAACCCTAACCCCGAGCCGATTGCGTCAAGAACACTCACAAGCGGCCCATTTTTACTTGCGCAGGCCTCGGCACGAAATATTATTATGCAGTTCACTATTATCAAAGGGACATAAGCGCCCAGTATCTCGCTCATATCAGGTGTATAGGCCTTTAGAAATAAGTCGCAAATAGTAACAAATGCGGCTATCGTCAGCGTGAACATTACTATTCGAAGGTGCATCTTCAGCAAATTCCGCATTAAACTAATAACTAGATTACTGCATATCAGCACAAATATCACACTAAGGCCCATAGTTAAAGCTGGCTTGACAGCGGTAGTTACCGCCAACGGGGGACACATCCCGATAAGCATTCGAAATGTTGGATTTTCCCGCCATATTCCAACAAGTAACGCATTTCTGTAAAGGCCAGCTTTAGTGTTACTATCCTTTGCCATTGCCGATTAACCCCTTTTCCTGCATTCGGTTCTTAATCTGGGTCATAAAGGTATTTATTATCTGCACTACCGCTTCACTACTGACGGTAGCTCCCGTTATGGCAACAATTTCAGAATCGACTTTCCCGGTGTCGCCTGTTTTTACGAGTTTAAGCTCACCCGATGGCGCCCCTACAAACTGATTGCGATAATATGGGGTTTTTATCCGGTCTCCAAAGCCCGGTGTCTCATTACATGCTAAAACATTAAAACCTGCGATTTTTTGAAAGTCTTTATCAACGGCCACGACCAGCTCGATTTTGTCTGCGAAACCCTGGCCAGCTGCGATAAAACTCCAGCCGATACAGTCACCTGCTTGCGAAACTGCCTTGTAAACTTTAATCTTTTCTTTTTTGCCCCTGGCTAACTCAACTTCAATCTCCTCATCCAACTGCTCGAATTGCTTAGCATCCGGCAGCAAGGCCACAGTAAGACGATTGAGCTTTTCCACTTTGTTATGCTCTATCTTCGCTGCCAGGGCAGCATCGGTTACCGCTATCAGCAACCCAAAGAAAAATGACAAAACTATCAGCAGCCAGCTTTGCTGTAAAAAGAGCTTTATCTTATTCATTACAAAACCTTTTTCGCCACCAAGGCACAAAGTCACCAAGGTTATAAGATAATACGCTTTATGCCGTTTTTCACTACAGGAACATTAAAGTTAATTAGAAAACCAATACGTTTATCTGTTAATTTCAAGTAGCTTAACAACTGTGCTTCCCAAACAGGACTTACTTTATCTACGGCTTTTATCTCACAAATAATCATTTCTTCAACTAATACATCCAGTCGTAATCCTTCATCAAATTTAAGTCCGTCATACTCAATAGGAATATCCACCTGTTTTACATAGGACAAACCACGTTTTGTTAGTTCATGGCAGAAACAGACTTCATATATCTTTTCTAAAAGGCCAGGGCCTAATGCTTTATGTACCGTATAAGCGGCATCCACTATCTTTGTCGCTACTTCCTCTTCTTTCTCAGATGTTTTTTCAAATTCCATTTACTGATTTTTGTAATTTCGTGTCTTTGCGCCTTCGTGGCAGCTTGGCTAAAACTTTGGCTTACCTCCCGCCGGCACCCACTTGCACAGCCGGTCAATAAGAGGTCTGACACCATTCATCAGAAGAACGGCATACATCACTCCCTCTGGATATTCGCCTGCAATTCTTATAAGCATTGTTAATGTTCCTATGCCGATACCAAAAATCCACATCCCTTTCGGTGTCAAGGGCGCGGTAACAGGGTCGGTCGCAATAAAAAATGCACACAATAGCAGCCCCCCGCTGGTCAAATGAAACACCGGCTGGGCATATTTTTCTGAGTCGATAAGATAAAAAATCCCTGCAAAGACTACTGCAGATGCTATGACTGCTAACGGAATATGAATATTTATTGTTCGTCTTATCAATAAATACAGTCCACCTATTATTAATGCAATTGCGCTCGTTTCGCCCAGACAGCCGCCGACATCACCTGTTATTGCTGCTTTTATTTGTTCGTTAACGACATCAATTTCCTTTTTGCCTTTTATGACCTCTTTACTCAATGCCAAAGGAGTTGCCTGGGTGCGGGCATCGATTTTATTTTCGGCTGAAACATTCGGCATTGTTAGGTTGATTGTAGCCGGCACCGTCCAGGTGGTCATCAATATACCAAAAGAGGCGGTCAGAAATGCTCTGCCCACCATAGCAGGGTTGAATATATTGGCACCGAGTCCGCCAAAAACCATCTTGCCGATTGCAATGGCAAAAGCACTACCGATTATCGCCGCCCATACAGGCAAGCTCGGCGGAATTGATAGTGCAAGTATAATACCAGTAACGACGGCACTGAAATCACCAATGGAATTTTCCTTTTTGCGAATCAGATTGCACAGCCACTCAGTCACCACCGCCGAAATAACGCAGGTTGGAATAAGGATAAGTGCATAGCTCCGGAAGAAATAACCAGCCGCTGCCATCGCTGGAACCAGGCCGATTATGACATCTATCATCACGCTGCAGGTTGAACGAGACTTGCTTATATGAGGCGAACATGAAACTCTCAAGTCCCTGAACATCTCTTACCTTCTACTTTCTTCGTGCCTTGGTGTTTTAGAGGCGCAACCTTTTCATTCTGGTATCTTTTTCTTTTGTCTTGCAAGCGTTATTTTTCCAATTTTTATGTATCCTGTAACTTCTATTTTGGCCGGACAAACGTAGCTGCAGCAGCCGCATTCCGTACAGGCATTGATGTAATAACTTTTGGCCACATCCAGAAGATTATATTTTACGGCGTGGGCGATTTTCGTAGGCATCAAATGCTCAGGGCATACCTCAAGGCATCTGCCGCAACGAATGCAGGATGTTTGTCGCCTTTCATATTTTGCCTCACCGATTTGTTTCCGTGTCAACACCGTTATAGCGCAGGTGGTTTTCATAATCGGCGTCGTCAAATCGGCAATTGCTATTCCCATCATTGGCCCGCCGACGACAACCTTAGCGCTTTTTTGGGTTACACCTCCGCAGAATTCTATAAGCTCTCCTACGAATGTCCCGATTGGAACATAGTAATTACCCGCATTGGCGATTGCTTCACCGCTGACTGTTACGACTCTGTGCGTCAACGGCCATTTACAAACGACCGCTTCAGCAATCGCCGCCACTGTGCCCACGTTAAGCACAACCACACCAATCATCGGGGGTATCCCGCCCGTAGGGACATTCTTGTTGAGTATCGCTTTGATAAGCTGCCTTTCACCTCCCTGCGGATATTTCGTTTTAACGGGAGTCACCTCAATGTTATCGCTGTCTCCGGACCGTTTTAGTGCTTGATATATTACCTCAATTGCCTCCGGTTTATTATCTTCAATACCGATAATTGTTCTTGAACAGCCGGATGCCTTTCGGGCGAGTTTGATACCAGCGATAATTTGGTTTGTCCATTCGAGCATAATCCGATAATCACAGGTGATATATGGCTCGCACTCGCATCCATTAATGATGAGTGTCTCTTTGGGCGTTTCAGGGTTCGGCTCAATCTTCACTCTTGTCGGGAATCCTGCACCACCCATACCGACAATACCTGCCTCTCGAACTGCATCACATATCTGTTCTATAGAATAACTGCTATCATCGAAACCATCGGTAAATTTGGTGGAATTCGGCTGTTTCTGCGGATTGTTTTCAGGGTCTGCTTCTATAATAACAGCCGTGCTGCGACCTTGAACAGCGTGCGATTGTAGCCCTATCTCTTTTACTTTGCCGTTTATGGGTGAATGAACCGGCGCTGAGACAAAGGCGTCACTGTCGCCGATTTTCTGACCTGCTCGAACCTGCTCATTTTTTTTGACCAACGGCCTGCAAACAACCCCGGTGTGTTGACTGAGCATTATCGCAACTTGTTTGACCACAGGGCCCGGCTGAATTCTACTGTCGTATGTAAGTTCTTTTTTTTCCGGTGGGTGTGTTCCACCGGTAAAACTCAATCTACCTTTGGTTTCAATCATCGTACTTGATAAATTTTAAAATTATTTATTTTTACTAAGATGCCTGTTTATCATCTTCATAATCAATATCACGCCAAAAGTTACCGATAGAGCTAACAGAAAACTAAACGGTGTTTGTAGTTCTTTTGTGTCTATCGTTCTGGAAAAGATTCGCTCAAAAATTGCTAAAGAGCCGATAAAGACTATCAGGGGCAATAAGAAGGCAACAATGACTTTAACTACAATTGAAGGACCTTTAACGCTCCCCAACCGCTGGTAAATACTTTGGCAATCTTTGCTCTGGCTGCACTGCTTGCAAAATTTTTGCTCGTCCATAGTTTTTACTTATATATAAAATAAAACTTTATTTATAATAAATAATATCAAATTTTTCAAACAAAAAATTTTGTATTTTGTGTTTACTTATTATGCCTGAAAAAAGAGTGTTTTTGTTAGGTCTTATTTTCTGTATTTGTGCCGGCTGTGCGGTCAATCCGATAACCGGAGAAGAGGAGCTTATGCTGATTTCGGAAGACCAGGACGTCCAAATCGGCCGTGAATACGCCCCTGAAGTCGAAAAGCAAATAGGCGGCAAGATTAAAAATGATGCCCTGCAGAACTACCTCGATTCCGTAGGGCAGAGAATCGTCCGCATCAGCCATAGGCCCGACTGGCAATACCACTTTATAGCGGTCAATCACAGCATGGTTAACGCCCTTGCTTTGCCCGGCGGGTATGTCTTTGTCACAAAGGGGATGCTCGAAAAGATAACCACTGAAGCCCAGCTTGCCGCTCTGCTTTCTCATGAAATGGTTCACATTGTTGCCAGACATAGTTCTGCCGCTATGAGCCGCCAAATTGGTATATCTATGTTAATCCAGGGCATTGGTGCTGCCGGCGCAATGCCTGATTCGGAAGCAGCTTACCGACTGACACAACTCGCCTGGCAGCTTATTGACCTTAAATATAGCAGAGAGCAGGAAAGAGAGGCCGATTTAGCCGGTATGGACTATATGGTTCGGGCCGGCTACAATCCTTATGGAGCCGTTGAGCTTATACAGATGTTGCAGGATTTGGACAGAATCAGGCCTATCGAATTTCTTTCTTCGCACCCTTCTCCTGAAAACCGCATTATGTATCTGACAGTAAGGGCCCAGACAAGATATGCAGATGTCTCGAATCTGAGAATCGCAAAGGAAGATTACCAGAAGAATGTCCTTGACCGCCTACCTGCCGATGAATTCAACCAACCCTGATATTTAACTCGTTTGTTGTCCGTCGTCCTTCATTAATTGTCCATCTTCCCTCGTTCCTTATTAACGCATTCACCCATCAGCTCATCAACAATCCAACATCGAGTATCTCGTATCCTGATACCCTTATCTTCCTCGCATTTAGATTAGTTCCGTGCAAAAACAAAGCCCAACCTAAATTTTAGCTGGGCTTGATATATTTAATTATTCGTATCCCTGTTTTTCTACTTATAACTTCAAAAAGACACCAGTATTTCGTGCTTAGCTAAAAGCCGAAAAACTCATCGGCTTTGTTTATGAATGTTGGCATTTGTCATCTACCCGTGCTACCCACTTTTACTTTTGCTTCCGTTGCGCTATAGTTACATTTGGTGCATCGGTCTGAAAAATCGCTTAGGCCGGCAGCACCATAAAAGAATACTTCTCCGCACTTCGGACACTTAACGGCTCTAAAAATACTTTTCTCACCACACTCTTTACAGGTTACCGGCAGTGCCCCCGTGGCATCAACATTGCTCCGTATCTCCTCTTCCACCTGCTTGAGGTATTCTTCTTTATCCATCTCATATGCTGCTCCACACTTCTCATTGGCACACTTGACCCATTGCATTTGGCCCCTATAATCTCCGATGCCGCGGCTCTTGGACCCGCTCGTCATATAAGTTATTAGACCGGCCAGGGCCAAGCACGCGACAATAACGCCAATCATAATCGGTTTTTTCTTGCTTTCTTCCATTCCTGAATCTCCAAAATATTTATACTACAATAAAGTTGATGACTTACATCAACATCAATAGGTTATTGATAATTATATTATTTGTCAAAGTTAATTTTAATCAAACTGAGCGCTTATTATATATCACTCCAGGCAGATTAGGCCTCCGTCCTGGGCGAAACCGAAAAATGAGTAAGGTCGAGGAATCTATCTAAGTAATTTATTATCAAATACTTGTGAATTTCTTATAGTTCCGGGATTTACCAAATGTAGCAAGATAAATGCAAATTCTTGAAATTTACATATCTTATTGTATCACGGACACTTACGTCATTATGAATCTAAAATTTGCCGGTCTGAATAAATTATTTACAAGATGGTTAAATATCTGCTGGGGTCCCGGCTCGCCGCTGTGCCATTTGTAGAATCCTGCCGGGCTCCTCAGGCATTGCAGTTCGAGCTGAAAGATAGGCCGATTCAATCACGGCCATATCCTTTAGATTCTCTTCGCCGCTGCTGTTAAGCTTGTTCTCGTCGGGCAATAGTATGCTCAGGGCAAAATTTGTCATCTGTCTGGCCATCCGGCAAAGGTTATCGTCATCATATACCGATTCTTCAGCAGTCTTCACAAGGCCGTCACTAATGGCCAGTTTCCTGTCGCTGACTGTCAGAACTTTATCTTTACCGTAAATTCTCAAGAATTCTTCTTTTGGTCCAATCCCATCGCGTTGGAACGCTATTAAGTTGCCGATAAGAGTATCGTTAAATTTCATCGTAACAACCGCAGTATCTTCCGTCAAATATAACCGTTGTTGCTTGTCCTGAGCTTGATTTGTATTCAATGAATAGATTTGTTCCGGAACACCAAAATTAAGAATGATTTGGTCAATCATCCCGTAACAGTTGCGTAGCAGCACTCCGCCACCAGCTAATTTCGGGTCTGTCTGCCAGATACGCTGGACTGCTAAATGTTCTTTATGCTGGTTTTTATCCTGCTGATAAAATTGGCCAAAATTGCAAAAAGCTGTTATTAGAAAAACCTGCTCAATTCTTCCCTGCTGAAGAAATTCACCGAGAGCAAGAAAGCTCTGTGCAAACCGCAGGGGATTGGCAACGGCAAATTTTATATTCTCATCTTTAGCGAGCTGGACAAATTCGGCAGCTTCTTCAAAATTCCTCGCCGCGGGTGCCAATTTAAACACATTGAACTTATTATTCATCGCCAAGCGGATTTGCTTCTCACAGCTATACATTCCAGCAGCAACCAACAGACAATCGAGCTGATTCTGTATTACCAGTTGTCTGTAATCATCATAGAAAGCGCACTTGTATTCGTCAGCTGTCTTTTCCGCCAGAGTGGTATCTCTGTCGGCAACTGCCTGAATCTGGAAATAATCGGTTTGCGTGGCTGCCTTTAGCAGTAGCTGGCCGCCATCATCCAATCCGAGCACTGCTGTTTTTAACTTGCCCTGGCTCATCCTTTATATCCCTGTTACTCTGATATCCTGATATTTTATAATTTTACCCACATTTGCTAAAAATAAAACATTTAAATTTGTTAGTAACTAATGCGATAAGTCGAAACTTGTCTGACGACAGTCAAGATTCAAACTTGCCACGAAGACTCCAAGGCACTAAGAAGAAGACACTGATTTACACTGTTTTTTTTAGACAAGGATTAACAAGGATTTAGCCACGAATTAACCCGCTCATAGGCGAGGTCTCGCCAAAGGCGGACACAGATTTGCACTGATTATTTTTAGCCACAGAGAGCACAGAGGACACCGAGAATAGAAGGCAGACGACAGGGGGCGGAATAGGAATATCCAATATCAAACAAGGAATTTCGAATGTCGAAGGTGAATCTTTTTAGGTTTGACGGATTAAGAAGTTTTTGGGTATTGTGAACCACAGATCCATTCGACAAGCTCAGGACAGGTTAACACAGATCCGCCTTCGTTAAAACTATGGTGAGACAAGTTTACGCGGATTTTGTTGGGCACTGACAGACACGGACTGGAACACGAAATGACACTGATTTTTTAGTTTGACGGGGATTGCGGTTTTGGGTAGTATGTAAATAAATAAAGAAAGAAGGATTATCTGTGGCTGGGAGCAGAATAATGAAAAGCCCGTTTGACGAAATCATTTATACATCAGTATCGCTGACGAAACTAACTATCTTCGCGATATCAAAGATTGCTGAGAATGGTGAAGAATGCGCTTACGAAAGAGTTATAAAAGAAGGCTTTACTCTCTTCCCAAAACGTTTTAGCTTCCAAAGATACCCAGAATGGCCTGACGGTGCTAGGCTCAAAATTGAGATATTACGTTGCCGCGATAATGGGTGGGTGACAGGAAACGAGAAAAATGGGTTTCAAATTACCTCTTTGGGAAAAAGAGTAGCTGAGGAGGTGTTAAAAGAATTACAGCAGGGCCCAGCAAGAGAATTGCGTCCCACACAAACTCGCGACCGTGGTGATACTGTACTTAGCTACTTAAAGAAAAGTGAGCCCTATAGGAGATATCAGGAAAACAAAGAAAACTTCATTATCACTGAAGAAGAATTCAGAAGGTTAATCATCTCTACATTTGAAACACCACCTAAGGTCCTTGAACAAAATTTTAATTATTGTTTTGATCTGTGTCGCGAATATGGAGAAAAAGAACTCTGTAACTTCTTGGAAAAATGCCGTGAACAAAGGAGCTTGTTACTAAAAAGTTGGACGAAGCGCAAAAAAGTTAAACGCCAGAGGGCCAAAAAATGAATGAAAGAGAGTTTGAAAATGAGCTTGAAGAGGAGCAAGACCTTCCTACCGATTCAAGAATACAAATACAACTGAGCTATGGGACTATTCGTTACTTGTATGATGCGGTGGTTGAGCTTGTGACTAACAGCGATGACAGTTACAAAAGACTGGAAGAGGAGGGGAATTCCACAAAGGGGGAAATCAAAATACGCGTTCGGAGGTTAAAAGGTGGCAGGTGTGATATTCTTGAAGTAATAGATTTCGCAGAAGGAATGGATAAAGAACAGCTTAAAAAGGCTCTGAAGTTTGCGGGTGAGGCAAGTGGATTTGAGGAAGGGAAAAGTGTTAGAGGATTATTTGGAAGAGGACTGAAAGAAGCAATATTAGCATTAGGGAAAGGAGAAATCTATACTATAAAGGACGATAAATTATCCAAGGCTATTTTGTGGGCAGGACATAAGGGTGGAAAGTATAGACCACCAAAAGAGTCCCACATCTCAAGTAAAGAAGAAAGAGAAGAACTCGGTATTATTGAAGGAAATGGGACAGTAGTAAGGATAACTGTAACAAACGAAAAAATAAAATGCCCAGATTATAAAACTTTTTGGCCTCAGATTACCAATCACTATTCGCTTCGAGATATCAATTCAGCAGCAAATAGGAAGGTTATCTTGCAGTTTGAATCTCCGGAAAAACAAGGTCTGAAAATGTCCAAAACAATTTCATATGAGACACCAAAGGTCAAAAAACAGGTAATAGAACAGCCCATAAAACTACCTGGGTATGGAGATAATATTGAGTTGA
>CAZKYA010000077.1:0-9403 GCA_964556725.1 uncultured Pirellulales bacterium
CAGGTCGGCAGGCAGCCGTACAGAGACACGAAAAAAGCGGTTTTCAGGATTTCTTTTGCCGGTGCGATATTTCGCAGCCACAAGCCGAATATGACTGCCCATACAAATCCCAGTGCCACAGTTAAAACTTGTGTGCACATCCCTGCGGCGAAAGCGACACATTCGACAAAATATATACCGACAAGCATTGCAAAGTAGCGAAAAAATTTCTCCATCCTGTCGGTTACTTTTCTGATGCTGCGGGCGATGGGGATAGCGCAGCCAAAACCAGCAGCTAAGTTCGTTATAATTAAAGCAAGTACAATATAGTTATCTGTGTTCAATCTTTATTTGTCCTTAGTCTAAATTTGCGTATTTTTTCTTTTTGAAGAATTCCATTGCATCGTTGGTGTCCGTAAAGACTTTTGTTGCTGTCTGGGTGACAAAAACCGAAGGGGTCTGCTTTGCCGTCCAGATGACGTAAACTTCTTTGGCTGCTTCGTGGGCATGCTGGAGTTCTCTCTCAACGCCGCTGGATATTACGGCTCGTCCATCGGCCAACGTCGGGATATAGCTTACTATCATATCCGCCTGGTCAATGAGCATAAAGTCGCGGGCGTATATCTGACTGTTAATATCGCGTTCGATTTGCTGAACCTCATTCAAATCCAATCGCACTTTCTGTCCGAGCGCTGTGACCTCGACGAAATTTAACCCTCTTCGGCTCGCCTGCCGGGCGTAATGCGGCAGATACGATTCTTCCAAATCAGCAGGGTCGAAGCAGGTGAAAAACCCTTTCATCAATCGCCGAAATTCCTTGATTTCTTCCTGAATATCCTCCATATCGGTAACGTGGGTCATTGGGAAACTTAGATATGCCTTTTTGCGTGAGCGGTCAAAGACAAGTTTATAAAATGTTTTTGTAGTTTGCTCTTCGGCTCCACGGGCAAGACAATAAAAGGTAGCTGCCTCATTAACACCTTTACAGAGCATTTCCGTGCCGATAATTTCCTCTTCCCGCCAGACAATCAGGTCTTTCAGGGAATGTTCGATAGAGTGCTCATCGATGAGCCGGCTGTGCAGAGCGATGACACCATCAATCAGGCAGATATACATATCGGCACCGAGCTGCCGCATCTGGTCGAAGTCCACCGCTGGAAACAAACCATGTCTCCAGCGAAAAGTTGCGTGAGTATTGACTATGAGGTTTGGGACTTTTTGGGCCTTTGCGATGATGTCTTTGAAGACACTGCGGCGAAGAGAGCTTAGCCGCTTCATTGGTATATCAAGGATTTTACCGGCTGGAATATCAGGTGCTTCGGCGTACATCATATCACCGACATTGCACAGCATTACCTCTTTACCTTTCTCAGCGGCGAATTGACATACTTTCTGAAGATAGCTTTTCTTGTCAACGCCAACCATCCCGGTAACAACGACTATCATCTCTTATCTCGCATCTCATATCTCAAAATAGATACCCATCAGGAAACACACCTCAAAGATTTTTCAATCTTTGCTCTCTATCGTAATCTTTTAGCGCCGCAATAAGCTCGCCCATATCGCCGGCTATTATCCTATCAAGGTTATAAAGGGAGAGGTTGATTCTGTGGTCGGTCACACGATTTTGCGGAAAATTATACGTCCTGATTTTACCAGACCTGTCGCCTGAGCCAATCATAGTCTTGCGCTTCAAATCGCGCTCGGCCATTTCTTTGCTCTGGTAGTGTTCGTAAATCCTGCTTCTTAGAACTCTCCACGCCTTGGCGCGGTTTTTGTGCTGGCTTTTTTCATCCCGCATATTGACGCTGATACCCGTCGGTATATGGTCGAGCTTGATGGCGCTGCTGACCTTGTTGACATTTTGGCCGCCGGGTCCGCCGGCCCTGCTGACATGTTCGACGACGTCGTTGGGGTTTATCTGAATATCTATCTCCTGTGGCTCAGGCAACACTGCCACCGTTGCAGCCGAGGTGTGAATTCTGCCCTGTGATTCGGTCTGTGGAATCCGCTGAACACGGTGGCCGCCACCCTCATAGCCCAGCTCGGACCACACACCCTCACCCTTAACGTTGAATATAACTTCGCGAAAGCCACCCGTCCCTGTAGCACTAAAGCTGAGCTGTTCGACCTTCCATTTGCGGCTATCAGCATATTTCACATACATATTGTATAAATCGCGGGCAAACAGTGCCGCCTCCTCGCCGCCGGTGCCTGCTCGTATTTCCATTATCACCGAATCTATACCCATCTCATCGGACATTACCAGGGTATTTTGGATGTCCTCAAGCAGCGCGTTCTTTTTAGCTTCAAGCTGCTGAATCTCTTCTGTAGCCAGCGTTCTGAAATCTTCGTCAACTTTGCTGTCTGTTAGTATCTGCCTGGCATCTTCAATGCCGGCCATTATTGTTTTGTACTCTCGATATTTGGTAATTATTGCTTTTAGCTTGCCCTGTTCTTTGGATAGCTCTATCAGTTTGGCTGAATTGCCGGCAACTGCCATATCGGCAATCTGCTTTTCGATTTCACGAAAACGCGCCTCAAGTTCATCGAGTTTTGTCAGCAAACTATCTTTTTTCTCGGCCATAAATATAGAATGTTAAAGGTGCAAAATGGTATCCCAAAGCCATTGTGCTGCCACTGCAAAAACTGTTTGGGTCTGACCAAAAGAGCAAAAGCCCCTATCCCGATTTTGTCGGAACAGGAGCCCGAGTTGTAACCTGAAGAGCCAGCTATTGTTGCTGGTCTTTCTTGGTCCCTTTGACGTAACTTTTGCCGTATTTCTTTTGGAATCGCTCTATTCGGCCGGCGGTATCGACATATTTTTGCTTGCCGGTATAGAACGGATGGCACATCGAGCATATCTCTGCGTGGATTTCTTTTGCCGTGCTGCGGGTCTCGAACGTGTTGCCACAGCCGCAATGAACCAGCACTTTATTGTACTCTGGATGTATCTCTTTTTTCATAACTACAGTGCTCCAACACACCTAAAAACCATATTTTAACAATATCGGCACATATTGCAATAAAAATTTTTCACGATTAGTTATTTTTCGCAATTGGCTCTGACGAAAAAAACGCTTTTTTGGAGTTTTTCCCGTCCTCCATTTGGTTGATGGCAAATGCGCCAATAAGACGTTCGATAGAGAAAAGCTCGCCGAACTTTTGGTATTCTCGCTAAAACCAGCGAACTTTTTATCACGAAAGTGCACAATACAGGTCAGCCGCTCCCCCTTGTCAAGACGGACTTTTTTTCAAGTTGACACCACAAAAAAATCATTGTAATACTGGATAAGTCACCGATTATATTGTAAACTTACAAAGCTTAAATAAATCTGGTTTGCTGCTCCATATAAAAATATTTTCTATATAATTTTTGGGCAGTTTTAGAAAACATTGTAGGTTTTTTTCTGTTTTGCGTCTTATATCAATAGTAATTCTACTGCCTAAAATACAGAATCAGCGGAAAAAAAATAACCGTTTGGCGCATTTTATATCTATTATGGTGAAATGTCGATAGATTATTAAGTTCCAGGTTATTGCTACTAATATGGCTAAAGATATACTCAATGTTGGTGGTTTTAGCATAGTAAAACGGATTGGAACCGGCGCTCGCAGCACAATCTATGAGGCAACCGACCAGCATGACAATACCACAGTAGCTCTAAAACGAGTTATATTTGAAAGGCCGGAAGATACAAGAATCTTCGAGCAGACAGAGACCGAATATAAAGTGGCCCGGCGGATTGACCATCCATATGTCCGTAAGTGTTATAAATTAAAAAAAATCCGCAGTATGTTTAAGGTAAAAGAGCTGCTGCTTTCTATGGAACTATTTGACGGCAATACTCTCGAAGACAGCTCCACTTTGAGCTTGGGTGATGTGCTTCTGGTATTCAGAATGGTAGCAAACGGCCTTCAAGCTATGCACAGAGAAGGATTTGTCCACTGTGATATAAAGCCGAATAATATCCTTCTAAGCAAGTCCGGCTCAATCAAAATTATAGACCTTGGCCAGAGCTGTAAAATCGGCACGACAAAACCGAGAATTCAGGGCACGCCCGACTACATTGCACCTGAACAGGTTAAGCGTAAACCTCTTGGCCCAAAAACCGATATCTTTAATCTGGGCGCGACAATGTACTGGGCCCTTACCGGAAAGAATATCCCGACTTTGATACCAAAAACCAACAGTCTTGGCCTGCCCATACCCCAGACCCGGCTGGCACCACACGAAATAAAAAAACAGCTACCGACAGGAATCTCGAAACTTGTAATGGACTGTATTGAAGATGACCCCACCCGACGTCCACGTGATATGATGACGGTTATATCGCGGCTGGACCTGATGGTTCACAGCATATTTGGGGGCAAGATAAGAACAAGTAAAAATGCCTCAGACAATAATTGATTTGCTGAATAAAGGCGTGGAAGCCAACAATGCAGACAGGTTCCGACATGGTAATTTGATTTGTCTGCCTTCTGAGGGCAGTTTGATAATAGCAGGCGATATTCACGGACATCGGCGAAATTTCGAAAAAATAGTTGCGTTCGCCGACCTGAACAACAATCCCGACCGGCATGTCATACTGCAGGAAATTATACACGGCGGGCCTGAGGACCCACACGGCGGCTGTTTGTCTTATAAATTATTGTTTGATGTTGTCCGCTATAAGTTGGATTTTTCTGACCGTGTCCATATCATTATGAGCAACCACGCTACGGCTTTCATCAACGACGGGGAAGTCTTAAAAAACGGTAAAGAGATGAACCGTGTGATGCGCAGTGCCATTGAACGCGAATTCAAAGATGATAGCAGTGAGATTATATTGGCGATGAAACAATTTTTATTTTCAATGCCATTAGCAGTCAGATGTGACACGAGGATATGGATTTCTCACTCGCTTCCAAGCGACCGTTTCGCTGATAAATTCGACCGAGAAATTCTGGATAGACAGCTTAAACCCGAAGACTTGGCGAAGCCGGGGTCAGCTTATCTTTTAACTTGGGGCAGAAATCACAGTCAGTCTCTGCTCGATAAGATGGCTGACCTCTTCGATGTTGATATTTTTATTCTTGGCCATCAAGCACAACAGCAGGGATGGAGCCGAGCAGGTAAAAATCTCATAATTATTGCCTCCGACCATAGTCATGGTTGTCTTCTCCTTGTTGACCTGACAAAATCTTACACTGTTGAGCAGCTAATCGATTCCATAGTGCCATTGGCGTCTATACCATAAAAGCGTATATCGTGAACAATGAATGAGTTAACGCATCAACGCATTTACACATAGACGCAACCACGAGATATGAAAATGGATTGGTATTATTATATTGCATTGGCGGCAGTCGTCTCGCAATTACTATTTCTGTTCCAGGCGTATAGGAATTATCGCTTTGCACTGGGAAAGTACAAAAAAAAGCGGTCATGGCAAAAGTTGCGGGTCGTATTGATTGTGCCGTGTAAGGGTCTGGACCCCGCTTTTGAAAAAAATATCACCTCATTTTTTAATCAGGATTACGAAAATTATCTATTGTGGTTTGTGGTCGCTGACCAGGAGGACCCGGCCTATAACGAGCTATGTAAACTGAAAGCCCGACTTAGTCAGACCTCAACGGCCAAAGACATACAAATACTGGTTGCTGGAAAAATAGACCAGCGGCAAAAATGCAGTCAAAAAATCCATAATTTGCTCCACTGCTACAAGAAAATCAGTGATGACGTTGAAATCCTTGCCTTCGCTGATTCCGATGTCTGTGTGCGTAGCGACTGGCTAAGTCACCTGATTTGGCCTTTGCGAAAATATAGATATGGTGCCGCCAGCGGTTATCGTTGGTTTATACCGGCAAAGCTCAACCTGGCCAGCCTGGCTTTATCGGCAGTAAACGCCAAGGTCGCTCAACTGCTCGGCAACACTCACTTCAATGTGGCCTGGGGTGGGTCTATGGCTACCCGCATCGATGTCTTTCGCAAAGTAGGTCTTGATAAAATCTGGCCAAAAACTCTCAGTGATGATTTGTCGCTAACTTATGCCGTTAAAAAAGCCGGTATGAAAGTGGACTTCGTTCCTGCCTGTCTGGTGGCTTCGTATGAATCCGCTACCTGGAGTGAGCTTTTTGAATTTGGCCGGCGGCAATTCCTAATCACCCGGGTAAGCAGCCCCGGAACATGGTGGTTTGGATTATTCAGCAGTTTATATTCGGTATTGGGTCTATGGGCTGGTGCAGCTCTGGCCATTTACGCCGCAATTATCGCAGACAAAAACCTGACACTTTTCGCTGCTGTCCCGATTGTCTTTTTCGCAGGTCAATTGATACGGGCAATATTGCGCCAAAGGATGGCGGAGAAATTGCTCACATACGAGGGACAAGTGACGAGAGATGAGAGACGAGCGATGAAGGCTGCTTGTGTTGCTGACATATTTTTATCCTGGCTATGGTCGCTACTCTTGTTAGTTTTTATTATCTCTTCGGCCTTCGGCAAAACTATCTGCTGGCGGGGAATACGTTATAAATTATAAACTGCTCGGCCCAACGGAAACAATTGTGGAGTTAAATAGTTAATTGGTAATCTCTTGCTCATCACTCACCAGCTCGCGGGTATCCGGTATCCTCTCGCTAATTAACTAATTCGCTAATCAACTAATCCCCTGATATCCCGGTCCCCTTCTTCCCTGTCGTCCGTCCTCTGTCATCTGTTTATTATTTATAGTCTTTGGCAGGTTCTATTTTTTGCTTATCAGATGAAGCAATAGGTTTGGTTTTGGATGACACTTCGGTAATTGGGATAGGTGGCTGCTTTTGTGCAGTTTGAATAGAGCTTTTGCTTTCGGCCTCAGCCAAGGCAATGATGGCCTTTTGCACCGCTTCCTCTGCGGGCTCCTCAGTTAATGGCCGTAAATATATGGAAGGCGAAGATTTCGCTTGTTTAGCCCAGACTAATTCCTCTCGAATCAATTCCAAGAGCGCCAGGAATAATCCAATCATCACCGCACGATTGGTTCCAGACTCGAATATGCGCTCAAAAGTCATCGGCCCTTCTGCCTGCAGCCGGTGCAGAACCTCTATCTGATACAAATCAATGGGTGTGTCGTCCTTGATGTGACTAATGTCAGCCAGTGAACCCGTTGCCTTACATATCGAGCCAAAGGCCCCGAGCAGGTCCCAGACGCTCACCTGTTCAATGTCAATCTCGGGTTCAGCATCGGGCTTTAATCGTTCGATAATGCTGTCAGGGCGAGTGAAACGCTCTTTATGTTCGTCAGCGGCGGCCTCAAGGAGATTAGCGGCATCTTTGAACTTCTTGTATTCCAGAAGCTGGCGGATGAGTTCCGTACGGGGGTCAGCCAAATCCTCAACACCTAATTGGTCCGGTTCCGCCTGCGGCAACAGCATTGCAGATTTTATCTGCATTAAGGTTGCTGCCATCACCAGAAAATCGCCAGCCAAGTCGATATCAAGACTCTTTAGCATCTCTATATAGTGGATATACTGGTCGGTTATCTTGGCGATTGGAATATCGTAAATATCCACTTCCTCTTTGCGGACCAGATACAAAAGTAAGTCCAGAGGCCCTGCAAATATGTCAAGATTTACACGATAATCAACCAACTACTGCTCCTGTATTTCATCCGATTCCGAATCGACGGACTCTCTATGAGATTCCAGGATTTCTCTTGCCTCTTCGGCCTGGCTCTGAAGAACCTGAAGTTCCGGTCTCGCTATAGCAGGTACCGAGTATATATTTGAAGTGTTCTCGTCAGTGGCAACTGCTTTGATTCCGTAATCAGCAAGCAGTTGTTTAGCCATCTCCGCTTCGATGTAATTTGCAAACTGCGCAATTGTAACAAGCTTATCAGCCACGGTTAAGCTCCCAGCCCCATGGCCTTTCGGACCTGAGCAAGCGTTTCGGCGGCTATGACCCTTGCTTTCTTAGCACCATCGGCCAGAACTCCTTTGACATAATCGATATTGCCTTCGAGTTCAGCTCTTTTTTGTCTAAACGGCTTGAAAAAGTCTATCATCAGCTCAGCCAAACGTTTTTTGGCCTCGCTATAACCCATACCGCCATTGCGGTATCTGTTTTCCCACTCAGCTAACTCGTCCTGCGAGGCAACTAACTTCAAAAGGGCAAAAACATTACATTTATCCGGGTCCTTGGGTTCTTCGACCGGCGTTGAGTCGGTAACAATACGCATAATTTTTTTTCTGACATTCTTTTCCGGCTCAAATATCTCGATAGTATTTCCATAGCTTTTGCTCATCTTTTGCCCATCGATGCCCGGAATGACAGCTACGGATTCGATGATGTGTTCGGCCGGCACAGTGAAGATTTCGCCATAGGCATTATTGAATCGGATGGCGATGTCACGCGTAACCTCAATGTGCTGTTTCTGGTCGGCGCCCACAGGCACTAAATCCGATTTGTATATCAGGATATCTGCTGCCTGGAGAACCGGATATGCGAACAGGCCGTGATTAGGGCTGAGACCCTGAGCAACTTTGTCCTTATAGCTTGTGCATCTCTGCAGAAGGCCCATCGGAGTTATGCAGGAAAGAAGCCACGTAAGTTCCGTAACCTCAGGCACATCGGATTGTCGCCAGAAAACAGTCTTCCCGGTATCCAGGCCTAAAGCGATGTAATCCATTGCGACATCGAGCGTATGCCGGGCAATATCAGCCGGAGAAGGGTTGCTGGTAAGGGCATGGTAGTCGGCGATGAAATAAAAGCAGTCATGCTCGGCCTGAAACTCCAGGTGCTGCCGAATTGCACCGAAGTAGTTACCAATATGAAGCCGACCTGATGGTTGTATGCCCGATAGAACTCTCAAATTAACCTCCTGACTAACAAGAATCAATAAAACGTAAAACTACCCCGTCAAAATATCAACATCCGCTGTGTATGTCAAGGATTTAGAGTGAGAATCCTAAATGCCGAGTAGAGAATTCTTAAAAAATATATGCACAAGTGCACAAAAGTGTTTATTGTCTGCGCAACTTTATCCCGAAGGTGTCAAGCTCAGCTAAAAATCAAACACAACAGTTGCTCCGAAGCCTTTAGCCCCCTTTTTTGTGGGTATTCGGCGCTTATGGAATTTCTAAAAGCGCAAAAACATAATCCTCTATCACCGTCACATCTAAAGAAGCGGCTTTGCTGCTGAGGACCTCCAAACGCTAAAAAGTGTTGGGGAACCAATTACTTTCTGCCAAGAGACTTCAGGTATTTCTTTGACTTGCGAAGCCTCATTCTGGAGGCCTTCTTTTTTACTGCATCGAGCGGGCGTCCCAATTTCGCAGCTATCCTGGCCGTGGGATTATCCGGGAAGAGTTTCTTGAGCAGGTTTATGTCGCTCTTCGACCACGGGCCCTTGACGAATTTTTTTCTTTTCTTCTTTGCCATTGCACGACTCCTTTCATTTTAACC